>JANPBZ010000184.1:0-41015 GCA_031430695.1 Ilumatobacteraceae bacterium
GGGCTCGAGGCATCGGCCGACGGTGTCGACTGGCTGCTCGCCCGCAGCGAGTTGCCCGACTTCGTGTTCGAGGCCACCAGTGCCTACGTCCACATTGCCAACGCACCCCGCTACGCCGAACTGGGTATTCGAGCCATCGACCTCACACCGGCCGCGATCGGACCATTTGTGGTGCCGAGCGCCAACATCGACGAACATCTGGACGCGATGAACGTCAACATGGTCACCTGCGCTGGACAGGCCACCATCCCCATCGTCCATGCCGTGGCCGCGGTCACCGAGGTCGACTACGCGGAGATCATCGCTACCGTCGCATCGCTGTCGGCAGGTCCTGGCACCCGCGCCAACATCGACGAGTTCACCCGCACCACGTCGCGCGCAATCGCCGAGGTCGGGCGGGCCGGACGCGGCAAGGCCATCATCGTGCTCAATCCCGCCGACCCCCCGTTGATCATGCGCGACACCATCTTCTGTCAACTGCCACGCGATGCCGATGAGGTCCTGATCACCAAGGCTGTCGAAGACGCGGTGGCCAACGTCGCCCACTACGTGCCCGGCTATCGGTTGAAGTCGGCACCCCAATTCGGCGAATCGCGCGACGGCACGCCACGAGTCGCCGTGCTCGTCGAGGTCGAAGGTGCCGGCGACTACTTCCCGCCGTACGCCGGCAACCTCGACATCATGACCGCCGCCGCAGCCGCCACCGGCAACCGCATCGCGAAGCACATGAACGGAGCCAACTGATGCCCTATTCGAGCTCACTCGACGTGCGCATGACCGACACCTGTCTGCGCGACGGCTCCCATGCGAAGAACCACCAGTTCACCGAGCAACAGGTTCGCGACGTCGTCGCCGCGCTCGATGCCGCCGGCATGCCGGTGATCGAGGTCACCCACGGCGACGGCCTCGGAGGTTCGTCGTTCAACTACGGCTTCTCGTTGACCGACGAGCGGCTGCTCATGAAGGCTGCCGTCGAGACGGCCAAGCAGGCCAAGATTGCGGCGCTGATGGTGCCCGGTATCGGCACGATGGACGACATCCGCTACATCCACGACATCGGCCTGTCGATCGTGCGGGTCGCCACGCACTGCACCGAGGCCGATGTGTCGATCCAGCACTTCGGCTTGGCTCGCTCGCTGGGGCTGGAGACAGTCGGGTTCCTGATGATGGCCCACGGTCAGCCGCCCGAACCGATCGCCAAGCAAGCGCGCATCATGGCCGACGCCGGGTGCCAGTGCGTCTACGTTGTCGACTCGGCAGGAGCGATGATCCTCGAGGACGCGCAATATCGCGTCGAGGCCGTCGTGGCCGAACTCGGCGGCGACGCACAGGTCGGCTTCCATGGTCACGACAACCTCGGCATCGCCGTTGCCAACTCGGTGATCGCCGTGCGCGCCGGCGCGGTGCAGATCGACGGTTCGGTTCGCGGCTTCGGTGCCGGCGCAGGGAACACGAGAAATGAGGTCTTCGCCGCAGTCGCCGATCGGCTGGGCATCAAGACCGGCATCGACGTGCTGGCCTTGATGGACGCCGCCGAAGATGTCGTGCGCCCTGTGATGGACAGTGAGTGCATCATCGACCGCCTCGCCCTGGTGATGGGCTACGCCGGCGTGTACTCCAGCTTCTTGAAGCACGCCTTTCGCGCCGCCGAGCAGTACGGCGTCAGCGGGGCCGACGTGCTGATGAAATGCGGCGATCAAAAACTGGTGGGTGGTCAAGAAGACCAGATCATCTTCATCGCCGCTGAACTGGCACAAGGCACTGCCTAGTGGAGTGTTTCAAGCCACCCCGTGGGGGCGCGTAACACTCGACTACTGATCGCGCATGCGTTGCAGGGTCAGCTTGTTACGGGCGTCGAGAGCGATGCGGTCGCATTCGCGGATCGTTTCGACCACATCTGCGAGGTGTGCCGCAGTCTTGGCAATTGGATTCGGAATCGCCGAGTGCTGCAGCCGGGGAAGCACTCCATCGAGGCCCGCATTCTGCAGTTCATGTCCGAGCATGACCACCACCTCGTTGCCGTGGTGCGCCTGTTGAAGCTGCCCGAGCAGCGACAGCGCCTCACGCCAATGAGCGCGAGCCCGCACGATGTTCTCGTCGAGATACTGCACGGCGAACCCGGCCGTGACCTCGGCTTTGCTGCGAGCAAAGGCAAAGAAGACCTTTCGCCACCATGGCCGGTTCGTGGACCGTGACAGATCGGCCATGGGCAGCAGGCTCGTCGTCTCACGCATCTCATCGAGCGCATACACCAACGTGGTCAACGCATCGACAGGCTGAACGTCGCCTGCGCTGTCACTCATCAGCGATCCCACTGGCCGATCGCCAACACCGGTACCTCGTAGCACCACGCCTGTCGGGTCAGGCCGATCGACGGATCGCCGTCCCATGGATACTTCGCGCCCATGACATCGCCGACCCTGCGACGCTCGTCGGAGTCGGTCACGTCGCGGGCGACACCATCGTGCGTTTCGCCGGCCAAGCGCACCGACACGTCGGAATTGGCCAAGGCATTGCGATACCAATCGGCTGTTGGTCCGTTACCGGAGATCAGGTACATCGTGTCGTCGATGACGCCGAACCAGATCTCGATCTCGTGTGGCTTGCCGCTTCGCCGGCCGATTGTGGTCACGTCACAGCAATCGTCTTCGGCGCGCTCGGTCAGCCAGCTTTTCACGAGAACCTCGGAGCGTTGATCGCCGCCTCGCTCTGCAATTTGTGCAAGCGCTCGTCGTAGCCGATCTGTCGGAACAGATCGGCCAGCGAGTCGTACTGACCGAAGTCCTTCGTGAAGTCGCTGTCGAACCCGCGCGTCTCCCATTCGGGATGCTCCTCGACGAGCAATGCATACTCGTGCTCGGCGTGATCCTCGAAATCGGCATTGAGCCGATACGACCACGCCGGCTTGACGGCGTACGTCAGCCAGGAATATTGGTAGTAGCCGAACGCGAGGATCTGTGGGATGACGCGATTCCTGAGCCACGATCCCTCGGGCTTGCCGGCGACGAGTTCTTCGAGGATCAGCAAATGCCACTGCTCGTTGTCTTGTTCCCAGCGGCTGATCCGAACCCGATCGAAGATGCGACGAGCAAATCCCGGTTGGCTGGCCGTATGCGTGACGGCAACGTAGGCCACGTTCTCCCATGCCTGATACGGAACCCGGGCGACGAGTTCGAGCACGCGAAACTTCTCCAGGGTTCGTGGCTTGCCGTACGCGAGATCCATCACAGCAAACAACGCCCGGGCGCTCGGTGAAGCCTTGCGCCGGGGTGATCGGAGTGTGGCTAGCTGCTCCTCGCGCAAGCGTGCGGCATCAAGCTTCTCGATCGGACCGAACGGGGGGCGACCGCGCATCAGCCGCGAGACGGGACCCTCGGTGTCTGTCGTCATCGTCACTGCCTTACGAACCGGCGCGGTACACGCCGAACACGGCTCGCAGCGCATCGCTGACCTCGCCAAGGGTGGCCTTGGCGCGAAGCGCTTCCTTCATCGGGTACAACAGGTTCTGCGTTCCAGTCGCGGCCGTGGTGACATCGGCAAGGCGTGCCTCGACCAGGGCGATGTCGCGACTCGACTTGAACTCGGCCAACGATGCTTTCTGGCCGCGTTCCAACTCGGGGTCGACCGGGAAGATGACGGGCTCGCCGTCGGCGGCAACAGCGAACTTGTTGAGACCGACGATGACTCGTTCGTCGTCGTCGATCGACTTTGCATACTCGTATGCGGCCTGGTCGATCTCCCCCTGCTGGAACCCGGCCTCGATGCCGGCCACCGCGCCGCCCATCTCGTCAATGCGCTCGATGTACTGCCATGCCAACCGCTCGACCTCGTCGGTCAACGTCTCGACGAAGTAGGACCCCGCCAGCGGGTCGGGTGTGTCGACGATGCCACTCTCGTAGCCGATGATCTGCTGCGTGCGCAGCGCCACCTGGGCGGCCTGCTGCGATGGCAGGCTCAATGCCTCGTCGTAGCCGTTGGTGTGCAGGCTCTGGGTTCCACCCATCACCGCAGCCATCGACTGGATCGCGACGCGCACGACGTTGTTCTCGGGTTGTTGCGCTGTCAGGGTTGACCCGCCCGTCTGGGCGTGGAATCGCAGCAGTTTGCTCGACTCCTTCTTGGCGCCGAAGCGGTCGTTCATCAGCCGGTACCAGATGCGCCGAGCGGCGCGGAACTTGGCGACCTCTTCGAAGAAGTTGTTATGAGCATTCCAGAAGAAACTGAGGCGGGGTGCAAAGGCGTCGATGTCCATGCCAGCGGCCAAGGCCGCCTCGACATAGGCGATGCCGTTGGCAATCGTGAATGCGATCTCCTGCACCGCGGTGCTGCCGGCTTCGCGGATGTGATACCCGGAGATCGAGATCGTGTTCCACTTCGGCACGTTGGCTGCGCAGTACTGGAAACTGTCGGTGATGATCCGCATGCTCGGCCGGGGCGGATACACATAGGTGCCGCGGGCGATGTACTCCTTGAGGATGTCGTTTTGGATCGTTCCGCTGATCTCGCCGGCCGACACACCTTGCTCCTCGGCGACGAGTTCGTACAGCAGCAGCAATATGGCGCCGGTGGAGTTGATCGTCATGCTCATCGACGCCGTGTCGAGCGGGATGTCGGCCAGCAGCAAGCGCATGTCGGCGATCGAGTCGATGGCCACACCGACCTTGCCGACCTCACCCTCGGCACGCGAATGGTCGCTGTCGTAGCCCATCTGGGTTGGCAGGTCGAACGCACACGACAGGCCCGTCTGTCCAGCGTTGAGCAGGAACTTGAACCGTTCGTTGGTCGACGTTGCGGTGCCGAACCCGGCATACTGACGCATGGTCCACAACTTGCCCCGGTACATCGTCGGGTAGACACCGCGCGTGTACGGTGGTCGGCCCGGTTCGCCAAGTCGTTCTGTGGGATCCCAGTCGGTCAAGTCGGCCGGACCGTACAGAGCCTTGACCTCGATCCCCGAGTCGGTGCGCTTGTGCTCACTCATCTGTGCTCACTCATCGGGGCAAAGCGTACGGCCCATGCCGGGCGTCGTGCTAGCGAGCGGCGACGACCGCGATCTCCATCTTCCACGCCGGCCTGGCCAACGCCGGCACTGTGACCAGCGTGCTGGCCGCGCGGTGACCGGCCAGTGCTTGGTCACGGGCCGCCATCACCTCGGGCAGGCACGCCATGAAGTCGACCACCACATACGTGGTGATGCTGACGATGTCGGCCAGCGCCATCTCGGCCTCAGCCAGAATCGAGCCGATGTTGAACCAGATCACCGCCGCCTGATCGGCGACATCGTCGGGGATCGTCCCATCGGGACGGACGGCAACCACACCGCTGACATGCAGCAGGCTGCGCGCATGCTCGCTGAGCACCGCGTGGGCGTAGTTCGCCGCAGGTGGTGCAATCGTCGACGGCATGATCTCGCGGTTCATGGTGCGACTCTACGACGACCCGACGGCGCCCGGTAGGTGCCGAACAGCACGCGGGCGTATCGTGGGGAGCTATGACGATCACTGAGTCAGGTGCGCGCATGATCGACGGCATCGAGTTGACGCCGAAGGCCGTCAGTCTCGACGGGCCGGCGAGCTTTGCGAACGTGGAAGACGAGCGCCTGCATCGCAAGCAGAAGTTGGCGGGCGCGCTACGCATCTTCGGACGTGTCGGCTTCGGGGAAGGTGTAGCCGGGCACATCACCGTCCGCGATCCCGAGTTCCCCGACCACTTCTGAGTCAATCCGTTCGGGATGAGCTTCCGTCACGTACGGGTCAGCGATCTGCTACTGGTCAACCACAGCGGTGAGGTGGTGTACGGCACCCGACCCGTCAATCGGGCTGCCTTCGTGATCCATTCGGCAATCCACCAGGGGCGGCCCGACGTGATCTCGGCGGCGCACAGCCACAGCGTGCACGGCAAGGCATTCGCCTCGCTGGGCATCCCCCTCGACCCGATCACGCAGGATTCCTGCGCGTTCTACGGCGATCATCGCGTCATCACCGAACAGGGTGGTGCCGTGGTATTCGACATCGAGGCAGGCAAGGAGATGGCCGCTGCGTTTCCCACCGGCAAGGCGGCGATCCACCAGAACCACGGCCTGTTCACAGTGGGCAAGACGGTCGACGAGGCCTGCTTCTGGTTCTTGAGCATGGACCGCTCGTGCCAAGCGCAACTGATGGCCATGGCTGCGGGCACCCCCAAGCACATCGACCACTCCATGGCGCAGTACACCTTTGAGCAGACCGGCTTCCCCGAGGCAGGCTGGTTCAGCTTCCAGCCACTGTGGCAGGAGATCTGCAGAACGGATCCCGAGCTCTTCGACTGACGGTCGACTGACCGATCGGATGTCCGAGCCGACCTCGCTTGCGGTCAACGTGACCTGCTGAGCGATCGGATAGCTCCCACCCACTGGCGAGGCGGAGACCGTCGGCGGTGTGAAGTCTGTGACCGCGGCAGCTTGAATGGCCGGTCAGGGTGAGGTTTGTACCAACAAAGCACTTGCTTGGTTCGCAAGATCGGACTACCGTGCCCGCATGGGAGCACGCACAGGAGACGAATACATCAGCGGACTGAAAGACGACCGCACGGTGTGGCTCGATGGCCGCCGAGTCGATGTCGTCGGCGAACCACGGTTCGCCGGATCGCTGCGAGGCGTCGCCGAGTATTTCGACTACCAGCACGATTACGCTGACGATTGTCTCGTCGCTGACATCGAGACGGGCGAACTGATCAACGCCAGCCACATCATCCCGCGGAGCGACGACGACCTGCGCCGCCGGCACCGTGCACTCGACCGCCTGGCGCGTTACTCGATCGGCATGCTCGGCCGTACACCCGACTACGTCAATGTCACAGTCGCCGGCTTCGTCGCCCAGCGCAGCCTGTTCGAGAAGAACGGCGACATCCGGGCGGGCGCAGCGCTCGCCGCGTTCCAGCGCGAGGTCGCCCTCGGGGATCTGTCACTGACCCACACCATCATCAATCCGGTGATCGACAAAGCGGTCGACGACATCGAGGGCATCAACGCCGAGTTGCTGCCGCGCATCGTGCGACGCACCGATGATGGAATCGTCGTGAGTGGTTCGAAGATCCTGGGCACACTCGGACCGTTCGCCGACGAGAACTTCGTCTATCCCGCACATCCCCTACCGAAAGACGCTGACCCCAACTACGCGCTCTGCTTCTCGGTACCGGTCGGCTCCAAGGGTCTGCACACCGTATGCCGCGACCACTACACGGTCGAGGGCACACGAGCGGATCATCCGTTCTCGTCGAGGTTCGACGAGCAGGACGCGTTCTTGATCTTCGACGAGGTCGAAGTGCCATGGGAGCGCGTCTTCATCGCCGGCGACCTCGACGTGTACGGCAACCTGATGAAGCACGGCTGGGCAGCCAACATCATCCAACAGACGGCCATCCGCGCCGCGGTCAAGCTCGAGTTTGCGTACGACCTGGCCTTCAAGATGGTCGAGGTGCAGAACATGGGTGCCCGCGCCGAAGCAACCCAACTGCTCGGTGAACTGGTGACCTACGCCGACATGACCAGGGCGGCGATTCGGGCCGCAGAAGCAGGCGCCCACGAGTATCGGTTCGGCGGTTGGTTCTGCGACACCGAACCGTTCGCCGCGCTACGCGCCCTTATGCCCTCGTGGATGAGCCGGGTCAACGACATCTTCAAGACGTTGGGCAGCCACAACCTGCTGTGCACGCCCAACGAAGCCGCGTTCGCGGACCCCGAACTTGGTCCGCTGGTGCGCCGCTACCTACCGGGAGCCAACGGCATCAGCGCAGAGGAACGAGCCAAGATCTTCCGCATGGCATGGGACTTTGCCGGCTCGGCACTGGGATCGCGCAGTGAGTTGTACGAACGGTTCTATCTGGCCGGCCAGCCGCGCAACCTTGCCGGCAACCACATGATCGCCCGAATGGACCGGGAATGGACCGATGTCGACGACTTCCGGCACGTCTCCGGAATCGAATGACGTGGCTCTTTCCCGACGCGACGAGATTCTGTCGATCGCAGCACACCAGTTCGCCGAACGCGGCGTAGCGAGCACCACCGTTCGCGACATCGGAGCCGCAGCAGGCATTCTCTCGGGAAGTCTGTACCACCACTTCGAATCCAAGGAGCAGATGGTCGCCGAATTGCTGCTGCCCGTGATGCAACGCCAGGTCGGGCGATATCGCACAGTCGTCGCGGCCGGCGACGACGCGGCCCTCACACTGCGCTCGCTGTTCAAGATCGCGGTCACCGAAGCCGCGCAGACGCCGAATCAAACGCGAATGATACGCAACGATGCCCAGTCGTTCTCGTCCGCGCCGACGTTGCGACCCGTTGCCGACCTGCTGATCGCGGCCGCCAAGCTGTGGGCCTCGGTGGTCGAACGCGGCGTTGCTGCGGGCAGGTTTCGAGCCGACGTCGATTCGCGTTTGGTCGTGGCGGCGATGTTCGATGCCGTGTTGAGCACGACCCGATGGTTCGCCGGCAAACGACCGCAGCCGCCTGACCGAGTCGGTGATGCCCTTGCCGATCTGTTCCTGGGCGGACTCGTGGTCGTCAGTTCGACGTGATGCCGAGCGACGCAGCAACCGCCGGGCGCCGCAACTTCCACACGAACCCGTCGTAGAGGATGTGCAGCGCACCGAAGAACAAGATTGCGAACGCGTAGAGCTTGCCGTTGAAGGGTGACCAGGTGAAGTAGATCAGCGCTCCGATCGCCGCGAAGTAGGCGACATAGGCAATCGCTCGGCGGGTGGCGGTGCGGGTCGCTGTGGCGACAGGCGCACCGTCGCTTCGTTTGCGCAGCGAGCTGTGAACGACCGCGAAGTACTCGACCGCATGGGCGGCCACGTATCCGGCGACACCGGCGATGGGGTCGACCATCACAGCAATGATCAGGCCCGCAGTACCGAGCGCGTACCAATGCTTCGGACGACTGGCCGCCGATCCGAGCGAGCGTTCGGCATTCCACCAGCGGGCGGCCAAGATCAGCCCACCGAGCGCGGCAGCCCAGAACACCACTCGGGCTGCAGACGACAGGCCACCGAGCAAGTCGACGCTGCGGGCGTTGGTAGCGCCCACACCGAGCTTGCTGACCAATCGCTGCAGGTCGACGTACCCACCGATGTATGCAATCCCCGCAACGAGCCACACGATCAGCATCGGCTTCTCGATCCGGCCGTGATCGTCGCCAGCCTTGCGGCCATAGATACGCATCACGCCGTAGCGCTGCATCAGGGTGTGCTCGGCGTTCCACAGACCTGCCATCAGGGCCACCACTGACAGACTGACGTTGAGCCCGATGATGATCAGGGCAAAGGCCACCCACGGTGCCCATCGATACAGAGTGCGATGTGCATCGCGTTGCGCCGGATCGCCGTACACGAGGCCGAGCGTCAGCGGTTGGTGTGCGAACGAGATCAGGAAGATCACTCCCATGATCGATTGAACGGCGGTGAGGTGTGGTTCGGCGGCGTGAACGATCAGCGCCACTGGCAACCAACACCACCCGAGGGCAATGTCGGCTACGGGACCGTGGACCCACAGCCTTCTTGTCGTCGCCCGCTGCCCCGTCGCTACCAGCACGAGGCAAAACAGTAGTGCCTCAGTCGTGCAGGCCTGGAGCGCAGAGCCCTTCGAGATCGCTGATGATGATGCGGTCGCGGTTCTCGTACGTGACTTGGTTGGCCGGATCCTTGCGAAGGTTGAAGGTGCGGAAGCTCATGTCCGTGGTATCGACCGACAGGATCCGCCCGATCAGCGGCTCGCCGAGCCCGAGCAGCACCTTGATGACCTCGAGCGCCTGGATCGAGCCGACGATGCCGGGGAGGACGCCGAGCACGCCGGCCTCGGCACAACTGGGAGCCAGCTCGGCGGGGGGCGGCTCGGGCACCATGTCGCGATAGGTGGGGCCTTCCAGCGGATGGAACACGCTGACCATGCCCTCGAAACGGAAGATCGAGCCGTGCACCACGGGGATGCCGAGCTTGACGCTGGCGTCGTTGAGCAGGTAGCGGCTGGGGAAGTTGTCTGCCCCGTCGACGATCACGTCGTAGCCGGCGATGATGTCCATGATGTTGCTGGCGTCGAGGCGAGTGTCGTAGGTGACGACGTTGACATCGGGGTTCAGCAACGTGAGCGTCTTCTTCGCCGAGTCGACCTTTCGGTCACCGATCCGGTCGAGGTTGTGCAGGATCTGGCGTTGCAGGTTGCTGGCATCCACCTCGTCCATATCGACGATGCCGATGGTGCCAACTCCGGCAGCAGCGAGGTACAGCGCCGACGGCGAACCGAGGCCGCCCGCACCCAACATCAAGACCTTGCTGTCGAGCAGCTTGACCTGCCCGGCAACGCCGACTTCGGGCAGCAACAGGTGCCGCTGATAGCGGTTGCGTTGATCGGCCGTCAGCACCACGGGCGTCTTCCACGCCCGGCCTTCGTCTTTCCACTTGCCGTAACCGCCGGTCACCGACGACACGTCGGTGTAGCCGAGTTCCTGCATGGTCTTGGCGGCAAACGCACTGCGCACGCCGCCGGCGCAATAGATCACGATCTGCGCGTTCTTGTCGAGCAGCTTGCCCTCGACCTGTGACTCGAGGTGACCGCGCGGGAGATGGATTGCATCGGGCAGCGCACCCTGGTCGTACTCGTCGGGTTCGCGTACATCGAGCACGATCGCACCGGCAGCAATTCTGTCTGCTGCGGTAGCCGTGTCGACCTCGGTGATCTCCGCCTTGGCGGCACTCAGCAGATCTCGGAAGGTAGCCATGAGCGAAAGCCTACCCAATTGGTCAGGATTTGACTACGGGCCGGTTCGGCTCGATTCCCCGTTCATCTTCGCGACGTGGGCGTACACCGCTCCCTAGCCGAACTTCCGCCTACGACGAACCGATCAGCGCGGGCAGCAGTTCGCCGAGCGCGCCGATCAGCAGCGCGTCGGCGAAGCGGTCCATGCCGGTCGGTTCGCCGTTGACGATCACGACGCGCGCGCCGGTGGCCTTGGCTCGGGGCACGACGTTGGCGGCTGGGAACACCGTCAGCGTCGAACCGGCTGCCAGCAGCACGTCGCACTGGTCGGCGGCCCGCATCGCCGCGTCGATCACCTCCGGGACGAGTGCCTGGCCGAACGAGATGGTGTCGCTCTTCAACACGCCAACATGACACACGAGGCAATGGGGGTCGTCTTCACCAGCCCGCACTCGCTCCAATGTCTCGGGCATCGGACGGCGGTCGTCGCACGTCCAGCAGCGCGTCCAACGCATCGTGCCGTGCACCTCGATGACGTTGTCGGGATCGTGACCGGCCTGCTGGTGCAGTTCGTCGATGTTCTGCGTCACGACCGCCCGCAACCGGCCCTGACGCTCGAGCTCATAGATCGCCAGATGCCCACAATTCGGCTCGGCGCTCCACGCCGGCGAATGCAGGCGGTTCTGCCAAGCGAACCTGCGCACATCGGCATCGGCAAGATAGTTCTGCAGCGTCGAAGCCTTCTCGGCAGCCGGGTTCTTCGTCCACAACCCGTTCGGTCCGCGGAAATCAGGGATGCCCGAATCGGTGGAGATTCCGGCGCCCGTGAAGACGGTGACGCGTGCGGCCACGGCGATCCATGCGCGGGCTCGTTCGAATGCTTCACCGATCGCCGCAACATTCACCCCAACATCTTGCCGCTCGGCACATCTCGCCGTGCATCTTTGGGACGGCTCCCCCGTTTGGCTCCCCCATCCCACCCATCACTCGAAGGGAGGCCCTGATGGCAATTGCCCCGATGGATATTCCGACGACGCAACAACTGCTGATGGTCGTACCGTGGCTCGACCCCGTGGTCGATTCGGTCGGCTACGAGGTGCGCTCGCAGTACGTGGAGCTTTTCTGGTTGAACGTGCTCGGCCCGACGGCCACATGGATTCTGCGCCGGCTGGTGCTCGGCTTCGACCGCTACCCCCTGGGGTACGAGCTCGACCTCGATGAAACGGCCAGCGCGCTCGGCCTGTCGTACACGGTCGGCACCGCGAACTCGTTCATGCGATCGCTCAATCGGTGCGTGCTGTTCGGCGTCTCGCAGCCGACGGAGGGCGGCCTTGCCGTGCGGCGTCGCGTTCCCCCAGTGGCAACACGGCA
Source organism: Ilumatobacteraceae bacterium (assembly GCA_031430695.1). Taxonomy (GTDB): domain Bacteria; phylum Actinomycetota; class Acidimicrobiia; order Acidimicrobiales; family Ilumatobacteraceae; genus JAENVT01. The sequence goes on from JANPBZ010000184.1 coordinate 12,101, forward strand.
TCTCATGCGTATGCCGCCTCACCTGCGTCAAGCCCACCAGCAATGGAACGTGCCGACGACGCGGATCTCGCTCACCGATCTCGAACGGGCCCGCGTACTCGCCGAGGCGATGGTCGAGACCGGCGACGATCCCGACGCAGTCGAACGTCAACTCCTGGCGCTCGGTGTCTTGCCCGCCGCGGCGATCGAGGCAACCTCGCGAGCCATCGGCCACGGCTACTCGCCCGATGCGGCGTAACTCAGGCCGTGAAATCGAGCGCCAGTTGGATGAGCAATCGCGTACCGAAGCCCGTGCCGCCCCGCGAGAGCCAGCCGTCGTCGGCATCGCTGTTCATCGGCCCAGCGATGTCGACGTGCGCCCATGGCGTATCGCCGCCGAACTCGCTGAGGAACAGCGAGGCGATGATCGCGCCTCCGTATGGGCCGCCAACGTTCTTCATGTCGGCGACGTTGCTGTCGAGCAGTTTGCGGTAGCGCTGCTCGAGCGGAAGTTGCCACACCGACTCGTCGGCGTCGACCGCCGCGACCTTGACGCGTTCGATCAGCGGCTGGTCGTTGCCCAAGACTCCGGCCATCTTCTGCCCGAGTGCGCCGATGACCGCGCCGGTGAGGGTGGCGATGTCGACGATCGCGTCGGGCTGTGCCTCGACGCCGAGCGATAGCCCGTCGGCGAGCACGAGGCGACCCTCGGCGTCGGTGTTGTGGATCTCGGCCGTCTTGCCGTTGCGAAACGTCAACACGTCGCCGAGTTTGAACGCGCTCCCCGACGGCATGTTGTCGGTGCACATCATGTAGCCAGTGACCGTCGACTTGCACTTCAAGGCTCGCAGCGTGCTCATCGCCGCCAGCACCGCGGCTGCACCACTCATGTCCATCTTCATCAACGCGTGCATACCGTCGCTGGGCTTCAGGCTGATGCCGCCACTGTCGTACATCACACCCTTGCCGACCAGTACCAGATGACCGCGTGGATTGCGCGGGGTGTACGTGAGGCGAACGACGCGTGGCGGCTCGGCGCTGCCCTTGTTGACACCGATCATCCCTCCACAACCCATCGCGGTCAGCTGATCCTTGTTGAAGACCTCGATCGCGAGCCCGCTCTCGCCAGCGACCTCGACGGCCTTGTCGGCGAACATTCGCGCCGTGAGATGCGCCGGCGGTGTGTTTGCCAGATCTCGTGCCAGACCCGCCGCCGCCGCTGTGACCGACCCGCGATCCGCGCCCAACTTTGCCCCGGCAGTGCGACGCTCGCCGACGATCAGCGTGAGTTCCTGCAGGCCACCGGTGGCCGGTTCGGTCTTCAGGCCCTGATAGCGATACGCGGCCAACACCGCACCCTCGACGACTGCCTGCGCGGCGGTCGATGCATCGACGCCTTCGAGGTCGGCGAGCGACGTGGCGATCGACGCGCGCTTGCCCGCAGCACGCACCAACGCAGCCGCCGCGTTGCGCAACATCGACGGTGTCGGTTTGTCGTCGCCGATCCCAACGGCGATCAGGGTCGGACCAGTGGTGGACGGCAGCACCAACGTCTGCCCCACCTTTCCCTCGAAGCCATGAGCTGCCAGCGCAACCCGATTGTGGCCGAGGCTACGCGGCACGGCGCCATGGGCACCCACGGGCACCCCGACTGATTCGACGGTCTTGGGGGCGCCCCGAGCGATGTGGATGTTCACGGTCATGCTCGACAGTCTGGCGTAACAACCGCGACGGCCGCGAACTCGGTTCGGCTGCAAGAATGCCCAAACTCTCCGTCCACCCTCGACGCCCAGGAACCCCATGAAACGACATTGGAAGAAGATTGTTGGAGCTGGAGCACTGCTCGCTGCCCTCGGCGTGGGTGGGTTCCTCGTTTGGTTCTACGTCATCCGAGAAGAGGCGCCACCGGCGCTCACCACGGCGGATCTCGATGCGGCACTTGCCGACACCACCGTCTCGAATACGACCGTCGGCGACACGACGGTCGGTACCACGCCGACCGATCCGACGGTTGCCGTAACCGACTCGACACCCCTCGCGACAGGTGCGGCCAGCGCGTCAGCCGACAGTCCGAGCGGGACATGGACGCTGACCACGGATTCGACCCTGGGTTACCGCATTCAAGAGGTGCTCAGCGGGCTCGACACCGAGGCTGCCGGGCGGACCAACGACGCCACGGGCACCCTGAGCATTGATGGCAGCACAGCGACCGCAGCCGAGTTCACCGTCAACATGGCCTCGATGACCAGCGACAGCGACCGTCGCGACGGCCAGTTCCGCACGCGCATCATGACGGTCGACCAGTTCCCCACGTCGACGTTCGTGCTCACCAGTCCCATCGATTTCGGCACGGTTCCCGCCGAGGGTGTCACGATCGCCGCGACCGCCACCGGAGACCTCATGCTTCGGGGGGTCACCAATCCGGTGACTTTCGATGTCCAGGCCAAGCTCGAGAACGGCAGGATCGGGGTACTCGGAAACATCCCGATCCTGTTCTCCGACTACGACATCCCCGATCCGTCGAACCAGATCGCGACGGTCAAGGACAACGGTCTGCTCGAGTTCGTGCTGGTGTTCGAGCGGGCGTAGCCACGACCCGTAGGACCTAGACCGGGACCTAGACCGGGACCTAGCCCAAGACCCGCAGGACCTAGCCCAAGTCCCGCAGGGCCTAGAATGGTTGCCGCATGAACATCGTTGCGTGGATCGTCGTCGGTTTGGTGGCTGGCCTCCTCGCCCGCTGGATCGTTCACGACGACCGCAGTGGCTGCCTCTACACTGTCGCCGTCGGCGTGCTCGGAGCACTGATCGGTGGTGCGTTGATGCAAGCCAGTGGCCGTAGCGGCATCAACGAGTTCAGCATTCGATCACTGCTGGTCGCCGCCGTTGGGGCGATCCTGCTGCTGCTGGTGCTGCAGGCAATCGGCGGTCGCGGCCACAGTCGGCGCCGCTAGCCACTCAGCAGTTGACGCACGCGGTCCTTCGGCCGGCCGATGATCGCCTTCTTCTTGGTCACCACCAGCGGCCGCTGCAGCAGCTGTTTGTGCTTCAGCAGTACGGCGACCACCTGATCCTCGGTCTCGACGTCGGCCTCGGTGAGACCGAGCTTTGTCCACAGGCTGTCGCGGCGAACGAGGTCGGTGACCGGGTCCTCGAGCTTGGCGATGATGGCCCGCAGGGTGGCCTCATCGGGCGGGGACTTGAGGTACAGCACAGTGTCGAAATCGACGCCAAGTTCGGTGGCAATGCTCACGGCATTGCTCGACGAGTTTCAATGAACGTTGTGGTAGATCGTCGTGTCGGCCATGCGGCAACTCTATGCGGCGGCCGCGTGCGACCGGCCGCTCCGTGTGACACCCCCGTCGTACTGTGATCGCGCGGCTTCCCCCAAGCATCAATGACAGCCATCTCACGTCAGCCGGAGGAAAATCACATGCCGCGCTCCACTGCCCATCCTCGCCTGCCTCAGGCCATCGACCGCATCCGTTCGTCCATCGATGCGATCGCCGTCGTGTCGCTGGCCATCCACCGTCCGCTCGAGGCGGAGACCATCGCTTTCTTCCTCGACGAGAGCGGTCGAAGCAACACGATCACCATCGTCAGCGGTACAACCGAACCCGACTCGGTCCTGTCCGTCGCCGAGTGCATGGCCGTCGCCGGGGGCAGGTCGCCTGCGCTCTGCGGGATCGTGCTGGCCACCGTGCGACCCGACGCCGCGACCAACCTGCCGGCAACCTTGCCCGGCGACCTCGACCGTTGGCTCGAAGCAGGAGAGATCACCGAAGCACACGGGATCGAGCTGATCGAGTGGTTCGTCATCGGCCCGGCGGGCATCGACTGTCCGCGCGAGTTGCTCGGCGAACCCGAGCGCTGGTGAGCTGCTATCGGCGAGCCCGCCGTTCGGCTGGACTCAATCGGAGGCCACCGGCACGCAGTCGCCGCAACAACTCGCGGCTCGACGTCAACGTGGCGCCGGCACCGACCAGGTCGTCGAAGCACTCCTCAGGGACGTCGTAGTGATCCCCCTGAAACCCGCGGCGCGGGATCCCTGCTCGCTCGGCGAAGGCATGCAGCTCGTCATAGCTCACGTCGCTGACCAAGTGCGACCAGCGCCGACCCTTGAACCACCAGATCGGCTCGTCGATCAGCACCGCCATGGGCGCCACATTGCCGTAATGTGGCATTGATGACCCAACCGGAGATCGAGATCCGGGGCGCGTGGCGACAGATCGTCGGCAACCACTTCGACCGACACATCGACTCACTGTTGGGCAGGTATGCCGAACCGCACCGGCACTACCACACCGTGACGCACATCATGTTCGTGCTTCGCGATCTGCACGACGCGTCACGCGCTGCGGCAGCACAGCCGTCGGCCGAGGTGCTCGCGGCAGCGTTGTACCACGACGCGATCTACGACCCGCGAGCCAACGACAACGAGGTACGCAGCGCCGATCTCGCTGCAACCCACCTCTCCGACATTGGATGGTCGTATGCGCGCTGTAGGTCCGTCGCCGCCCTGATCCTCGCCACCGCCGGTCACCTTGTTCAGCGCGACCCGGCCGATGGCAACGACAGCATCGACGCTGCCGACGCTGTTGACACCGCCCTGCTGCTCGACGCCGACCTCGCCATCTTGGGCGCCGACCCGGGCGGCTATCAGGCCTACGTCAACGGGGTACGTGCCGAGTACAGCCACGTCGACGACAACCAATGGCGCGCCGGGCGCACCGCGGTGCTGCAACGATTTCTCGATCGCCCACGCCTGTTCATCACCGAGTACATGTTCTCGAGCTACGAGCATCGGGCGCGTGCCAACATCGAAGCCGAGGTGGCAGCGCTCCGAGCAGAATGATTGACTAGTCATGTGAGTGAGCTGACGACCAGTCCGGTCGAGACGATTCCCGACATCGACCCCGACCTCGAGACAGAGGAGCCGGCGGCGGCCCACATCGTCAAGACCGAGCCGGGCGAGAGCGCTGCCGCGAAAGTACTCGAAGCGCGCATCTACGGAACACCGATCGAGGCCTTGTGTGGGCACGTCTGGGTGCCTTCTCGCGATCCGAAGCAGTTGCCGCTATGTGAAGCCTGCAAGAGCGTGTACGAGATGTATCGCATGTTCAACGATGGCCTCAACAACTCCCCCGACGAGTGATCGGCCCACGATTGATCGGCACCGAATGACAAACCCCGCGGCTGGGCTGCGTATCCGCGAAGCGGTGCGTGCCCTGGTGGTCGATGAAAACCATCGAGTGCTCCTCGTACGTTTCGAGTTCCCCACGGCGACGCGCTGGGCGCTGCCGGGGGGTGGCCTGGAACCCGGTGAGAGCCACCCCATTGCGCTTCGCCGCGAGTTGGAAGAAGAGGTCGGCCTGGTCGAAGCGGTGATCGGGGCGCAGATCTGGCGGCGGCTGCACATCGTGCCGTTCCTCAACGGCGAGTTCGATGGCCAGCGCGAACGCATCTACATCGTGCACTGCGACTCCTTCGAGCCTGAGCCTCGGCTGTCGTGGGAGCAGATGAACGCCGAGTTCGTGCACGAGTTGCGATGGTGGACGCTCGCCGACATCGCCGCGAGCGACGCGTACTTCGTACCGAAGGAGCTGCACGCGCTGTTGGTGACATTGCTGCGCGACGGGCCGCCACGAGAACCCATCGACGTCAGCACCTGATGCTGTTCAGCGCCGACGCCTGGGCGAGTCGGCGGCGTGTATCTGTGCGCTACGGTGAAGGCTCTTGTCAAGACGTGCAGCGGGCCTTGGCGCTGTGTGTAGAACAGGAGCGCCGCCATGTGGGAGCAGTATTGGGACGACCGTGGATCTCCCTGGGAGTACGACCCCGGTCCCGCGAAGAATCGCAGTTGGTCGCGCCTGTTCGCCGAGACGCCCAACTACCGCGGCTTCGGCGTTGCCATGTCGGGCAACGAAGAGTTCCGGTGGCACTTCGGTCCGATGTTCTACCGCGGACGCCTCGGCGATCATCAGGTCAAGGTGCTGGTCATCGGGCAGGAAGGCGCCCAGGACGAATCGCTGAGCCATCATTCGTTCACCGGCGGCACCGGCGGCCGAATGCAGCATTTCCTCGCGCATCTCGGCATCAACCGCTCGTACCTGTTCCTCAACACCTTCGTCTACCCGATCTTCGGGCAGTACGACGGACAGCTACCAATCATCGCCCAGCATCCTGCGTCGCCGATCGCACGCCATCGCAAGGAACTGTTCGACTACGTCGTTGCCCGCAATGAGCTGCAGTTGGTGATCGCTGTCGGTCGCGCCGCGAAGGAGTCGATCGCCAGTTGGATCGAAGCTCATGGCGGCACCGCTGATCCGAACAACCTGCATCTCGCCGACGCCTCCGTGATCTCACCGGATCTGCACGTCGTCGGCGTGCTGCACCCGGGTGGCGCTGGAAAGGGCGGGGCGGTGTCGGCAATCATCGCCAGCTTCAACGCAGCCATCATCCACGTACATCAATGGATCGCCGCACAGCCCACGTGGCTGCCGACCGATGTCGGAGCAGTTCGGGCGACGACGCCGTACACGTACTCGAGCGATCCGATTCCGTTCCGCGACTTTCCCTATGGTGTCCCCTGGCGGCTCGGGCGTGGCTCGACCTCATCGAATCGACGCGACGGTCAGACAGCAATTCAGATCTTCTCCGAAGACGGTGCGTACAACAACGACGGCACGACCTTGTCGTATCCGGGAAGCGCCGCTGGCTCCGACGAGGGCTACAGCGCCGACGTCGGCGATGTCGCCTGGGAGCCGCCTCGGCGCGCCCACAAGGACTTCGATCGTGGCCCGGGCTCTGTGTTCGCGGCGTTGCTGCAAGGTGGCAAGCCTGGCTTGGCGTGGCCAGATTTCAACTCGTTCGGGTTGAAGTGTGCGCCGTCGTTCGGCACCGGACCAATCTTCCGTGGACGCCTCGACCGCCCCAGCATCCTGGTCTTGGCCGACCAGCAGTCACACGACGATCTGTTCACGATGCGAGCGTTGACCGGCGACGACGGCCAGCACCTGCAATCGTTCCTTCGCGCCGCCGGTCTGACCAGCAGGTATGCGATCTTGCGGGTGCTGCCCGTCGACACCCTCGGCGACAGCCAAACGGCGGCCGCGACCGCGGTCGATGATACGGCAGTGCGAGAGATCTATACCGAGGCCGTGCGACTCGCCCGGCCGCAGGTACTGCTCTTCGTCGGTCCGCTCTCGCAACGCCTGCGCAATCACGTCGCGCCGACCGGTACCCCCGTGGTGTTGATGAAGTCACGATTGCAGTCGGGAGTCAACGCCAGCTGGCAAACGGCCTTGACGCAGTTACAGGGTTTGACATATCGACGAGACATCACGACACCGACGTTCACCTATGCCGGAGAGCGCGAACAGATCCCGCGCCAGGACCTGCCGTTCGGCACACTGCGGTGGCAAGGCTCGAGCGGGGATCGCGGGCGGCAGGCAATTCACGGCGGATCACCATCATTCGACTACTACAAGATCACGATGCCGGCGTGGGCCGCGGCGCTGAACCCCCCGCCACCATCGGCGTCGGAGGCCGCCGCCGCGCAGTTACTGCGCGACCTGTGATGCTGGAGATTCCCAATGCTTGAAGTACAGGGCCACATCGTGCCGATGGCAACGGTCGACGCTCAGCAGCACTTCACCGGCCGCGTCCGGTTCGATGGAGCACTGGTCGACAAGGTGCTGCAAGGTCGTCATGCGCCACCGCAAGGTTTCCGCCAGGTGGATGTCGGCGAAGCCTTCGTCTACCCCGGTCTCACCGACCTCCATTCACATCTCGGGTTTGCGACGCTGCCGTTGTGGCACGAGCCTGCCCGAACGACGGGTCCGTGGCTGCACCGTGATCTGTGGCCCAGTGCGCCCTCGTACAAACCCGCTGTCAGCTGGCCGGCCTACGCCTATTTGAAAGGTGCACCGGAGGAACTGCTCGCCTACGCCCAGGTCCGCGCCCTGGCCGGTGGCACCACCACGATCCAGGGCTGGCCGAATGCCAACGGTACGCCGGCCAACCAGTTGGTGCGAAGCGTCGACGATGGCGTCGACCCCGACTCGATCCGCACATCGGTCATCAACCTGTCGTCGGCCGAGCTCGACGATCGTCGCGCCTTGCTCGACGAGGGCCGCGCCCTCGTGTATCACCTGTGCGAAGGCCAGCGAGGCAGCAAGGTTGCCCGCGAGTTCAGCGACGTCGCCACCGCAGGCTGTCTTCGCCATCGGCTGATCGCCATCCATTGCTGTGCTGTCGGCGACGACGAGTTCCGTCAGTGGAATGTGCACGCTGACCTCAGCGATGGAGCGTCGCCTGGAGGTGTGGTCTGGTCACCGTTCTCCAACCTGTGGCTGTATGACCAGACCACCGATGTGCTTGCCGCGCGGGCCCATGGAGTATCGGTGTGTGTCGGCTCGGATTGGGGGCCCTCGGGCAGTAAGAACCTGCTCGGCGAGCTGAAGGTCGCTTACACATGGATCCGTCATGCCGGGCTCGACGTGACGCCGTTCGACCTGGCCGAAATGGTGACGTCGAATCCCGGGGATCTGCTCGCCCGGGCGTGGGCCGGACGCGCGCCGGGACGTCTCGAGCCGGGCCGGATGGCCGACGTCGTGGCCATCGCCAAACGTCACGACGATCCGTGGACCAACCTGCTGCTCGCTCGCGAGCGCGACATCTTGCTGGTGATCGGCGACGGCCGAGCTCGGTACGGCACCGCGGCGCTCATGAAAGCAGCCGGTGAGGCCACGACCACGAGTGTTCGCATCGGGTCGACGTCACGACGATGCGTCCTGCGCCGGCCAGATGATCCAACCAAGAACTGGACATGGTCGGCGGTGATGAGCGCGCTTCGCGCCGTGCAGGCCGACCCCGTCGCCGCGATCGAACAGGGTCTCGCCGTCGAGGCAATGGAGGCCGACGTCACGACCATCAGCACCGGCACCTTGATTCTCGAATCCGACATGCCCGGAGGGCCGAACAGCGTCGCCGGCCCGCCACCGCCGGGTACCACGTTCGACGCTCCGCCGCTGCCGTCGCTGATCCACGACAGCACCTGGTTCAGCGCCGTGCGGTCTGCGGGTTACCACAACCATGTGCTCGACAATCTCGATCAACTCTTCGCCGACAACGCGGTGCTGCAATGAACGACGCGCTCGTCGGGCTGAGTTGGGCGGAAGCAGTGGCTGCCGCGCCACCACGAGATCCGCTGACCCAACTCGAGCGCAACAACATCATCACGATGTTCACCGAGCTGCTCGACGGGCTCTACGTCCACCTGCCGTTGAAGCGGGCGATGTACGGAATCGACCCTGTGCAGCAGCTGCGCCGTCTGCACGAGCGAGCGCGGCTGATGAGCGACGACGCCTTTCATCGCGAGATCGGCGGCATCCTGACCAACCTGCGCGACGCGCACACCGCGTACATCGCCCCATCACCGCTCGCCGGTTCCGCGGCTCGATTGCCCTTTCTCGTCGAGCAGTTCGGTTCGGACTCCGTACCGCGGTTCATCGTCTCGAAGGTCATACCCGAACTGATCACCGACGACGAGTTCATCGAGGGCGTCGAGATCATCGAGTGGAACGGTGGACCGATCGCCGACGCCGTTCGCCGCCGAGGTGAGAGTGAGCGCGGCGGACGACCCGATAGCGCCATGGCGAGAGCACTTGACTCACTGACGTTTCGTCCGCTCGGCATCGGGCCGCCACCCGACGAGAGGTGGATCATCGTCGGGTATCGGCCCGACGACGACGCTCCACTGCGCGAGCATCGCTTCGATTGGCGGTTCATCTATCCGGGTCCCGCACCCGACGCCGCTCACCCCACTGCACCAGCCGCTGCGGCAACGGCGATCCACCCCGACCGCGCCATGGTGCGGCGCGCCAAGAAGCTGTCGTTCAACTCGGCACTGTGGGAAACCGAACGGCACGACCGAGTCGCCGCGGCGGGAGTGGGTATGGGCGACAGCGGATGGATCACCGGGCAATTCCAGGACAACGTCTCGGCGCGTGTGGTGTCCGTTGCAGGGCGCGACTATGGCTACCTGAGGCTGTGGAGTTTCGAGCTCAGCGACGACGACGGCTTCGTTGCCGAGGTCGTACGCCTGCTCGCCGAGCTTCCTCAAGATGGATTGATCATCGATCTGCGCGGCAATCCCGGCGGTCTCATCTGGGCGGCTGAACGGCTGCTGCAACTGTTCACACCATCATCGATCGCGCCGACACGGTTCTCGATCATCGCCTCGGATCTCACCCGGGCCATGACCGACGCACCGCAGAACCGCCGGTCGCTGAGTCCTTGGCGGCGCACACTGCTCGATGCCATCGGCACCGGAGAGGTCTACTCACAGTCGGTGCCGATCACACCACCCGAACGCTGCAATGACATCGGTCAGGTGTACGGCGGCCCGGTGATCACGGTTGTTGATTCGACGACGTACTCGGCAGCCGATCTGTTCGCCGCGGGGTTCGCCGACAACGGCATCGGAACCGTCGTCAGCCTCGGTCGGGCTACTGGCGCGGGCGGCGCCAACGTGTGGTGGGCAGACACGTTGAACAGCGTGCTTGCCGGCACACCGCATCAGCTGCCACGGCTGCCCAAAGGGGTCGGGTTCACTCTGTCGGTGCGCCGGGCGACCCGCATCGGCGCGTCCGACGGTGCCCCGATCGAGGACATCGGCATCGTCGGGCATCGCACATACGCGATGACTCGCGACGACCTGCTGTTCGGAAACACCGACCTGCTCACGTTCTGCGCGCGGTTGATCGAGTCCGAGCCGGCCACGTCGCTCGTCGTTCGTTGGAAGGCTCCGCTACTCGATCTCGAGGTCGGCAGGCTCGATCGGATCGATGTCTACGTCGACGGCCGCCCGCATCAATCGCACGACGTGGTTGACGCGCTGCAGCTGAGTCTTGGGCACCCACAGCAACTGATTCGTGTCGAGGGGTACCGCGGCGAGAATCTGCATCAAGTTCGAACCATCCGACTGAGTTGAACCCCGGCATCAACCGCTACCGTGCCCGGAGTGTCTGCCCCGTTATGCGTCATCGGTGACTTCGCCTGGGACGTGTTGATCCGTACCAACAGCAAGCTGCTCACGGGCGGCGACACGTTCGGTGAGGTCATGCTGACGCCTGGTGGCAGTGCTGCCAATGTCGCCGTGTGGGCAACTCGATGCGGGCTCGAAACCGAGTTCATCGGCAAGATCGGTCGTGACCGCTTCGGCCAGCTGGCACAGGAGGACCTCGAGAAAGAGCACGTGACGAGTCACTTCGTCGAAACCGACGAGCATCTCACCGGCTGTGTGGCTGTGTTCGTCGATCAGACGGGCGAGCGCTCGATGGTGTCGGGCCGCGGGGCCGACTTCTATCTCTTGCCCTCGGAACTCCCGAAAGACACGGTGCGCCGCGCCGGTCATCTACACATGACCGCTTGGTCGTTCTTCGTCGACCCGCCCCGCTCCGCGGCGCGCGCCGCTGCTCATCTCGCCCAGGAATGTGGGGCGACCCTGTCGTTCGACCCTGGCTCGTTTCAGATGATCGAGGAGATGGGGGTCAATCAATTCCTGGCCTGTACGCAGGACCTCGGCATCGACATCTTCCTGCCCAACTACGAGGAGGGCGGGGTATTGACCGGCCTCGACGAGCCCGAGGCGATCGCTGCTGCGCTTGCCAAGCTGTATCCGCAGGCGCTGATCATTCTCAAGCTCGACGCCGACGGCGCTCTGGTCTACGACCGCGGCATCGCCACGCCTGTGCCGCCGGCGACCAACAACCTGGTCGACGCGACCGGCGCCGGCGACTCGTTCGCCGGGGCGTTCCTGGCCCGCTATCTCAGCGGCGCGACAGCAACCCAGGCTGCCCAATTCGCCACCACGATCTCGGCGTGGGTGATCGAGCATCTCGGGGCGCGGCCCGAGCCCGACACGCGCTTGCGGGCGATCCTCTGACTGCTGGCAGGCTGTGCTCATGACGACGTCGACCGACCGCTTCCGATCCCTGCACACGTCCGGCACCTTCGTGATGCCCAACCCCTACGACCTCGGCTCGGCTCGACTGTTGGCCGCCCTGGGCTTCACTGCATTGGCCTCGACCAGCGCCGGATTTGCTGCGACTCTTGGTCGTCTCGACATGAAGGTCAGCCGTGACGAGTTGCTCGATCACATCGGCCCGCTGGCGGCGGCCACGGATCTCCCGCTCAACGTCGACTCCGAACGGTGCTACGCCGACGATCTGCGTGGTGTCACCTTGACGGTCGAACTACTGGCCGAGGCCGGAGCAGCGGGCTGTTCGATCGAGGATTGGAATCCGATGACCGACTCCATCGACCCGATCGATGTCGCCGTCGCGCGCGTCGGCGCGGCGGTTGCCGGCGCTGCCAACACCGGCCTCGTGCTGACCGCGCGTTGCGAGAACCATCTGCACGGCATCAGCGATCTCGACGACACCATTGCTCGACTGCAGGCATACGTCGCAGCCGGAGCCGAGGTGGTGTATGCCCCCGGACTGATCGATCTCGGCCAGATCAGAACCGTCGTCGATGCCGTCGGCGTACCGGCGAACGTTCTGATCCTGCCCGGCGGTCCCAGCGTTGCCGAGCTTGCCTCCGCGGGAGTACGGCGCGTCTCGACCGGCAGCCTGCTGTCGCGGATCGCACATGGTGCAATGGTCGCTGCGGCCGAGCGACTGCGCGACGACGGTGTGATCAACACCACCGAACCGTTCCTGTCGGGAAAGCTCGCGGCTCAGGCGCTGCGCGACTGAGCCTTCCACCTTTCGGTCCACGGCTGCAGAACCGTTGCGAGGGCCTGTTGGGCATCGGCGCCCAACTCGTAACGAACATGGCGCACCGGATGGCCGATGGCCGCGTCGCCGAGCCGGGCCCGGATAGTCGCCGCCAAGTCGATCGGAGTACCGGTCACGACGACGTCGCACGGTGTCGCCGCGATCGTGGCCATCAGATCGGCGAGTTGCTCGTCGCCGTAGCCCATCGCCGGCAGGACAGGTCCGAGGTGCGAAAACTTCTGATACACCGCGGCCAGCGATCCAACGGGTATGGACGCGGGTCGACGATCTGCCCGCCGCCCGCTCGTGTGGCCACCGTGCCGGCACCGAACGGCATACCGCCGTGGGTCAGGGTCGGCCCGTCGTCGACGACGAGGACCCGCCGACCACTGATCTCGGGGCCCGCTTCCAACACCGGTGGTGAGGTGGCCATGATCACGACCGCCGTCGGGTTGAGGTCGTGGATCACTGCCAGCTCGCGCTGCACATCACCAGGTTCGGCGGAGTCGATCTTGTTGACGACGACGACGTCGGCCAGCCGCACGTTGACCTCGCCGGGGTGGTACCCGAGTTCGCGCCCGCCCGCGCCGGCGATCAGGATTCGTCGCATGGCTAGCTCCTCTCGGTGGCTTGCCAGGTCAGCATTGCGCCGGTGGATCGGGCAAAGTAGGGCCAATGGGCACGTTCGTCGTCGCCCTGGTGTCTGCAGCGCCGCCGTAGCGCTGCGACTACGGCGGATTCGACTGGAGGGGATGCTGGATCGTCACCCGGTAGTGCACACCCAGCGGCAGGTCGTTGGAGTGACACGTGAAGCTGAGGTACGGCCAACCCATGCCCGGTGTCTGCTCGGATTCCACCAGGCGCACTGTGACATCGCTGACCCCGTACGCTGTGGCCATCTGGGTGCGGCCGTCGACGACGACCTGGGTCAGCGTGGCTTCGGCGACGACGATCGCGCCGTCCAACATGATGCCGAACGCCTCCGGAACGTAGAACCCGATGGGCGCGCCGGGTTGCTCGGCCGTGGTGCGCACGACGATGCCGCGTTGCTGCGCCGGCGCGACCGTGACGACGCCGCTGAAGACGATGACTCTGATGCGTTTGCCATCGATGTCGCGGACGAGGTGCTGCAACGTCGGTTGTGGCGCGGCATTCTGCAATGTGTATTGCATCGTCGTGACCTCCCTCGCACGACTGTAGACGAGGCCCTGCGCCAAACCAGGGAAGGCTCAGCGGAAGTCACGACTGGCTGTGGAAGCAGGCACGGGCAGCAGCGTCAACTCGTCGGCGGCGATGTTGATGACACCCTCGGCGCGCTCCAGACGGCCGCGGATCAACAGCGCCGGTGCGCTGCGGGCGATCGTGCGGTAACGGGCCCAACATCCCTTCGACACGACGATGTTGATCAACCCGGTCTCGTCTTCGAGGTTCATGAACGTGACCCCTTGGGCCGTCATCGGTCGCTGGCGATGCGTCACGATTCCGGCTACCAACACTTTGCTCTTCGGCTTGCAGTCCCACAATCCGACAGCCGTGACAACGCCGCGCTGGCGCAGTTCATCACGCAGGAACTGGGTGGGATGGCCGTTGGGCGCCACCCCGGTGGCCCACAGATCGGCGACTGCGGTCTCCATCGCGTCCATGCCGGGCAGGCGCGGCGACCGCTCGCCGGTGATGATGCCCTGCAAACGATCCGACCGTGATTGCACGGCGGCGCCCACCGCCCACAGTGCCTCACGACGATGCAGCCCGAAGCATTCCTCGAACATCCCCGCTGTAGCCATTGCCTCGAGTTGTTGCAATTGCAACTGCGATGATGAAGTGAGGGGGACGCGGCGCGCCAGGTCCTCGAGCGACTCGTACGGCCTGCCTGCATCGATCTCGGCAGCCAATTCGCTGCCGATGCCACGAACCGAGCCGATACCCAATCGCACAGCCACGTCACCAACCGACTCGGGGCAGGGTTCCAAGGTGGCAGTTGCGAGAGACGCGTTGAGATCCGGCGATCGCACCACCACACCATGACGCTGCGCGTCTTGGGCCAGCGAATGTGGACTCCAGAAACCCATCGGCTGGGCATTGAGCAACGCTGCGCAAAATGCCGCCGGCTCGTGGAACTTGATCCATGCCGAGGCGTAGACGAGGTACGAGAAGCTGACGCTGTGCGACTCGGGAAAGCCGTAGTTGGCGAACGCTGCCATCTTGGTGAAGATCTCGTCGGCGACATCACCGGTGATGTCGCGCTCGGCCATGCCTTCGTACAACCGCGCCTTCAACTTTTCCATCCGTGCCCTGCTGCGTTTCGAACCCATGGCCTGACGCAACTGGTCGGCGTCGCTGGGCGTGAACCCGGCGACGTCGATTGCCATCTGCATCAACTGCTCTTGGAACAGCGGCACACCGAGGGTCTTGCCGAGTGAGTTCTCGAGCAGCGGATGCAAGTAGGTGATGGGCTCCTGACCGTTGCGGCGGCGGATGTAGGGATGCACCGACCCACCTTGAATCGGGCCCGGACGGATGAGCGCGACCTCGACCACCAGGTCGTAGAAGCGGCGCGGTTTCAGGCGGGGCAGCGTGGCCATCTGCGCCCGCGATTCGATCTGGAACACACCAACGGTGTCGGCGCGGCACAACATCGCGTAGACGTCGTCTTCTTGTGGAATGGTGGCCAGATCGACTTCGTAGCCACGGTGCTCGCGGATGAGATCGACGGCGTAATGCAGCGCGCTGAGCATGCCCAAACCGAGCAGGTCGAACTTCACCAGACCGGCCGCAGCGCAGTCGTCCTTGTCCCACTGCAGCACACTGCGCTTGTCCATGCGCCCCCACTCGACGGGGCAGACCTCGATCACCGGGCGGTCGCAGATGACCATGCCACCGGAGTGGATGCCGAGGTGGCGCGGTGCATCCTCGATCTCGGTGGCCAACTCCAGCACCGCCGCCGGAATGCCGTGATCCGGCTGGTTGGCGGTGGTGGAGACATTGCCCCAGGCATCGATCTGCTTGCTCCACGCATCTTGCTGGCCGGGTGCGTAGCCGAGTGCCTTGGCAATGTCGCGCACCGCCGACCACGCCCGATAGGTGATGACGTTGGCCACCTGCGCTGTGTGGTGCCGGCCATAGCGCTGGTACACGTACTGGATCACCTCTTCGCGCCGATCGCTCTCGATGTCGATGTCGATGTCGGGCGGACCATCGCGTTCGGTCGACAGGAATCGCTCGAACAGCAGTCCCAGCGACACCGCGTCGGCCTTGGTGATGCCGAGGGCATAGCACGCTGCACTATTGGCGGCGCTGCCGCGACCCTGGCAGAAGATGTTGGCCCGATTGCAGAACTCGACGAGATCCCACACCACCAGGAAGTAACCGGCGAACCCGAGGTGCTCGATGACGTCGAGTTCGTGGTCGATGGTGCTCCAGGCCCTGGCGCGCAGCGACAGATCCTCGTGGGCTGCCGGTCGCTCGCCGTACCGAAGACGACCGCCTTGCTCGACGAGGCGGCGCAGGTACTGCATCTCGCTGAGCGCGGTCGTACCGTCGGAGTTCCTCGGGCATGGGAACGGCGGCAGATTCGGCGCGACCAGCAACAGATCGAACGCTGCTGCCCGCCCGATCTCGGCGGCGGTTTCGACCACGCCCGGGTAGCGCAGGAACCGGCGGGCTTGCTCGGCTCCGCTGCGCAGGTGGGCACCGGTCGACGCCGGCAGCCACGGATCGAGTTCATCGAGGCTGCGCCTGGAACGGACCGCGGCGATCGCCGTGGCCAACTTGCGCTGTGACGGCGTGGCGTAGTGCACGTTGTTGGTGGCCACGCAGGCCAGGTCGTGGCGGGCGGCCAACTCCGCCAAGGCGTCGTTGCGCGCCGAATCGAGCGGATCACCGTGGTCCCACAGTTCGACCACTACCCGGTCGCGGCCGAACAACTCGATGAGCCGCTGCAGCTGCTTAGCGGCCGCGGCAGGGCCGTGTTCGACCAGCGCTGCCGGCACGGCGCCCTTGCGGCAGCCGGTGAGCACCCAAGCGTTGCCGGCCACGGCATCGGCGATGTCGAGCAGCGTGAACTTCGGCGCGCTCTTCTCACCTGCCAGATGACCCAAGCTCAGCGCACGCGCAAGTCGGGCGTAGCCGGTGGGGCCATCGGCGAGCACAAGCAGGTGATCGCCGTGCGGATCGGGAGCATGGTGATCGGGAACCAAACCGGTGGCGATCTGGGTCTGGGTCATCTCTTCACTCAGTGCCTGACGAGTGGTCGCTGTGCCCAGCGTGATCTCGGCGCCGAACACCGTCGGCAATCCGACAGCGCGCGCTGCTTCGGCAAAGCGAACCACGCCGTAGAAGCCATCGTGATCGGTGATCGCCAGCGCTTCGAGACCAAGGCGCGCAGCTTCCTCGGCCAACTGTTCGGGATGCGAGGCGCCGTCGAGGAACGAGAAGTTGGTATGGCAGTGCAACTCGGCATAGGGCACCGCCGGCGAATCGGGCCGCATGAGCGGGCGGGTCTGATCGGGCTCCGGTGCCTGATAGGGCTGACGTTTGCGGGTCCATGCCGGACCATCGCCACCCGCATTCCACGCCGGAGAACCTGGGCCGCGTCCATCGCGGCCGCGGCTTGTCGCCGGGCGGTCGTCCGGGCGGTCGGAGAGCGTTGCTTCCAGCTCCCACCAGGGCATGTTCGGGTTGTTGAACCCCATAGGAGTTCCGACTCTAATCGAACACCCGTTCGATAAATCAAGCGAGTGTTTCCGGCCCGCCGCGCCTCATCCGAGTGTTTGCGGCCACCCCGGGCGGGCACGAAGCACTCCATCGGGATTGAGCCACGCCGGAGCAAGCCAGTCAGCGAATGGCGAGACCGGTCTCGAGATCGAACAGGTGCATCTGCGATGGGTTGACGTGCAACTTCGCTGTGTCGTCGACGCGCAGTCCGGTGTGCGGTGGAAGCCTGGCTGACACCATCTGGCCAGTGGCACTGCCTTCTGTTGCGTCGCGAACGGCTGCGGTGTCGACCCCCGGCGCGTCGACCTCGATGTGGATGATCACCTCGGATCCAAGGCCCTCGCGGAGCGTTACCGTTCCGCTGAGCGTGTCGGTGGCCGAGCCGCCGTCGACATTCTCGGTGAGATGCTCCGGCCGAATTCCCACAGCCACGTCTCGACCGTTGTGGTCGGCCAACGCCGCAGCCATCGACTGCGGAACGGCGATCGTCGATGAGCCCAACCGAAGCGTGCCACCACCTTCGGCGGCCTGATACCGACCGCGCAGCAGGTTCATCTGCGGCGAACCGATGAACGCCGCCACGAAAAGATTGTCGGGGCGGTCGTACAGGTTCTGCGGTGAATCGACCTGCATCAGCGCACCCTTCGACATCACCGCCACTCGGTCGCCCATCGTCATCGCTTCGATCTGGTCGTGGGTGACGTACACGGTGGTGACGTTGAGATCGTGTTGCAGCTTGGCGATCTCGGCGCGCATCTGCACGCGCAGCTTGGCGTCGAGGTTCGACAGCGGCTCGTCCATCAGGAACGCTTGCGGTTGACGCACGATGGCTCGGCCCATGGCGACTCGCTGGCGCTGGCCGCCCGACAGTTGTGCCGGCCGGCGGTCGAGGTTGTCGGTCAGTTCGAGCGTGCGGGCGGCATCGGCAACGCGTCGCTCGATCTCGTCTTTGGGCATCTTGGCCAACTTCAGCGCGAAGGCAATGTTGTCGCGCACCGTCAGGTGGGGATACAGCGCGTACGACTGGAAGACCATGGCGATGTCGCGATCCTTCGGTTCGAGATCGTTGACGACACGTTCACCGATGCGCATCTCACCACCGCTGATCGACTCGAGTCCGGCGATCATGCGAAGTGCTGTCGACTTGCCGCATCCCGATGGACCGACGAGGACGAGAAACTCGCCGTCGTCGATTTCGAGTGATAGGCCGGTGACGGCTTGAAAGCCGTTGTCGTAGACCTTGTCGATATCGCTGAGTGTGATCGTTGCCACGGGACCCCCATATTTGCACTGGCGTGCTCGCCCGGAAGTCTTGCATAGCACTTTCCCTTGAGCGAACCGCATGCTAGGGTCCCTCTGTGGAAGTTCTCAAGAATTTCCACAATTTTCCATCACGTCCCTACGTGATTTGTTCCTGAGGGGGAAATCCATGAAGACACGAAGAGGCGCCCTAAGCGCACTCTGTATCGCTGCTCTGCTTGTTGCGGCATGCGGCGACGACGAGACCGATCCGGCTACTGGCGACACCACCGCCGCAGATGTCACCACTGCAGGTGACGGCACCACCGCCCCAGCAGCCGGCGGCGACAGCATTCTCAACGGCGAGATCAAGTGCGAGCAGCAGTACGCAGGCAAGGAAGTGCACATTCTGTCGCCAGTGGTCGACAGTGAGAACGACCACCCGATCCCCGACTTCGTCGGCGCCTACCAGCCCTTGGTGGACTGCACGGGCGTGAAGATCGTGTGGGAAGGCACCAAGGAGATGGAGCAGGACGTCAACCTGCGCACTGAAGGTGGCAACCCTCCCGACGTGATCGACTTCCCGCAGCCCGGTCTGTTGGCGCAAACCGTGAACAAGGGCTACCTGTTCCCGCTTCCGGACGACGTCGCGGCGCACACCACCAGCGACTTCATCTCCGGCTGGGACGTCTATGCCACCGTCAACGGCAAGATCTACGGCATGCCCGGCCGCTCGAACGTCAAGTCGATGGTCTGGTACAGCCCCTCGGCATTCACCGAAGGCGGCTATACGGTCCCGGAGAGCCTCGAGGACATGAAGGCGTTGTCCGACAAGATCGTCACCGACGGCAAGACGCCATGGTGCGTCGGCGCCGCCTCGGGCGTTGCAACCGGTTGGGTGCTCACCGACTGGATGGAAGACTTCATGCTGCGCACCAACGGCGAAGCGGTCTACGACCAGTGGGTCAACCACGAGATCCCGTTCAACGATCCCAAGGTCAAGGCCGTTGCTGACGCAGTCGGCGCCTACGTCAAGAACGCCGACTACCTCGGCGGCGACGCACTCGTGAAGGCCATTGCCACTACCAAGTTCGAAGAAGGCGGCCTACCGATCGTCACCGGTGATTGCTTCATGCACCGTCAGGCCAGCTTCTACAACAGCCTGTGGCCGGAAGGCACCACGATCGCGCCTGATGGCGACATCTGGTTCTTCTACCTGCCGAGCCCGACCGGTGGCCCGAAGTACCTCCTCGGCGCAGGCGACATCTACGCCGCTGGCACCGACAAGCCGGAGAGCTACGACGTTGTCCGCTACACCGGTTCGGTCGAGTATCAGCAGAAGATCCTCGAGACGCGAGGCGAGCTGTCGCCCAACAAGAACATCGACACCACCAAGATCACCGACCCGTTCATCAAGGCGATCGCTGATCTGCAAATTGGTGCCGACGTGTTCCGCTTCGACGCCTCCGACCTAATGCCCGGCTCCGTAGGTGCCGGCACCTTCTGGACCGAGATCACGGCGTGGGTCGTGGGTGGCAGCACCGACGACTTCGTGAACAACGTCGAGGGCAGCTGGCCCAGCTGATCGCACGTAGTGCGTGACGAAGTATGTTGACGAGGGGGTCGGATTCGTTCCGGCCCCCTCGCTCGTTTCCGGGAGTGTTCAGTCGCGATAACGTCGGCCACGAGCACCGATCGAACGAGGGTGCCGAGTTGATCGTGAGGGGAACATGGGGGATCTGATAACGGCGTTCATCATCGTGGGCGTCGGTCTTGGCGGGCTGATCGCCTTCCTCGGAGGCCTGTACTGGTTGACGCACCTGCTTCCTGCGCGATGGAGCGATCGCGGCAAGGTTTTCATCTTCTTGCTGCCGGCATCCGTGCTGATGATCGTCGGCCTCGTGGTGCCGGCAATCCGTACGATCTACGTCAGCTTGCTCGACAACAACAGCAAGAAGTTCGTCGGCCTTGACAACTTCAATGAGATCTTCACCACGGCAGGTACCCGCCTGACGGTGATCAACAGCCTCACGTGGGTCTTCGTCGGCACGACGCTCGTCGTGATCGTCGGGCTCATCGTCGCCCGCTTCGCCGACGGCATGCGCGGCGAGAGGGTGGCGAAGTCGGCGATCTTCATTCCCGGCGCCGTGTCGCTGGTCGGCGCCGGCGTGATCTGGCGGTTCGTCTACGCCGGACCGCCGCTCGAGGTCGGGTTGCTCAACCAGGTCACCAAGGCGATCCCCGGCCTGCCTACCAGCATGGGCGGCGACGGGATCCACAACTGGTTGATCGACCGAGGGTTCGGTGGTGTGACCCCGCCCGACAACGCCCCCGGCTTCAACACCTTGTTGCTGATCGTCATCTTCATCTGGGCGTCGGCGGGATTCGCCACGGTCATCTTCTCGGCGGCCATCAAGGGTGTGCCCGATTCGTTGATCGAAGCAGCGAAGGTCGACGGCGCCACCAACCGCCAGGCGTTCTACAAGGTCACGCTGCCGTACATCCGAGCCACGATCATCACCGTCGCCACCACGACCACGATCGCCGGTCTCAAGGCATTCGACGTCGTCGCCGCCACCACCGGCGGCAACTTCGGCACCAGCACGATCGCCAACCAGTTCTACATCACCAAGTTCGTGCAGGGCCGAGACGGCATGGGCTCGGCCCTTGCCGTCGTGATCTTCATCCTTGTCATCCCTGTCGTCGTGTTGAACCGCCGCGCCCAGCGCCGAGCCGAGGAGATGATGGCCGCATGACCATCGCAGATGTTCCCGACAAGACCGCCGCGGTCACTCCCATCGCTGACATGTCCGCCGCCGACAAGGCGTTGGGCGGCGAACCGCTCGGCCGGTCGATCAGCGCGACGCTCAGTAGTCGCACCGGCCGATGGCTGGTCTATGGGTTGGTCTTCTTCTGGACGATACCCACCTTCGGATTGCTGGTGTCGTCGTTTCGACCCGAGCGAGAAGTCAAGACCACCGGTTGGTGGTCAGCGCTGTGGAGCCCGAAGTTCACGCTGAAGAACTACGAAAGCGTTCTTTCGTCATCTCCGGGCAACGAGAACATGGCCCACTTCTTCATCAACTCGTTGAAGATCACCATTCCCGCAACGATCCTGTCGGTCGGCATTGCCCTGCTGGCTGCGTACGCGTTCTCGTGGATGAAGTTCAAGGGCCGCGACTGGATGTTCGTCGCTGTTGTCGCCCTGTTGATGGTGCCGCTGCAGATGGCCCTGATTCCGCTGTTGCGAATGTTCACGGGCGGGGCGCACATCGGCTCGGTGACGATCGTGCCCGACTTCAACCTCAGCAACAGCGCTGCGGCGATCTGGATCGCCCATTGCTGTTTCGGCATGCCGTTCTGCATCTTCATTCTCAAGAACTTCGTCTCCTCGCTGCCCCGCGAGATCATCGAGGCCGCCCGAGTCGACGGTGCCGGGCACGCGACGGTGTTCACGAAGCTCATCGTTCCTCTGACGGTCCCCGCGATCGCGTCGTTGTCCATCTTCCAATTCATGTGGATCTGGAACGACTATCTCGTCGGCAAGGTCTTCGGCGGCACCGACAACGTCCCCGTCACAGCGAAGCTGGCCGAGATGACCGGCACGCGTGGACAATCGTGGCACTTGCTCACAGCGGCAGGCATGATTTCGATGGTGCTGCCGCTCGCCGTCTTCTTCGCATTGCAGCGCTACTTCGTGCGTGGACTGCTCGCCGGTTCCGTCAAGGGATGAGCCATCGCGGCGCCGACGACCAGGTTGATGAACTCGTCGATTCGCTGACACTCGACGAACAGGTCGCGCTGCTTGCCGGCGTCGACTTCTGGCACACCGTGCCGATTGAGCGGGTCGGTATCCCGTCGATGCGCGTCAGCGATGGTCCAGCCGGTGCGCGAGGCACGTTGTTCGAGGGTGGACCGGCGGCGGTCAACGTTCCGTGCGGCACATCGCTGGCGGCGACGTGGGATCCGTCGCTGGTCGAAGAGATCGGCCACCTGCTCGGAAAGGAGGCGCGCGCCAAGGGCGCCAGGGTGCTGCTGGCGCCCACGGTGAACCTGCACCGCACGCCCATCGGCGGTCGCAACTTCGAATGCATGAGTGAAGACCCGTACCTCACTGCACGCACCGCTGTCGGCTACGTGCGCGGTCTGCAGGCCGAAGGGGTCGCTGCGTGCATCAAGCACTTCATCGGCAACGACACCGAATACGAGCGCAACACCATCGACTCGCGCATCGACGAACGGACGCTGCGTGAGCTGTACATGGTGCCGTTCGAGGCTGCCGTGAAAGAAGCCGGGGTCATGTCGGTCATGACCTCATACAACCGCATCAACGGCCCTTGGGCTGCCGACAGCGTCGAGATGATCGACGTCGTGCTGCGCGGAGAATGGGGATTCGATGGTCTGGTGATGAGTGACTGGTTCGGCCTGCACTCCACCGCAGAGGGCGTGATGGCCGGCCTCGACCTGGAGATGCCGGGCCCCACCCTGCACCGTGGCCAACACCTGCTCGATGCCGTGAACGAGGGCAAGGTATCCGCTGCTGATGTACGCCGTGCAGCACGCAATGTACTCACCGCGATGCGCCGGCTCGGCGCGTTCGACGACGGCGGGCCCGGCCCCGAACTGACGCGCGATGTGCCCGGCGATCGTGCGCTGGTTCGCCGCGCCGGAGCCGAAGGCATGGTGTTGTTGCGCAACGAGCAAGCCGTGCTCCCACTGCGCGCCGGCAATCTCCGACGCGTGGCCGTGATCGGTCCCAACGCGGCACGTGGACAGACCGAGGGCGGCGGCAGCGCCCATGTGCGCGCCACCCACATCTCCCACCCGCTCGACGCGTTGTCCAGTCGGCTCGGTCAGTTCGGTGTCGACGTGACGTACTCGGTCGGTTGCCTGACCCACAAGCGGCTACCCGCACTCGCGCCCGCGCTGTGCACACCATTCGTTGTCGATCTGTTCAGAGACATCGATGCTGCCGACACTCCCGGAGCGGAACCTGACCTGTCGACGACACCCACGTCGAGCCGGATCATGTGGATGACCGATCCCATCGAAGCCGGGCTCCACGGATCACCGCCGGGCTTCTCTGCCCGCTTCCGCACCAGCTTCACCCCCGACGTCACAGGTGCATGGGAGTTCGGTGTCAGTTCGGTTGCCGACGCGGCGTTCTTCCTCGATGGCATCCCCGTCGTCGACAACCACAGCGTGCCGGCCGGCGGGTCGTTCTTCGGAATTGGCAAGGCGGAGCAGATCGGCACTGCCGATCTGGATGCCGGTCGGGAATACGCAGTCGAGGTTCGGATGAAGCGCCCACCCAGCCAGAATGCGCTCAGCGGGCTCAACATCGGTGCGTTCCCGCCAACGCTCGCCGACCCCGTGGCCGAGGCCGTCGATGTCGCCGCTGCGGCCGATCTCGCCATCGTCATCGTCGGCACCAACGACGACTGGGAGAGCGAGGGCTACGACCGCGACACGATGGATCTGCCCGGACGCCAGAACGAGCTCATCACCGCTGTCGCCAAGGCTTGCGCGCACACGGTTGTCGTCGTCAACGCCGGCTCGCCCGTCTCGATGCCGTGGCTCGAGACCGTCGATTCCGTCGTCCATGCCTGGTTCCCTGGGCAGGAGATGGGCGACGCGCTGGTCGACGTCTTGCTGGGCGACATCGAGCCGCAGGGCCGTCTGCCCGTCTCGTTCCCTGCCGGGTTGGAAGACACTCCGGCGTTCGAGCATCACCCCGGACGCAACGGTGTCGCCAGCTATCTCGAGGGCCGCCTGATCGGCTACCGGTGGTACGACACCCTCGGCCGCCAGCCCCTGTTCCCCTTCGGCTTCGGACTCGGATACGCCGATGTCACCATTGCCGCAGCTCACATCGGCGTCGATTCGGCGCAGCCTGCATCGGTCGATGTCGATCTTGCGAACCAGTCAGATCGCGACGGTGTCCAGGTCGTACAGGTCTATGCGGGGCACACCGGTGTCAGCGAGCGCCGCGGCGATGAGCCCGCTCAACAACTCGTCGGTTTCGCCAAGGTCGGCGTACCGGCGCATGGCACCACCACGGTCTCCGTGCAGCTCGATCCACGGGCCATGCACACGTGGAGCGTCAGCGATCACGCCTGGGTGCGCGCCGAAGGGCCGTTCGAATTGCGTGTCGGCACGTCGTCGCGCGACATCGCCGTCAAGATTCCCGTCGCCGACTAGCAGCAGGTAGCGGTGGAATCCTTGTGGAACATTCCACGATGGAAATGTGGTCGATCAGTGGGCGGGCGACAACCACACACAGGTATCCGATGGCACCTGCTGCTTCGTCGCCTCGGGTTGTGACGCCAAGATCAGGCTGCGGCCGCTGACCAACGCTGCCGGCAACTCGACGGTGTCGGGGCCGACGTTGGCGAGAATCAGTGCACCGTCGCGTTCGAACGCGAGACACTCCGACAGGTCGGTGTCGATCCATTTCAGGTCGCCGGACAGGAGCCGTCGGTGAGCCAGCAATGTGCGATACCAGGCCAACATCGACTGTGGATCGGCGGCCTGGTGTTGGGCAGACAACTCGGCCCAGTCCTTCGGTTGCGGCAACCACGGTTCGACCGCCACGGATGAGAATCCGTACGACGTCGTTGCATCGATGGTCCACGGCAACGGGACACGGCAGCCGTCGCGGCCGAGTTCCTTGCCGTTGGTGCGGATGAACAATGGATCTTCGCGGGCCTCGTCGGGCATGTCGAGCATCTCTTCGAGGCCGAGTTCTTCGCCCTGGTAGAGGTACAGCGCGCCGGGTAGTGCCGCCGCCAGGGTGATGGCGGCGCGGGCACGGCGACGCCCCAACTCGAGGTCGATGGGCGCATCGACGTACAAGAGGTTGTTCCCGGTCCACGCTGCCGGATCGTTGGCGTTGAGCCGCCCGAGACGGGTGACGATGCGCTGCGTGTCGTGGTTGTTCAGCGTCCATGCCGGGGTGCCGCCGACCGGGGCGAGCATGTCGAGTGAGTCGGTGATCGCCTTGCGGATCGGCGCGGCCAGCCACGTGATCAGCATCAAGTCGAAGGCGAACGACTGGTGGAACTCGTCGCCCTGCATGTACTTGAGCAGCTCTTCGGGAGGTCCGTACGACTCACTGATGGTCACGAGGTGCCGGTCGGGATGAGTTCGTTCGTAGTCGTCGATCACCTTGCGCCAGCGCTTCCACACGACGTGCGCTGTCGGGTAGAAGTGGCCGTAGATGTTGTAGCGCCACTGCTGACCATCGGTCAGTCCAGGTGGCGCCGGCGGAGCGTCGGGCATATCGGGATGCTTGCCCAACACCGGCACGGCGTCGACCCGAATGCCCTCGACGCCTCGATCGAACCAGAACACCAGCATGCGATCGAAGTAGTCGAGAACGTCTTGGTTGTACCAGTTGAAGTCGGGCTGCCAGGGAGTGAACGTGTGCTCGTACCACTGCCCCGGCGTTCCGTCGGCTTCGGTGACGCGCGTCCATGCAGGGCCGCCGAAGATCGCCCGCCAGTTGTTGGGCGGCTCGTCGCCTTTCGGGCCTGTGCCGTCGCGGAACCAGTAGCGGGCGCGTTCCGGTGAGCCGGGAGCAGCCTTCAGCGCTGCCTGGAACCAGGCGTGGTCAGAGCTGCAGTGGTTCGGGACGATGTCGAGCATGATGCGGATCTTGCGCGCCTTGGCGTCGGCCACCAGCCGGTCGAAATCATCGAGCGTGCCGTATGTCGGCTCGACGTCGAAGTAGTCAGCGACGTCGTAGCCGTGATCACGTTGCGGCGATGGGAAGCATGGCGACATCCAAATGGCGTCGATGCCCAGGTCGCGCAAGTGGTCGAGATGGCTGCGAATGCCTTCGAAGTCGCCGCGGCCATCGCCATTGGCGTCGGCGAACGACCGCGGGTAGAGCTGGTACACGACAGCGTCTTGCCACCACAACTTCTCGGTACTGGTCATCGTGCTCCCTTTCGCCTCACTGCTGCCGTGGTGGACCGTACGACGAGCTCCAACTCCAGCATCTCGGTGTTCGGTTGGCGATTACGCATCGAGAGCGACTCGAGCACGAGGTCTGCGCCCCGTTCGCCCGAGTAGACCAGCGGCTGGCGAACCGTCGACAGGCCCATCAGACTGGCCAGATCAATGTCGTCGTAGCCGACCACCGACAACTCGTCGGGCACCTTGATGCCCAGCTGTGTCGCGGCTTCGAGGCAGCCTACGGCCTGCACATCGGACGCAGCCACAATCGCTGTCGGCCGATCGGGCAGCGATAGCAACTCGGCGGCCATCTGTCGGGCCGCGGAATGTAGGTAGGCCCCATACCGCACCAGCGAGGCCGGCACTGACAAGCCGGCATCGGCCATCGTCGCCCGAAAACCTTCTTCGCGGCGCGCGCCGGCGATGAACCCGAAGGCATTGTGTGGTGGCTCGCTGACGAAAGCGATGCGTTTGTGGCCGAGTGCGATCATATGTCGTGTGGCCAGCGCGCCCCCGGCGCGATCGTCGATGCACACGCTGGGCAGTCCCGGGTACGAGGTGTCGATCAGCACAGTCGGAAATCGGGCGTTGACCAAGCGATCACCCTCGTCGCCGACCAGCGGCAGAGAGATCACGATCAGACCGTCGAAGATCAGACTGCGTGGAAGTTCCACCAGTTTCGCACGGGCCTGGGCCGGCGACTCGATGTTGTGCAGCACCACCTCGCAACCGTGAGGAGCCAGCCGCGACACGATCCCGCGAATACGTTGAAATGCCGACTTCTCGTCGAAGAACGGCACGAGGACTGCGATCAGGCGGCCGCCCTTGCGCTGTTCAGAGGCGGATTTTCGTGACCGGCGGTAGCCAAGGTGGTCGGCCGAGGCCTGCACCTTGATGCGCATCATGTCGCTGACCTTGCTGCTCCCGCTCAGGACGCGTGACACCGTTCCGATGCCCACGCCCGCATGCTTGGCAACGTCAGCCATCGTCGACACGGTGGAAACCGTACTCGATTTTCCACTCGCCGCCTACCGTCAGCCGACGTAGCGCACGTCGGGCCAGCGCTCCTCGTTACCGGCCCCATCGGTGTGCTCGGCCGCGACGAAACCATGCCGCTCGTAGAACCGGCGGGCCCGGGCATTGGTCTCGAACACCCAGAGCTGCAGACCACCCGGCTGGCGCCGTCGAGCCAGGGCAACGAATTGATCGCCGAGACCACGGCCCATCCACGCCGGGTCGATGTACAAATGATGCAACCACCCTGGAGCCAGCATGATCTGGCCGACCACGACTCCATCGACATCGCCGACCCACACGTCCATCGTTGGTATGGCCACATCGGCAATCCACGTCGTGATCTCGGCCTCGGCGTGCGGTTCTGGTACCTCGGGCATGCCGAATGCCTTCGATCGCCGATACACCCGCGCGCAGCTGGCAGCGTCAGCAACGGTGGCCGGTCGGATCGTTGGTTGGCCCGGCTGCATGACGCGAAGCACGCCCTCGAGGCCCGGTTCGGCCACATTGATCGCTTCTCGCCACGAGAACCAGCGAACCGCCGGGCTCTCTCCCTCGGGTGGCGCCGGGGCAACAGGCGGCGACACGAGGTGGTAGCGGAGGTCGAGGTGCGTGTGTCCCCTCGGCCCCGGATGTACGTCGACGTGGATCAGGCGGGAGAAATGGTCCTCGCCGGCGGTCACGGGCAGGCCTGTTTCCTCCACGGTTTCGCGCAGCGCTGCTTCCCACGGTTCCTCGCCCTGGTCGATGTGGCCGCCGGGCTGCAGCCACAGCGAAAGTCGCTTGTGGAGGTGCAACACCACCCCGGCCTCACTGGTCGATTCACTGGTCACGATTGCCGAGGCGGTGACGTGTGTTGTCGAGGCGTGCTCGTCGAACGGTTCATCGATGGCGTCGAACGCCGCCAGGAAGGTGGCGATCGAGTCGCGCTCGCGAGCGTCGACCGGCTTGCGTACCGAAACCTGACCGCGCACCGCGGCGCGGCGCACGCCGGCTTCGTCGTCGATTCTTTGAACTCCGTGCTTTAGCTGGGCCATCGGCTGCCGATAACTCCTGTGTAGGGATTGGGATTTCAGGGTAGTTACCCCGACACACCACGAGGCGGAAGAAAGAACCAATGGAACCGGATGCACAACTGGCACCACGTGTGCTCTTGGCAGTCAGCGACGCACTGCTGCGTCGTGTTGCCTCGGCCGCGTTGCGCACCCGCGGTTTCTCGGTCAGCG
>JANPBZ010000185.1:0-2747 GCA_031430695.1 Ilumatobacteraceae bacterium
CCTTGCCAGCAGAGCCCGAGAAATCACCCAACGCGAACTAGGCGTCTATATGCAGCGCACCGCCGGGTCGATGAGGGCCACCGAGCGGGCGCGCAAGGTGATGCCACTCGGCGTGCCGTCGAGCTTCCAGTCCTATGACCCGCATCCGATCGTGGTTCGCCGAGCACAGGCCGCGTGGATGGAAGATGTCGACGGCAATCGTTACGTCGACTTCGACCTCGGCTTCGGCGCGTTGTTCTCCGGTCACTGCAACCCTGCCGTGCGCAGCGCGATCGAGCACCAACTCGACGACGGCACCTTGTTCGTCACGCCATGCGAGCTCAACTCCGACGTGGCCGAGATGCTCGCCGCTCGGTACAAGCTGCCGATGTGGCGGTTCACCAACAGTGGCACCGAGGCAACGATGGATGCCATTCGCGTCGCGCGCGGTTTGACCGGTCGCGACAAGATCGTCAAGGTCGAAGGCGGCTACCACGGTCACCACGACGAAGTGATGATCTCGATGAAGCCGCCGATCAGCGAGGCTGGTCCGGTCGACGAACCGCGTGCCATTCCAGCGACGGCCGGCATCACCCGGGCCGTACTCGGCGACACCAAGGTCATTCCGTACAACCGCCCAGAATTGCTCGAGAAGGCGTTGGCCGGACGCGACGTGGCGTGCTTCATCGTCGAGCCGGTGATGGAGAACATCGGCATCTGCTTGCCGCAACCTGGCTACCTGCAGGCGGTGCGCGAGATCACTCGCAAGTACGGCACCATGCTGATCTTCGACGAGGTCAAGACAGGCATCACCGCCGGCTGGGGTGGCGCCACCGGCGCTGTCGGTGTGCAACCCGACCTGGTCGCGCTGGCAAAGAGCATCGGCGGCGGACTGCCGCTCGGCGCCTTCGGCGGAACGCAGGAGTGCATGGACCAGATCACCAGCGGCAGGGTGTTGCACCTCGGCACCTACAACGGCAACCCGCTGTGCATGGCTGCGGCAAAGGCGGTGCTGGGCGAGGTCTGCACGCCCGAGGCAACCCAGGCGGCCGTGGATCTCAACGCCCGCGTGCTCGCGGCCTGCCAGCAGACCATCACCGACGCCGAGCTGCCGGCACACACCGTGCAGTTCGGCGCCAAGGCGTGCATCACCTGGGCCCCGAAGCAGATCGAGAACTACCGCGACTACAAGGCGACCGACTTCGACCTCGCCTTCGCCCAGTGGATGCACGGCATCAACCGCGGCGTGCTGTTGCCGCCGGGCCTCGACGAGCAGTGGCTGATCTCGGTGATGCACTCCGAATCCGACGCGATGCACTACG
This sequence comes from Ilumatobacteraceae bacterium, assembly GCA_031430695.1. GTDB lineage: Bacteria > Actinomycetota > Acidimicrobiia > Acidimicrobiales > Ilumatobacteraceae > JAENVT01. The sequence continues at coordinate 1,302 of JANPBZ010000185.1, forward strand.
CCGAGGTGTTCGCCGAATTCGTGACCGAACTGGTCTCGTAGTCGCTGACTACGAGCCCCAGCGACGCTCTTCGCGATAGCGGTACGTGCTGACAGGCGCGTTCCAGCGCCGGCGGCGGCGCAGCAGTCCGGTGCCCACCAGCAACATAAACCCACCACCGCCGAGCACGATCGCCAAGCCGACCAGTAGGGGCAACGAGTCGTTGGCGAGTCGGGCCGGGACGTCGGCCCAGATGCTGTCGCTGAGAGACGGCAATGCGAAGCGGGGCACGATGTAACCGAGCACGATGATCAGCAACGCCAGCAGCACCATCCCAAATCCGAGACTGTGCACCAGCGCGGAGCGATTTGGATGCAGCATGAAACCGATCACGAAGAACCCGACGGCGAACAGAGCCCCGAACGGGATCGTCCACCGCAAGATGCCACGAATGGTGTCGAGTGCCGACACTCGCGGCACCGGCAGCGTGATCGACGGTATGTCGCCGACCACCTGATTGCGCACTAGCTGAACCATCTGGTCGCCGGTGATGCGCACGGGGCCCTTCAACTCACCGATCAACCGAGCGTGCGCATCGTGCATGACCTTGCTCAGGAACTCCGCGCCTTGGGGCGTGCTGGCCACGGCGGCGACGGTCTGTCGCGTCGTGGCCTGATCCAATCCACGTTGCGATGCCGCGGCGTCGGCGATGGTGTTGGTGACCTCGGTCTTGATGCGGTTGTCGTGCAACACGACATCGGCAAGGTCGGCGGTGCGGTCGGGGTCGAACGCACTGCGTTGCAGCAACCATCCACTGATTGCAATGCTGGCGCACACATAGGCAATACCAAAGATGAGACCAGCGAGGGTTCGACGCACGCCGTTAGTTTGGCTGATGAAGTCTCGATTGTCTCTAGGGTGATGATGATGCCTTCGAAAGATCCGTCATTTGGTCGGATGATGCGTCGTGCGTTGATGCTGCGTTGCCCATGGTGTGGAGCGCGCCGCACGTTCATTCGTCGATGGTTGGGCAAGCACGATCGTTGCCGGACGTGCGGCATCCGGTGGCGGCGTGAAGAGGGTTTCGAGCTCGGTGCCGTCACCGTCAACACGGTGCTCACGTTCATCGTGTTGACCGCGGCGATGACCGTCGGATTCATCGTGACGTCACCCGACATTCCGGTGCTCCCGATGGTGCTGTCACTGGTCGTTGTCGCAGTGCTGATGCCGGTCGTGATCTACCCGTTCACGTTCACGATCTGGCTGGCGTTCGATCTCGCCGTGCGTCGTCCCGAGGTTGCGGAGTTGGCCGAAGCAAGGGCTGCGATCGAGGCCAGCGCCGTCGCCGTCTGAGCCGCCGACGCAGGAGTCGAGGTAATGCTTGATCGAACGACTGTTCGTAGTTACACTACTGTTGTTCGAACACCGCCAGACGCTCATCCGCTGAAGTAGTGGTACTCGGGAAAC
>JANPBZ010000186.1:0-7247 GCA_031430695.1 Ilumatobacteraceae bacterium
CTTCGCCCACAGCACCGCCTCCATCAGCTCGGTCTGCTCGTCGAACGGCACCGTCGAGATCCGGTACACGCCCTGAGCCCGCCGCTCGAGCACGCCAGTCGCAGCCATCCGACGCACCTGGTCATCCGCGACATCGACCCCTGCGGCCTGCGCGACCGTGAAGAGACCATGCTGCTGCGCGGCCACCTCCAACAGACGAGCGACAGGGTTCTCCATGAGCAAAACCCTAGCCCATACGCCACGATTCTACAATTGAGTGGACTTCTTGAGTACAAAAGCGTGGCATGAGAGTACGCTTCTGGGGCACTGCATCGGATCTCGGCCGTCAGGCAACGACGACGTTGGGAAGTGTCTGTTGAACGATTCTGGCGATGTTGCGGGCGTCGTCGATTCCACGGTGGTGAGTGCCGGACAGCGGGGCATCGAAGCCGGTGAGGAGCATCGACTTCACGATCAGGATTGCCAGCGGGTCGTGACTCTCGTCGGCAAGGCCAACGGGCCGCTTGAACAGATTGGTCCGCACCTGCTGTCGAAGCTTGTCGCTCCACACGTGATACTCGGGAGGATCGTTGTGTTCGGCAGAGATCACCGGGGCGAAGTCGAGCGCTCGCAGCAGCTCCGGCTCGTTGCGATGATCATGGCCTTGAACCCGTCGGGCATTACCGTGCTCACGTAGTGACGGAGGATGTCGTGGGCCTTGGCGGCGATCATCTCGGGCGCTTCGAGCACTTGTGCCGTGTTGGCGTACTTCGTCTGGAGGATCTCGCGTTGTTGGTCGGTGAGTTCGGCGAACCAGCGGAAGAAGACGTCGTCCATCTTCTCGCCGTCACACGCGCAGCGAAGCGCTTTTCAGCCGCTGCTCGGTGACCGGACCAGGTAGCGGCCGGACATGCACCAGTCCGTCAGCGGCGACGTCGACGACTTCAGCGACCGCGATAGCCGAGCCAGCCCCGACGACGATCAACCGACCGGGCACCACCACCGTCTGGTCGGGCGCCTGATCGAGATACGTCCAGGGAAGGCCGGTTTCGTCCTCGGTGTTCAAGTCGACGAACAGATCGATTCTCATGCGTCCTCCTTTCGAAACGCCGGGTTGCTGACGGTGCGGTGCGACACCGCCAGCAGGCGGGCGACACCAGTGTCAAGATCATCGTAGAACGTGTTCGTCACATGCGGGCTCCGGTATGTCGGAACGACCTCGAACCCGGCTTCGATCACGTCGGCCAGCCGCAAGCGCATGACATCATCGGCACGCGTCGGGTCCAGGCTCGCCGTTGGCTCGTCGGCCAGGATCAGGTCCGGCCGGGCAACGACCAGTCGGGCAAGTGCAACGCGTTGACGTTCACCGCCCGACAACTGGTCGGTACGTCGCCATAGCGAGTCACCCAAACCGAACCGGTCCAGAGCCAGGCGGGCGTCGTCGGCACCTTGCGGCCGCACCAGCGGCCACAGCGCCCGGCTCGGCGACCAGTCCCCAAGTCGCCCAGCGTTGACATTGTGGATCACCCGGAGCTCACCGGCGAGAAGTAGACCCTGGTGCATCGTGGCAATCCTGCGCCGAAGGGCACGTAAGGCGCGGCGGTCCAAGAGGGCTGGGTCGTTGTCGAAAACGCTGACCGTGCCCTCCGTAGGTCGAAGTGTGGCGTTGATCAGATTGAGCAGCGTCGACTTGCCCGATGTGGACGACTCACTGCCGAACGTAAGCCTCGTCCCACCGAGGGCGCCCAGGCCTGCGACATCGGTGATCGGCGCGATGCCAGCAACGGCGTTGGCGATGAACACCGAGTGGAATGCGGCATCGATGTCGCGCTGCTCAACCACTACCGAGTCCGGTGTCGATAGCGAGGCCTGCACACCGGTCAGCCCGCCAACCACACAAGATCCAAGTCGCCGGCTCGGAACAGACTGACCACGGCCGAGTACTCGGTCACGGGGACGAATTCGACCTCGACATCCAACGCCGAACCCAAGTACGTAGCAACGAGGCCGTACAGCCGGTTGAGCTTCTCTGGATCCTGATCAGGGAGAGGCCCCGATACGCAACGATCCCCCGGAGCCGCTGTCGCCGGACGAGTCATCACCACACGACGCGAGGAAACCCAAAGAAGCCAACCCAAGCCCTGCGGTGCCAGCCAACAATGCTCTCCGGGAAAGTGGTGCGTGTGCCATGGCGGACGACTCTCGCAGACCGATGCAGCCCTCGACATCTCATCAACAAGTGTTTTCTGAAAGTTTCGGTCGACTGCCGGCGGCGATGCGGGCGTGGACATCGAAACATCTCAGAAACTCTGCCGGCATGACCAGCCTTGCGACGGCGAGCCGATCTAGCGTCGCCTTATGAAGGACTTCCGGCCCGATTTCGAACCTGACGGCGCGATCACATCCCTACCTGGGTTGGCGTGAGCTTTCGACGCCATCACGTCATCGCTATTGCGGCGCTCGTGCTCGCCGGTGCAGCCGCCGGGTGTTCCGACGCACGATCACCAGCTGACGTCGGGTCCGCGTCCACCATCGACGTACCCGGATCCGCATCCACCGCCCAGGTACCCGCATCCACCGTCGAGGTACCCGGATCTGACACTCCCGGGGCCGACGTGCCTGCGGCGTTGGATTTTCGTGCGCCGTTGGTAGGTGGTGGCGAGTTCGACGGGACCGAGTTCGCGGGGCGACCGGTTGTGTTCTGGTTTTGGGCGCCAACTTGAAGCATTTGTAACCGTGAAGCCGCTTCGGTCGAAGCGGCACGCAAACGCTGGGCAGGATCAGTCGAGTTCGTCGGTGTTGCCTGGACCGGCGACGAGGCCGCCTTTCAGGGCTTCATCGACAAGTACGAGTTGACGTTCCCGACGATCAGTGATGATCCCGGCGACGTGTATCTCCGCTTCGAGATACCGGTGCAACCGGCGTTCGTAATCGTTGGTTCCGACGGCACAACGCAGACCCTGGCCGGCGCCGTTGACGACTCGACGCTCGACGCGATCTTGAACGACGCAACCAGCGCATAGCCGCACCCGATGACGGCGCTACAAGGCAACTTCGCGTACAGCTTCCTGCTTGGGGTGTTCGCCGCAGTCAATCCGTGCGGGTTCGTGCTCTTGCCGTCGTACCTGATGTACTTCCTCGGGATCGACGGACAGACCCGGACGACGCAACGGGCCAGTGTCGAACGCGCGCTCGTGGTCAGCGCGGCGACGTCGACCGGGTTCATCAGCGTGTTCTTGATCGTCGGGATCATCTCGCGCCTGCTCACGTCGACGATCGAGACCAACGCCAAGTACGCCTCGTTGGCGATCGGGATCGTGCTGCTCGTCCTCGGTGGGTTCATGTTGGCCGGTTGGAAACCACCGATCGGCTCCCCGCAGCTGGGTTCGGGCCGTCAACGCACCCGCACGTTCTGGTCGATGGTGGGCTTCGGTGCCGCCTACGCGATCGCGTCGATTGGCTGCACGATCGGATTCCTCGTCTCAGCCGTGTTCGGCAGCTTCGCCTCCAAGGGGTTTCTCAGCGGGGTCGTCAGCGTCGCGATGTACGGCGCCGGAATGGCGTTGCTCGTCTCAGCGCTCACGGTCACCCTCGCGTTCGCCAGCGGAGTTCTCGTCAAGGGACTTCGGCGGGGGCTGCGCTACATGGACCGTGTCTCAGCAGTCTTCATTCTCGTCACCGGCGGCTACCTCACCTGGTACTGGTACGCATCGATCACCGGCCGCAACAGCGACCCGGTGGTCGGCAAAGTCGACGACTGGCAATCATGGGTCGTGGACCACCTGCAACGCGTCGGCACCGTCAGGCTCGCTGCCGTGCTCATCTCCGCAACGGCCATCGGCATCGCATTCGTCTGGTCACACCGCACCTCCAGCGAGAGTGAACCGGAACCAATCGCCGAACCCGAAATGGAGCATCACTCACCGCAGGAACTCACATGACCACTGATCGAATCCCGGTGCTGCCGTGATGACTTCCACAGGCCCGACCGCGGGCCCGCGCATCGTCAGGCTGGTCGGGGTTTATGACGCTGACAGCACCTTGCGGGGAGAGTTGACGTACTGGATCGGCGCCCGGCTCGGGCGACAGCACTGCTCGCTGTGCGACATCACCCACGGCACACTTGAGGCAACGACCCGAATGGAAGGCGTGCCAGGCCGGACTCCCCGTGCCGTTCGACACCTACCATCGCGACGACCAGCCCGACTCGATCCGCACTGCCGCCAACGCCCATGCACCGGTCGTGATCGCGGTGACCGACATCGGCAACATGCTGCTCCTCGCACCCACCGAGCTTGACGCGTGCGACGGTTCCATCGTCCTCCTCATCGCCGAGATCGAACAAGCAGCCGAACGCGTCGGGTTGACATGGACGGCGCGATGACGCGTGCCGGCCGAGTCGTCGCCGTCCACACCTGACGACAACGATGACATCCACGACAACATCGACGACAACGTCGACGACAAGGGGACCCGATGAATGCTGATCAGGCCATGCGGGCACATTCGGCGACATTGCCAGCGCCGACCTTCGCGAACCCGACGTTCGTGACCCCGCCGCCACTTGCGTCGGCGACCGTCGCGATCGTCACGTCCGCCGCGCTCTACACGGCCGACGACACTGCCTTCGCCGGGGGCGACACCAGCTTCCGGCTGATCGACAGTGACCGTCGGGATCTGGTCCTCGGTCACTGGAGCCCGAACTTCGACCGTGCTGCGATTGCGATCGACCTGAACGTCGTGTACCCGATCGATCGACTTGAGGAACTCGCCGCGCAGCGAGTGATCGGCGCGGTCGCCCCCCGTCACGTGTCGTTCGCCGGGAACCAGCCCGACGACGTCGCCGCGATCCGACTCGACAGCGGACCAGCAGCCGCGGCGGCGTTGGTTGCAGACGGCGTCGATGTGGTGTTGTTGACACCGGTTTGACCGCTGTGCACGCGCACCGTGAGTGTGCTCGCCCACATCTTCGAAGCTGCCGGCATCGCGACAATCGTGCTGTCATCAATCCGGGAGATGACCGTCAAGGTCGCCCCGCCACGCGCGCTGCACTGCGAGTTCCCACTCGGACGCCCCCTCGGTCACCCCGGCGACCCGACGTTCCAACACGACGTCCTCGCGCGAGCCTTCGCGCTCCTCGACGAGACGTCGGGGCCGGTACTCGTCGATCATCCCATTATCATCGACACCGCCAGCGAACAGATCTCCTGCACCCTGCCACCGCGCTACGACCCGACCCTCCCGCCAGCAGTCGACGAAGCACGCGGACTCCGCCGCGCCTACGACCGGTCTGTCGGTCGCCGCGGCGTGACCTCGGTGGGTCGAGCAGTCGAACCTGACGGCATTCCTGATGCTGTCGCCGTGCTCGTTGCGATCGCCGACGGTGCCGATTGGAAGACGGCCGGCGTTCCTGGCGGGAACACCACTGCGCTCTGTCACGACATTCGTACCTACTACGAAGAGGCCGCACTCGAACATGTCGATGGGCCGCTGCCCGGCCCACGAGCGCTCGAAGACTGGTTCTTCGAGCGCACGCACACCGGCCAGATCGTTCTCGCCGCCCGCCAAGCGATCCGCGACGGCGGCGCCAAGACACCGATCTGGTTCTACATGACCCCAGCATCACGCTGAGGTCATCGAGACCTTCACGTCGTCGTCGAGAACCACGTTGCGCCCGACCGAGTCGAGCGGCGACGAGCCTGACGTCGACTCGTGGAGGCAATCGATGACCGCGGCAACAATCGATTCGTCCCACTGTGAACCCGCGTGTTCCTGGAGGGCTCCGATTGCCCGAGCGTGACCGAGCCCTTCCCGATACTGGCGGGTGAAGGCCATCGCGTCGTACGCGTCGCAGACGCTGACGATCCGCGCCAGGAACGGAATGTCGTTGCCTGTCAAACCGTCCGGATATCCGCCGCCATCGATGCGTTCATGATGCCCGCGCACGATCGGGCCGATGTCGGCAAGCACCGTCGATTGCTCGACGAGGACCTGGCCAGCGATCGTGTGACCTTTGACGATCTCGAACTCTCCGCTTCAAGTCGGCCAGCCTTGTTCAAGATCTCGTCGGGGACCGACAACTTCCCGAGATCGTGAAGCAGCGCGGCCAGCCCGAGACGATGGATGTCGGCGCCCGGCAAGCGAAGGTGTTCACCGACACGAATCGCGTGTGCCGCTGTGCGCACGACGTGATCGCGGGTGATCACATCCTTGGTCGCGAGCATTGCGATGAACCGGTGCACCAACGGCTCCAAACCCAACTCGAACGCCGACAGCGGGTCGTTCGCGACCTGAGGCCACCGTGAGCCACCCCGGGTTCGGTGCAGTCCTGATTCCTTGGCCTTCGGGTCGGGGGGCTAATTGCTTCGCCGCGCCGGTGCTCGAAGAGCCGGATCACTTCGAGTGTCTCGACGCGCAACGCGGCGAGCCGCTCCAAAGCGCCAGACTTCGCGACGACTGCGGCGCGGAGGTCAGAGAATCTGGTTCGTGCCATCGGATCAATCCTTTCTTACCAAGTCGTCGAGATGTTCTCGGTTCTGCGCCGGTGACCGGTCGGGGTAGCACGTGGCGATGCGTAGGCTGTTGTTCAGCCAAGGCCACCATCTCGGAGATCGCCGCTTCGTTGTTTATCTCCCAGCGCACCGTCGATGCTCATCTCAGCCACATTGGCAGCAAGTTCGGAGTCACCGATCGCGTGAAGTTGGCCGTCACAGCCCGCGAGTACCTGACGGCGTAACCGACCGACGTCGAGTCCGATGTGGAACGTCGGGTCGGCGAGCTAGTCCTCGCGTCCCTGTTCTGCGGCCCAGAGTACCGATCTAGGATCGCCGTCTCAGTGATGTGGAGGAGAACCGATGGATACGACTTCAGCTGGCGCGTTGGCAGGTATCGGGAACACTCCGCTCGTCGAGCTCGTCCGTGTGGTGCCTGAAGGTTCGGCGCGTGTCCTGGTCAAGCTCGAGTTCGCCAATCCAACGGGCAGCATGAAAGACCGGATGGCCCGCACCGCGATCGAAGGGGCGATCCGCAACGGGCACCTCGGTCCCGGTGACACCGTCGTCGAATACACCGCAGGCACCACGGGCATCTCGCTGGCGTTCGTGTGCGCCGCACTGGGGTACCCGCTGCACATCGTGTTCTCCGACGCGTTCAGCGTCGAGAAGCGTCGCACGATGCGCGCCTTTGGCGCCACGGTTGAAGACGTTCCCAGCGACGGCGGTCGGATCAACGAGAAGCTGATCAAGAGCATGATCGCCCGAGCGGGCGAA
>JANPBZ010000187.1:0-8635 GCA_031430695.1 Ilumatobacteraceae bacterium
GACACCGGCGCCGTGACGGCCGAGCACATCTGCAAACGCGAAGAGCTCGTCGGGTTCGGCGTAGGTCCCCGGCACTGGCCGTCCGTCGGGCACTTTGTGAAGAAACGTGCGGCTGGTACTGAACCCCAATGCTCCCCCGCGCAACGCCTCGGCGAGCAGGTCGGTCATGGTCGCCAGATCTTCTGCCGTGGGCGTCGCCTGCTCGATGCCGCGCTCGCCCATCGCATACTGGCGCATGGCGCAGTGCCCGACCATGCCGCCGACGTTGAGACCTTTTGGGAGTCGGTCCATGCTGGCGAGGTACTCGCCGTAGGTCACCCAATCCCACGCCAGCCCGTCGAGGATCGCGGCGCGGGGAATGTCTTCGACGCTCTCCATCATCGCCGCCAGGACCTCGCGGTCTTCGGGCTTGCACGGCGCAAAAGTGACACCGCAGTTGCCCATGACCACGCTGGTGATCCCGTGATAGCAACTGCTCGAGCCAATCGGGTCCCACGCCAGTTGCGCATCGAGGTGGGTATGGATGTCGACGAAGCCCGGTGTGACCACGCGATCGGTGGCGTCGAGCACACGGGTTGCCGTGCCGACGATGTTTGGGGCAATGTCGACGATGTGATCGTTGATGATCGCCACGTCGGCGACCCGCGCGGGTGCACCCGTGCCGTCGACCACTGTCCCACCGCGTATCAGCATGTCGAACGTGCCCACTCGTTGCCGACCCCCGTCATTTTGTGCGGCTCCCGACAAGCCGAAGGTCGACACCGTAACGCGGGTTCACTCTCCAGTCGATGTCTAGAGGGTTGCAATCTCGTTACACCTAGTGGCGCAGCGACCTCTCCGCGCGACAGTCGATCAGTGCTCGAGGCGTCAGCTACTGCGCAATGCGAGCCCCAGCCGGGCGACACCTTCGGCGATGTCGGTGTCGTCGTAGAACGCGTAGCTCAGCCGCAGGTGGTTCCCCAACCCGCCGGTCGGCGAGAACTGGGCGCCGTGGCGCAGATCGACACCGTGCGCCTTGGCGAGAGTCCGCAGGGCCGCTCCATCGACATTGGGAGGCAGGCGCAGCCAGACGAAGTAACCGCCGCTCGGGACGTCGTACTCGACCCACGCCGGCATGTGTTCACGAAGGGCGGCGATCATCACGGCCGCACGGCGGGCGAATGTGGCTCGCAACCACTCGAGGTACTCCTGCTGCCAACCCATGCGCATCATCGCTGTCGCCAAGCTCGATGTGACCGGGTTGAGCCCGCCACCGCTCAGGATCAAACCCGAATTGGCCAGCGCTGTGAGCCGTTCGGTCGAGCCGTGAATCCAGCCGAGGCGCATGCCCGGGGCGAGGATCTTGGAGAAGGTACCGATCGACAGCACTGGCCCGTCGTCGACGTATGCCGACATCGCCGGCGGCATCTCACCAGGAGCGAATCGCAACAGGTGGTACACCTCGTCGGCGACGACCAGCACGTCGTCGGCCTTGGCGGCGGCCACCAGGTCGCGACGACGCTGCGCCGACATCGTCAGCCCGGTTGGATTCTGGAACGCGGGAATCGTGTAGACGAAAGCCACGCGCTTGCGCACGGCGCGGATCGACGCGACCTCGGCCGTCATTGACTCGACGTCGAGACCGTCACTGTCGATCGGCACCCCCCGAATCTCCAAGCCGTGGTCGCGAAAGATCTGGAAGGCAAGAAAGTAGGTCGGCTCCTCGACGATCACGACATCGCCGGGTTTGGTCAGCACCGTGCACAACATCTCGAGTGCCTGCGAGTTGCCGTTGGTCGAGAACAACTGCTCTGCGGAGACCGCCGCGCCGTACGCCTCACTCAGAAACTCACCGAGCGCGACGCGGTGGTATCCATCGCCCCACTCGGCGCCGTACTGCAGGAACTCTGGAGAGTCGTTGAACTGCATCGCTGCGGCACGGCGCACATAGTCGACCGGCAGGATTGCGTTGTTCGGCTGCCCGACACCAAGGTCGATAACTCCTTCGGGAACCGCCACCTGCTGAAACTGGATCGTCGACACGGGTCTAACGTAGGTCCATGAGCACTGCCGCTGGAACCTCGGCCGAGATCATCAGCGGAAGCTGCCACCACGACTGCCCCGACACCTGCGGCTGGCACGTCACGGTCGACCGCAGCGGTCCGGTGCCCGTGGCTCTGCAGATGCGCGGCAATCCCGATCATCCGTACAGCAAGGGCGAGTTGTGCCCGAAGGTCAACAAGTTCCTCGATCGGGTGTACAGCGACGAGCGGGTGCTGAATCCGTTGCGTCGCGTGGGGCCCAAAGGTGAAGGCCGATTCGAGCAGATCACGTGGGACGAAGCCCTCGCCGAGGTCGCCTCCCGCTTCAACGAGATCATCGACCGCGACGGCGCCGAGGCGATCATGCCCTACAGCGACGCCGGTAACCAGAGCCTGCTGGCCATGGGGTTCCCCGAGCGATTCTGGAACCGGCTCGGCGCCACTCGGGTGCAACGGTCGATCTGCGGTCCGACGGTCGGTGCCGGCGTGAAGATGACCATCGGCACCACCAAGTGTCTCGATCCCTTGGAGATCCGCCACTCGAAGCTCATCATCTTGTGGGGCACCAACACCAAGCTGACCAACCGTCACCTGTGGCCGACGATCGAGGAAGCCCGTGCCGACGGCGCCAAGGTCGTCGTGCTCGACCCCATCCGCACGACCACCGCCGAGGCCGCCGACTGGTTCATCCAACCGCTGCCCGGCACCGACATCGCCCTGATGCTGGCGGTCATGCATGTGTTGATCCGCGATGGCTTGACCGACAAGCAGTGGGTCGCCGACCACACGTTGGGCTTCGACGAGCTGGCACTGCACGTCGACGAATGGACGCCCGAGCGTGCCGCGGCCACGTGCGGTGTGGCCGCGGCCGACATCGAACGATTGGCCGAGATGTATGGCACGATCCGCCCGGCAGTCATTCGCACGCTGATCGGTGCCGAGCACCACGAGAACGGGGCGATGTTCTTCCGCACCCTCGCTTGCCTTCCGGCGTTGGTGGGCGCGTGGCAAGACCGCGGCGGTGGGCTCGCCCGTTCGGTCGGCGTGTGGAGCGGGTCAGTGGTCGACGGCAACCTCCTCGAGCGCCCCGACCTGCTCGGCGATCGCCAGCCGCGATGGGTCAACATGAGCCGCCTTGGCGAGATCCTCACCGAGGTCGCCAATCCGCCGATCAGGGGGCTGATGGTGTGGGGCTGCAATCCGTTGGTGATCGCTCCCAACAGCGAGAAGATTCGCCTTGGCATGTTGCGCGACGACCTCTTCACCGTCGTGCACGAGCAGTTCGTCACCGACACGGCCCGGTACGCCGACATCGTCCTGCCAGCGACGACACAGATTGAAGCCGTCGATGTCGTGCCGTCGTGGGGGCACCTGTGGCTGGGTTGGAACGAGCCGGCGATCGAGCCATGCGGCGAGTCGGTCAGCAACAGCGAGGTGTTCCGTCGGCTGGCGCGGGCGATGGGCTACACCGAACCCGAACTGTACGACGACGACATGACCGCGATACGCGACTCACTGCCAGGCGTCGATATCGACGAGTTGCGCCGAGTTGGTTGGTTCCGCGTGCCCTATCCCGACGACGGGCGACCGTTTGGCGATGGTGTGTTCCCGACGGCCAGCGGCAGGGTCGAGTTCGTCAGCGAGGCGCTGGTCGCCATGGGTCAACCGGCGCTGCCAACCTTCGTTCCTCCCGTAGAGGGGCCCGGCTCGGTCCTCGCCAAGCGTTATCCGCTACAGCTGATGACCCCGAAGCACCACAACCGATTCCTCAACGGCAGTTACTCGCACCTGCCCGGGCATGGCGGGCGCGAGTCCGGGCCGTTCCTCGAACTGTGTGCCGACGACGCCGAAAGCCGCGGCATCATCGAGGGTCAATCTGTGCGGGTGTTCAACGACCGGGCATCGATCGAGGTGCCGGCACGCATCACCGATCGTGTGCGACCGGGGCTCGTATCGATTCCGTGGGGTTGGTGGAGCCGTCATCATCCCGACGGAATGGTTGCCAATTCGTTGACCAACGACACCCTCACCGAATGGGGCGGCGGCGCCGCGTTCTACGACACATTGGTCGAAGTCGGCGCCATCTAACACGGCAATGCATCCCGTCTGAGCAGGCACGCGGGGTAGCCTGGCGAGATGGCAGGCGAGCTGATCTACGCGTTTCGAGTCATGCGCTTGCCGCTGCTCGACGCCGGCGGTTCGCCGATCGGCCGGCTCGACGACATCGTCGTCATCCCAGGTCGTCCCGGTGTTGCTCCGCGGGTGCTCGGCTTCGTTGCCACCAGCCAGCGTCGGCGGATCTTCGTCAACGCCGGTCGCCTGGCCGGGATCGACAGCGACGGCGCCCGCCTGCGCAGCTGGGATGTCGACCTCAATCCGTTCAAGCCGAAGGCGGGCGAGGTGTTGATCGGGCGCGACATCATCGATCGAAAGGTCGGCGACGAGACGGTCAGCGATGTCGCGATGCGTGCCGGAGGTGACGGTCGCCAGACGTGGTGGGAGCTCGCCAAGGTTCGGCTCTCGAGGCGCAGCGCGTTGCGGCGACGACCGAGCTATCGACTGGTCGATGTCGCCGAGCTACCCGAGCTGTTCCATACGGCCGGATCCGAAGTTGCTGCGGAGGTAGCGCGGCTGCGCGACATGCATCCGAGCGACGTTGCCGGCATCGTGCGTTCGATGCCGATGATGCAGCGCAAGCAGTTGGCAGAAGCGATGGATGACGAGCGGCTGGCCGACCTGCTCGAAGAGTTGCCAGAGGCCGAGCAGCTGCGAATCATCGAGGGCCTTGATCTCGAGCGCCTCGTCAACGTGCTCGAAGAGATGGAGTACGACGACCTTGCCGACCTGCTGGCCGAGATGCCCGGCGAGCAACGCACACGTATCCTCGAGGCGATGGACGCAGAAGACGCCGACCAGGTGCGTCGCCTGCTGAGCTACGACGAAGGAACCGCTGGCGCGTTGATGACACCCGACATCATCATCCTCGGTCCGACTGCCACCGTTGCTGAAGCCCTCGCCGAGTTGCGCAACCCGGACTGGCTGGTGTCCATCGCTGCCCAGGTGTTCGTCGTGCAACCGCCGTACAAGACCCCCACCGGCACATACGTCGGCGTCGTGCACTTCCAGCGCCTGCTCCGCGAGCCACCGAGCATGGAGCTGGGGCGGTGCATCGAGGAGGAGCCGACCATCACGCCTGACCTGCCCGAGCGCGAAGTTGCCGAGAGGTTGGCGAGCTACAACATGCTGGCGTTGGGCGTCTGCGACCAGGCCGGACGGTTGCTCGGCGCGATCACCGTCGACGACGTGCTCGACCGAACGTTGCCGACCGGGTGGCGCCAGCGCAGGCGGGTGAGCACGGGTTCGGTTCCGCGATGAAGCGCCGCGAAGACCTCACCACACCTCGCCAACGACGCAGGCTGGGTGTCCACTACGACCCCGACGCGTTCGGTCAGTTCAGTGAGAGCGTCGCTCGTTTCATTGGCACCGCCCGCTTTCTCGTCTACCAAAGCGTTTTCTGCGTCGTCTGGGTTCTGTGGAACAGCTTTGGTCCGGCCGACGTGCGCTTCGACGAATGGCAGTTCATCGGCCTCACACTTCTGCTCTCGCTGCAAGCTGCATATGCCGCTCCGTTGATCCTGCTCGCCCAGAACCGACAAGAAGAACGCGACCGAGTGCAGACCGAACTCGACCGTCGTGTGGCTGAACGAACCCAGGTCGACACCGAGTTCTTGGCACGGGAGTTGGCTGGCGTGCGACTGGGGCTCAGTGATGTCGCCAGCTCCAGCGAGCTCGAGGATCATCTGGAGCGGATCAGCCGAGCCATCGAGCGGCTGGCCGACCGGGTTGGAGCCATGGAGGCGCCGGCCGACAAGGCCGGGACCGACTAGCCCCGAGTGGGGTGTCGGTTCTGCCCGCATCTGCGGACACCTCCAACGCGCTCAGCCCCTCTCGAATCGTCAGTGACGAAACGAGTCCTCGCGCACTTTGGGATCTGGGCGCCACGGTTCTCGGGGCCCAGCAACTTCGCGGCATATTGGCGCCCAGATCGTGTTCCGCCCAGCGCGGGTTTCGTCACTGACGATTCGGAAGCGGTGTGCGCGACAGGTATGACGGAGCGGACGACTTGGCGGCCACCAGCTCGACGAGCGCGACCGTGGCCGCGGCAAATTCGGTGGGATGAACCCACGCGCTGATGTGATCGCCGGCCAGTTCGCGCACATCTGCGCCGAGCGCCTCGGCGAGCGCGCGCTGCTTGCGCGGCCTGACGAGGTGATCGCGTGTCGTGATCAGCGAGGCAGCGGGGATGCCGAGGTCGCCCGCCCACGGCCTGGCGTCGTAGCGGCTGAGCGCCTGACCAGCCTGCACGACACTCTGCGGGTCATTGCGTCGCATCTCACCACTGAGCCACGGCACATAGACCTGGAGAGGATGGTTGACACCGAGCAACCGACGAATGCCGTGCCGCAGCCAACGTTGATAGGCGACGGATCGCAGCATCGGGCCGATGATTCTCACGGTCTTCCAGCGAACCCGGTCGAGCCGCGACGAGCACCATTCCAGGGCCGTCGCCTCGACGACAATCGCCCGTACGAGGTGAGGGTGGCGACGCGCCAGCAGCATGGCGACCGGCCCGCCCATGGAGTACCCGACGGCGATCACCGGCGCGACCCCAAGCAACTCGAGCAATGCTGCAGCGTCGTCGGCAACATCCTCCAACTCGAAATGTTGCTCGGAGCGCATACCTCGGCCGTGACCACGGTGATCGACGGTGATGAACGAACAACGAGCAGCGAGCGCTTCGTAGGCCGAGAAGAACTGCAGATCCCCGCTCGCAGTCCATCCATGCAACAGGAGTGCGATCGGTGCGTCGGGATCGGCATGCCGGTGGAAACGGTAGAACAGCTCGCCGCGACCTGGCGCGACGAGCGTGTGACCCTCCGGCAGCCACGGGATCAAGGAGATGGTCGGGGCGTCGCTCACACAAGAAACGGTATCGGCACGTCGGACTACCACGCCGACGATCGCGCAACACCGGTGAACTCCTGCAAGCGCACGCCCAGCGCAACGGCGCGCCGAAGTAGCGCCGCCGGGTCGAGCGCCGGCGCGCCCACGGGGTGCACACCGGGTTCCACGCTGCCGGCGAGGCACGCTTCGACACACGCCGTGGCGACGACGGCGGCCAGATCACTCGTTGGGCCCGAGGCGCCGGCGATTACCGTCACCCGCCCGCCGTCGGCTGCCGCACCGCGCACTTCGACGCGTACGGCGCCGATGTCGCCCGCGGCGTGTGGCGGAGTCAACATCGGCAGCCTCGCGGTCAGGCGGTCACGCCGCGTACCAGAGACCCGGGCACTGATTCGCGACACCGTCGGGAAGATTCGCTGCAACAGGAACGGGTCGGGCAGCGCGGCGCGATAGCAGTCCCGTGCCCCGATCGGCTCGGGGAACCAGTCGAGCTCGCGCCCGCTTCCCCCGGGTCGCTCGATCCAGACACCGTCGTGCCACCCGATTGCTGTCTCGCCGAGCGCATCGTGGTGCTGAGCGGCGCAGGCAGGACCGGCAGTGCCATGGGTGGCGACGTGGATCTCTTCGGCAACATGCAATTGCCGCCAGAGGTGATCGGCGAGGAGGCCCGACAAGCCAGGACTCATGGCCGCGCCGACGATCATCACGGCACCGCTGCGACGAGCGCGTTCGTCGAGCTCGACGAGCGCGCGCACATCGGCGATGTCGGCGCTCATCGACACCACCGACACCCCGGCGACGAGGTACTCCGCTGCCAACTGGGCATGCGGGTGAGGATGCGACAGAACAACGACATCAGTGACCGCCAGATCTGCGGCATGACCAACCGCCACGGCACCCCGCTGTACACCCGACGCCAGCGGATCGAAGATCGCCACCCTCGTCGCCTGGCGCAGGAGATGGGATCCGATGCGCCGTCCCGTCACGCCGTACCCGACGAGGCCAACGATCGGGTCAACCGAATCGTGCCGCGTCATGACGTGGGCAGTTTGAGCTCGCGCCAACCGCCCTCTTGCGGGGGGATGCCGCCCTTGCCGCGCACCCGCAGCACGGCGGCCACCGCACCGGCAAGGGAGAGGGCCACAAAGGCTCGACGCAGTGCTTTCACCGTGGGGCTAGCTGGAATCGAACCAGCGACCTTCACATTATCAGTGTGACGCTCTAACCAACTGAGCTATAGCCCCGTCTATGACGGAGCCGTCAGGCTACCGGGCGCCTTCCACCGGACTCAACCGGCAATCGAGTCATCCGTCGAGTCGATCGGTGCAGCATCGACAATCGCGGTGTCGGCATGGTCGGCCTCGTCGAAGAGAACCGGTGCCGGTTCGGCGACAATCTGCTCGGTGCCACGTTCGGCGCGTGTGCGTACCTCTTCTTCGAGCACGCTGAGGCGGATGCCGCCGACGAGATCGGTGATCAGATTGAACAGGGTGGCCAGCAACACAGCCAGACCCGTCAGTCCGACAGCCACGAAGACGCCGGCGATCCAGGCGTTGTGGAAGATCTGGCCGCCATTGAAGTTGAACGTCTCCCAACCGAAGCCTTCGAAGAACTTCTCGACGTTGTCAATCGTGCCGGTGGCATAGGCA
>JANPBZ010000188.1:0-8716 GCA_031430695.1 Ilumatobacteraceae bacterium
TGCGGTTCAGCGTGTAGAAGTGCAACCCGGGCGCGCCTGCCTCGAGCAGCGCATTGCACAGTTCGGTGGCAATCTCGGCGCCGATGCGGTTCGCCTCATTGGCATCGTCGCCGGCCTTACCGACCCGCTCGATCAGCCACGCCGGCACTTCGGTTCCCGACATCTGGGCCATCCTCGATACCTGGGCGATGTTGGTCACAGGCATGATGCCGGGGATCACCGGCTTGGTCACACCCAGGTCGGACAGTTCGTCGACCAGAGCAACATAGTGATCGACCTCGAAGAAGAATTGGGTGATCGCGAAGTCGGCGCGGGCCAGTTTGCTCGCCAAGTGCTTGCGGTCGTCTTCGCGGTCAGGAGATCGCGGGTGCAGCTCGGGATGCGCGGCGACACCGACAGAGAATCCACCGAAGTCGACAACGTCGTCGACCAGTTCGCTGGCGTGGCGATACTCGCTGACTGTCGGCACGTCGGCGTCGGCGGGCGGATCGCCGCCCAACGCGAGAATGTTCTCGACCCCCTCGGCGCGGTAGTCGATCAGGATGTCGCGAATGTCTTGGCGTGCATGCCCCTGGCATGTCAGGTGCGCCATTGGCGTGGTTTCCGTTTGGCGGCGTACCCACGACACCAGGTCGCGCGTCTTGTTGCGCGTGCTGCCGCCGGCGCCATAGGTCACGCTGACGAAGTCGGGTCGCAGATCCTCGAGCTGGGCGATGGCATGGCCGAGGCTGAGCCAGCCGGCTTCATTCTTCGGCGGGAAGAACTCGAACGAGAACGTCTTCCGCTCGGCGAGTAGATCCGAGATCCGGGCCATGTGCTACCAGCTTGCCACGTCAGTGGCGGAAGTGGCGCTCGCCGGTGAACACCATGGCGATGCCATGCTCATCGGCAGCGGCGATCACTTCCTCGTCGCGAACGCTTCCGCCCGGCTGGATCACGGCCCGGATACCCGCCGCCGCGGCCGCGTCGAGTCCGTCGCGGAATGGGAAGAACGCGTCACTGGCACACACACCGCCGTTGGCTCGACCCGCCGAACGCTCGGCGGCGATGCGTGCAGAGTCGAGCCGGTTCTGCTGTCCAGCCCCGATACCGAACGCCTGGCGATCGTTGGCGTACACGATCGCGTTGCTGCTGACGGCAGCACACACCTGCCATGCAAACCGCAGGTCGGCCCACTGCGCATCGGTCGGTACGGCTGCCGTGACCACACGCCAGGTCGACTGATCGAGATTGACCGTGTCGACCTCCTGCACCAGCAGGCCGCCGCCGATCGAGCGGATGTCGAGCGCTGCGCCGCGTGGCGGCGGGCCGGTGAGCACGCGCAGATTTTTCTTCTCCGTCAGCACGGCCAGCGCGTCGTCGCCGAACGACGGGGCGACGATCACCTCCGTGAACACGGCTGCGAGGGCGTCGGCGAGTGCCGCAGGCACGGCGCGGTTGAGGGCGACGATCCCGCCAAAGGCACTGACCGGATCACAGGCATTGGCCTTGACGTAGGCGTCGGTGATGTCGTCGCTGACTGCAACGCCGCACGGGTTGGCATGCTTCACGATCACGCATGCCGGGCCATCGAAACGCTGGACCAGCCGCCAGGCAGCCTCGGTGTCGAAGAGGTTGAGATAGCTCATCTCCTTGCCGCCGAGTTGCACTGCGTCGTCCCACCAACTGCTGCGGCCCTCGACGCGATAGCGAGCACCCGTCTGGTGCGGATTCTCGCCGTAACGCAGTGACTGCGCCTTGGTCAGCGACAGATGCATGGTGTCGGGGAGCACGGCATCGTCGAACCAGGTGGCGATCTGGGCATCGTAGGCGGCGATCCGCGCAAACGCATCGCGCGCCAGGCGACGCTTGGTCGCCGCACTGATCGCCCCATCGGCGCGCAGTTCATCGAGCACCACGCCGTAGTCGGCCGGGTCGACAACGACCGCGACGAACTGGTGGTTCTTCGCCGCGGCGCGCACCATCGCCGGCCCGCCGATGTCGATCAACTCGATGCTTGGGTCACTGGCGAACGGATACAGATTGCACACCACCAGATCGATCGGCTCGATCCCGTACTCCGACATGTCGGCGCGGTGTGATTCCTTGGTCGGATCGGCAAGCAACCCGCCGTGGATCTTGGGGTGCAAGGTGACGACTCGGTGATCGAGGATCGCCGGCACACCGGTGAGTTCGGCGAGATCGGTCACCGGGATGCCTGACGCCGCGATCGCCTTCGCGGTGCCACCACTGCTGACGACGCGCCAACCGAGTTGATGCAGGCCATCGGCCAACTCGACGATGCCGGTCTTGTCGTACACGGAGAGCAGCGCAATGGGCATGGCCCGACAGTACGCGACAGTGGGTATTGCACGATCGGAGCCTTTACAAGGTGTACGGTGCGCGAAGGCTGAGTCTGTTTCTTTATCTGGAGGCAAAAGTGGATCTGAGCAAGTTCAAGACATCCGACTGGTTGAAGGTCGGTGGAGCCATTGGCTTCCTCATCTTCGGATTCTTCGAGTGGGTCACCATCGACGGGCCCTCCGGCATCGGCTCTGTCGGTGGCGGCGGCAATGTTTTCGATTTCTTCTGGACCGGCACCCTCCCGTGGATTCTCGTCATTGCGACAGGGGTCATCACCTTCCTGCTGGTCACCGGGACGATGAAGCCGGGCTCGCTTCCGTGGCCGCTCATCATGTTAGGAGCAACCGGTCTGGCGGCCCTGCTGCTGTTGATTCGCCTCCTCTTCAACCCGATCGACGGTTCCGATGCGCTCGAGGGCTCCGGCTTCAGCGTCGGGCGTGGCATCGGCATGATCCTGTCCGTGCTCGCCGGTCTGGCTGCGTTCGCCGGCGCCTTCTTGGGCTTCAAGGAATCGGGCGGCGACCTGTCCGACCTGAAAGACATGAACAAGATCAAGGGCGCCTTCCAGGGTGCCGATGATTCTGCCCCGCCTCCGCCGCCCCCAGGGATGACCCCTCCGCCTCCGCCGCCACCGCCGGCCTGACCGATTTCACATTCGTAGTGAAGAGCCCCGCCAAGTCGGCGGGGCTCTTTCGCGTCACGCCTCGGTTAGAGCTTGGCCAGGATGGCGGCCATGAGGTCGCCGGCTTCAGTGGGGTTGAGCCCGACGTACACACCGGCGGCACGCAGCGCGTCCATCTTGCCCTGGGCAGTGCCCTTGCCTCCACTGACGATGGCGCCGGCGTGGCCCATCTTCTTGCCGGCAGGGGCTGTGACGCCGGCGATGTAGGCACTCATCGGTTTGGTGACCGACGACTCGATGAATGCGGCAGCCTCTTCCTCGGCCGACCCGCCGATCTCGCCGATGAGGATGATCGCGTGTGTTTCCGGGTCGGCCTGGAACTCGCTGAGGCAGTCGATGAAGTTGGTGCCCGGCACCGGATCACCACCGATCCCGACGCAGGTCGACACACCGATGCCACGCTGTTTCAACTCGTACAACGCCTGATACGTGAGCGTTCCCGATCGCGAGACGATGCCGACGTTGGGGCCGGCAGCCGTGGGCAGTTGGGCGATCTCGCCGGCTGTGATGCCGATGTTGCACTTGCCGGGGCTGATGATGCCGGGACAGTTGGGCCCGAGCAGGCGGGTGTTGGGATAGTCGCGCACCAGTGTGTTGAACACCTTGGCCTCGTCCTGGGCGGGGATGCCTTCGGTGATGCACACGATGAAGCCGATACCTGCTGAGGCCGCCTCGAGGATGGCCGCCGATGCGGCCTTCGGTGGCACGGCGATGAACGACGCGGTTGCGCCGGTAGCAGCGACGGCGTCCGCGACCGAGTCGTACACGGGCACGCCTTCAACGTCCTGGCCACCCTTGCCGGGAGTGACGCCAGCGACGATCTGCGTGCCGTACGCCTTGTTGCGCAGACCGTGGTACTTACCCTGGCCACCGGTGAGGCCCTGCACGATCACCTTGGTATCAGCATTGACGAAGATGGCCATGTCAGACCACCGTTCCGTTGGACAGTGCGACGGCAGCGCGAGCCGCTTCGAGCATGGTCGGTTTCGATGTGAGCTTCGATTCGGGGATGCCGGCGTTGGCCAGGATCTCGCGTCCCTCTTCGGCATTCGTGCCGTCGAGCCTGATCACGATCGGCGCCCGCAACTCGACCCGGCGCAGCGCCTCGACGATCCCGTTGGCCACTTCCTCGCCGCGGGTGATGCCGCCGAAGATGTTGATCAAGATGCTCTGCACCTTCTGGTCGAAGTTGATCACTTCCAACGCTGCCGTCATCATGTCGGCGTTGGCGCCACCGCCGATGTCGAGGAAGTTGGCGGCGCTGCCACCGACCTGATTGACGACGTCAAGGGTGCTCATCGCCAACCCTGCTCCGTTGGCGATGATGCCGACCGTGCCGTCGAGGCCGATGTATTGCAGATCGTGAGCCCGCGCCATCTGCTCGCGCTCGTCGAGCTCTTCGGTCGCCCGATACTCGTCCCACTCCGGATGGCGGAACGCAGCGTTGTTGTCGAGGCTGACCTTGGCGTCGAGGGCGTGCACACCTCCGTCGGGCCGCAGGATCAACGGGTTGATCTCGGCGAGATCGCAATCGCCCTCGGTGAAGCACCGATACAGCTTGACCAGAATCTCAGCAGCGCCGTCGACTGCGGCCGGGTTCAGCTTGGCGTCGACACAGGCCTGACGTGCGTCCGCCAGCATCAAGCCATCGACCGGATTGATGTGGCGCATGACGATGGCATCGGGATTCGACACGGCCACGGTTTCGATCTCGACGCCGCCCTCCGACGAGAGCATCAGCAGATGCTTCTTCGCGGCGCGATCCAGCGTGAACGACGCGTAGTACTCCTCGGCGATGTCGCTGGCTCGCTCGACCCACACCCGCTTGACGATGTGACTCTTGATGTCCATGCCCAAGATGTTCGAGGCATGCAGACGAGCCTCGGCCGCATCGTTGGCCAGCTTGATTCCACCGGCCTTACCGCGCCCGCCAACCTGTACCTGGGCCTTGACCACGACCGGATACCCGGCGGCATCTGCCTGTGCGACCGCCTCGTCGACCGTCAATGCGACGCCGCCCGGCGACACGGGGATGTCGTAGCGGGCGAAGTACTGCTTGCCCTGATATTCGAATAGGTCCACCTAGTTCTCCTTGCTGTCCAGCGCCGCTTCCAACCATGCACTGATGCCCCTCAACGAACTTCCCGGCCCGAAAATCTCGGCAACGCCTTGGGACCGCAATTCACGTGCATCGGCATCGGGGATGACGCCGCCGCCGAATACCAGCACCTCGTCGAGGCCGCGAACGCGCAACTCGTTCATAACACGTGGGAACAGAGTGAGGTGCGCCCCGCTGAGCAGCGAGAGCCCGACCGCGTCGGCGTCTTCTTGCAGCGTGGTCTCGGCGATCTGCTCGGGAGTCTGGTGCAAACCGGTGTAGATCACCTCGAAGCCATGATCGCGCAATGCCCTGGTTATGGTCTTCGCCCCGCGATCGTGACCATCGAGACCGGGTTTGGCGACCACGACGCGGTAGGGGCGATTCACGAACCCCGAACCATACGACCACATCGCCGGTTGGCTCCAATCGCCACAGAGGGGCACACTGTGGCCGTGGAACGACCACAGCTGCGTACCCCACTCGCTCGGGCCGTCGCGCCCGTGCTGGGCGGCATCGGCTTCTTCGCTGTGCTCGCGCTGGTGCTGTGGGGCATCGCCAGCCTGGTGGCCCAGAATGGCAGCGGAGCCACGGCCAACCTGGCCAGCAACGTGTTCCGACCCGGTTCGGTCGAACGGTATTCGGCCATCATCGACGAGGGCGGGCCGGTGCTGTTCCCCGATCTGTTGGGCACCGATGGCGACAAGTCGATCGTGCTCGACCATGCCGGTACCAACCCGATGGAGGGCTGGCGGATCTACCTCGGCCACCCGGCCGACCGGCCGATCTCATGCAAAGTCGCCCAGGTGCAGCGCACCGATCGGTTCACGGATTGCGAAGGCAGGACGATCGCCGTCGACGCGTTGGCGCTGCCGCCGGTGGGCGTGGTTCCCGTGGTCAGCGCCGACGGCATCTTGACCCTCGACCTGATCCCCGACTGAGCTCCCGAATCACAATCGCACGCGCAGATCGGTGCCACCTGGGGTGGTCCACAGCGTTTGATGACTGGCGCCCCGCATAGGGGCTCGAGTCGTCAAACGCACCTGCGTGATTATTGCGTCTGATGACTGGCGCCCCGATGCGGGGCCGGAGTCGTCAAACGCTGCGTCGACTCGCGCCGATTGCCCGCTCCGGCTCGTCAACGCAAGGCCTTGGATGAGCGCAGAATGACGAATGCCGAACGGCAGTTCGGAGCGTTCGGTCTACTCGCGAGCGGCGCTAACTCGACGTCAGACCTCCAAGCGAGCCGCGTCCGGTCTTCACCACGAGTCGAGCCTGACGCACGTACTCCAGAGCCTCCAAGTACGTCGTGAATCGCACGCGGGTCACCGCCGCTCGCCCTTGATCCGGCTTCACTTCGAGACCCAAATGCCCTATTGCTATCGTGACGGAACTGAGGAGTTCGCTGATGAGCAAGATCGTGGCCGGAGCTGTCATTGCAGCCGGGGAATGTGGCGAAGACGACATCACCTCCGCAAACCTCGACCAGATGGCAGCGACGCTTGAGACGAGACCACCAACCGACGACGACCGACGAGAGCTTGTGGAAATACTCCGCTGGCTTGCCAAGGTGGTGCGCGAGTTGGAAGCTCCTTCCTCGAACTTCTCGCCGCCCACGACACCGGTTGACGACCCACCACCGGAGTAGCGGCCGCGCCATATCTGCCAGTCGCTCGGCGCTTGTCGTTCTGCGCCCCAGAACGTGCTTGCGCTATCGCGCCGGAGCCGGCACTCGGCACTTCCGAGAACCAGCGTTTGACGACTCCGGCCCCGCATCGGGGCGCCAGTCACCAGACGCATCGGCCACGCAGGTGCGCTTGACGACTTGAGCCCCTATGCGGGGCGCCAGTCATCAAACGCCGTGGACCAGCTCCAGATAGCACCGATCTGCCGAAGGGAGCGGGGTGGCAACCGACTCCGGCCCCGCATCGTGTCGCTCTACAACCAGCAGCCACTACATCCTGTGCGTAGTTGCCCCGTTCATCTCACCGTGCTGCCGACCTGAACCCCCGACTGAGGTTCAGACCAGTTCGCTGGCACGCTCGACGAGGCGAGCGGCGAACTCCTCAGTGTGTCGCGGTAGCCTGGCTCGATGTAGCGCCAGGCCGCCGAGCACCTCGGCGCCCAACGAGTCGAGCACGTTGGTCATCTTGTGCAGTGAGTTGCCGGGGTTGAGCGCATAGGTGCAGAACGCCGCCGCCTTCTTACCCTTCATGGCCGGCAGCTTGGCCAGTTCACCGAGCGCCCACGGCGCCTGGCCGACGACGAACAGCCCGTGGATCCAGGTACCCACGAGCACCACATCGGCCGCCTGCAAAGCGGCGTAGTCGGGCTGGCGGACACGCGTCAGTGCGGTGATGCCCCACCCGGCCTGCTGCAACTGGCCGGCGATCATCTCGCCCGCCTTCCAGGTATTACCGGTCAGGCTTTCGACGAGGATCGCTGCTTTCATGGCGCAATTCAAGCATGACCGTGAAGGGGCGCAGATGCTTCGGCGCGCCCCAGTTCGGCGCGGCCCTTGCGTATCTTGCGAACGATGCTGAAGACGGCAAGCGCTGACATCACGAAGATCACCGAACACAGCACCACAATGACCTGGCCGGGCAGCGACCGCGTGCCGACGAAGATGTAGACGTCGGGGATGACGAACGCGACGAGGGACACCACAAACCACTTGATCGCCAGCCTGTAGCGGTCGTCGATGAAGTACAGCACCATGCGTGGCGTGGTGATGGCGTCGATCGTGGCGCACACCAGATCGATGCAGAGATAGATCCAGGGATTGAATCCATAGTCGCCGAGCGCGGCCCAAATGATGATCGTGCGGATCACCGACCACAGGATCACGACGCTCGCCCACGCACGAGTCAACATCCGTCGCTTGTGCAACGTCTCAGCGCTGTGGTGAATGGTCCTCGACATCGATTACAGCTTCTTCAGCGGCGCCCATGCGAGCGACAGGTGCTTGGTTCCGGCGTCGCGGAATCGGATCGTGGCCTCGGCCTTGTCGTCTTGTCCCCGGATGTCGATGATCACACCCTCGCCGAACGCGGGGTGTTCGACATCGTCACCGAGCCGCAAGCCGATCAGTTGTGCATTCGACGGCGATGGCTGCGGCGGTCGCTGACCGGCAACGAGTGCGGCCTCGACCACCCGATCGCGGTGCCGGTCGGCTTCGCCGTCGTCGTTGCGGTCGACTCGGCGATATGGCGGCGGGTTGGACCATTCGTCGCGGGCTCGATAGCTCTGCCGGCCGTAGGTGGAACGTCCGCTGACTGCACCGATCTGGTCGATCAGTTCGGCAGGTATCTCGTCGATGAAGCGTGATGGTGGGTTGTAGTTGGTGCTGCCGAACAACTGTCGGCTCCAAGCGTGGGCGAGGAACAGCCGCTGCTGGGCGCGGGTGATACCGACGTAGGCCAGGCGTCGTTCCTCCTCGAGTTCTACCGGCTCCGTCAGTGCCCGGCTGTGCGGGAAGACACCCTCCTCCATGCCGATCAGGAACACGGCGGGAAACTCCAGCCCCTTGGCGGAATGCAGGGTCATGAGCACGACACGGTTGTCGTCGTCGAGATCATCGGTGTCGGCGACGA
>JANPBZ010000189.1:0-5597 GCA_031430695.1 Ilumatobacteraceae bacterium
GGCTGCTCGGGATCGAGCCCGGCATCCGCGAACATCTTCTTGTTGTAGAACAGGACCGGATTCGAAATGTTGAACGGCATCGACCACTGCACTCCCTGCGTGGCGTAGGCGCCGAGCCCGGTCGGCAGGAACTCACTGGTGTCGTAGGCGCTGGAGTTGAGGCAGGCCTCGACAGGAACCACCGACTGCGAGTCGACCATGGTCTGCACCATGTACTCGGGCATCTGCACCAGATCGGGACGGCTGCCCTGCCCGGCCTGCAGGTACTTGTCGATGGTTTGTTCGTAGCTCCCCTCGATCAGGGTGACCTTGACCTTGGATTGACTGGCGTTGTACGCGTCGGTCTGTCGTTGCAACTCGACACCGTTCGGGCCCTGCATCCCGTGCCAGAACGTGATCTCGACAGCGCCGCTAGCGCCCGCCAGTGCATCCGTCGGGCAGTCGGGCAGAGTGTCGAGCAGAGCCGCGGTCGTCGTCGGCGCGATGGTCGTATCGACCGGTGGCAAGGTCTCGCCGACTGGCAGCGTTTCACCTGGAGCGAGCGTGACCGGCGGCGGCTGCGTGATCACGGTCGGCTCACGCCCGGCAGTGATGATCGAGTCTCCCGAACCGCATGCGGCGACGAGCGACGCCACCGACAGAAGCGCGAGGCGTTTCATCCCTTGACTGCGCCTGCGGTGAGGCCGCGGACCAGTTGTCGCTGGAATGCGATCAGCACGACGAAGATCGGGAGCGCGGCGATGACCAGACCGGCGGTGACCAGGTTGAACTTGTCGATGTCGCCCGTCTTCAACCGTTCCAGACCGATCTGGATGGTGCGGTGGTCATCGTCGGTGATGATGGCCTGCGGCCAGAGATACTGATTCCACGTGCCCAAGAACGTGAAGAGTGCCAGCGCCCCGAGGGTCGGGCGGCACAGCGGCATGGCGATCTCGCCCAGGAATCGGAAGTGGCCGACGCCGTCGAGCGCCGCAGCCTCACGCAACTCTTTCGGCACGGTGAGGAACACCTGGCGGATCAGGAACGTACCGAACGTCGTCGCGAGCAGTGGCACGATCAGACCCTGGTAGCTGTTGATCCAACCGAGCGAATCGATGGTGCGCTGGTTGACCACCACGGTCAGTTCCGCCGGCACGAGCAACGTCGCCAGGAACAAGATGAAGATCACGCCCTTGCCCGGAAACGTGAGGAAGGCGAACGCGTAGGCAGCCAACAGGCTGGTGATGATCACGCCCACCGTGACGACCATCGCAACCAGCACACTGTTCAACATCAGCCGTCCGAGATCACCGATCCGCCACGCGCTGCGCAAGGTGTCGAGCGTGAAGTTGATCGGCAGCAGCGACTTCGGATGGTTGATGGCGTCGGGGCCACTCTTCAGTGCCTGCATCAACGTTGCGTAGATCGGGAAGAGCACGAGGAACGCCAGGAAGACCAACAGCGCGTAACGCCCGACCTTGCGAGCGCCGTGCGATATCTCGGTGGCGCCCGTACCCGCTGCCGTCTTAGTTGCCCCAGTCCTAGGTGCCATAGTGCACCCGCTTGTCGAGGCCACGGAACTGCACGAAGGCCAGCACCAACAGCACGAAGAACAACAGC
This sequence comes from Ilumatobacteraceae bacterium, assembly GCA_031430695.1. Lineage (GTDB taxonomy): Bacteria > Actinomycetota > Acidimicrobiia > Acidimicrobiales > Ilumatobacteraceae > JAENVT01. Next base: position 1,600 of record JANPBZ010000189.1, read on the forward strand.
ACTGCAGCCGTCGATTTCAGCCCGATGTCATTCTTGACCAACGAGTTCTGCCCGTAGATCAGGTACGCGACCGACTGCGTCGGCCGCTCCGGGTCGGGTCCTCCACCGGTGAGCAGGGCAACCTCGCCGTAGGCCTGAAAGGCCCGCGTCGTCAACACCACCAACGTAAACAGAATCGTCGGGCCCAGCATGGGCAGCGTGACGTTGGTGAATCGCATCCATCCACCTGCCCCGTCGACGAACGCGCTCTCGTACAGTTCGCGAGGAATCCCCTGCAGCGCCGCCGTCATGACGATGAATGTGAAACCGAGGCTTGCCCAGATGCTGCTGAGCGCGACCGCGGGCAATGCCGTGCCCGGGTCACGGAGCAACCCCGGCTGCTTCAGCGAGGGGATGATCCCGTGGAAGAGATCCGGCAGCACGCCCACCTCTGGTTGCAACAACACGAACCACACCAAGCTCGCGACCGCGACGCTCGTGGCAATCGTGGAGCTGAACACCGTTCGGAAGAATCCGATGCCACGGATCTGTTTGTCGGCGAGCACGGCGAGGCCGATCCCGAGCGCCAGACCGATCGGAACCGTCATCAACGCCAGCCGGGTGGTGTTGGCCAGGGCGTGCTGGAACTCGTTGCTGCGAAAGACGTCGATGTACTGACCCCATCCGCCCTCGCGACAGCGCTTGCCGGTGGCGTCGCAGCGAAGATGGCCGAGCTGTATGGCGCGCACCAGCGGGTACACCACGAAGACCCCGAGAATCGCGGCCGACGGCGCCAACATGGCGACCGCCATCGGGAAGTCGCGCCACTTCCTCTTCATCCTTCGATCCTGCGCTCGCTGAGCGGGTCGAAGCGGTGACGATGTACCTTGTCCGCGTCGAGCCGGATCTCGGCGCCGATCGACGGCACCTCGGCTTCGGCACCTTGGCGGACAACGACGCGGGTACCGGCCGCGTCGCAGATCAGCAATGTCTCGTGGCCGAGTTGCTCGACCATCCGCACGGTTGCCGGCAAGCCACCGTTCGACGAGATCCGCATGTGCTCGGGACGAACACCTACCAACACGTCACTACGTTCGAACAGACCGACGGGCATGACGTTCATCGGCGGGGTGCCGATGAAGGTAGCCACGAACACTGTCTCGGGCTTGGCGTAGACCTGCTGCGGCGTGCCGATCTGTTGGAGGTGACCGCGGCTCATCACCGCGACGCGAGTTCCCATGGTCATCGCCTCGACCTGGTCGTGGGTGACGTACAAGATGGTCGCGTTGAGACGGCGGTGCAGATCGACCAGTTCGGCGCGGGTCTCGCTGCGCAGCTTGGCATCGAGGTTCGACAGCGGCTCGTCCATGCAGAACACCGCCGGCTGGCGCACGATTGCGCGGGCGAGCGCCACACGCTGGCGTTGGCCGCCGCTGAGCTGGCCGGGCTTGCGGTCGAGGTACTCGCTGAGGCCCAACGACTCGGCCACTACCTTGGCGGTGGCGGCACGATCGACCTTCGACGCGCCGCGGACCTTCAGCGGAAACTCGATGTTGGCTTGGACGGTCTTCTGCGGGTACAGCGCGTAGCTCTGAAACACCATCGCAACGTCGCGCAACTTGGGTGCAACATCGTTGACCTTGGTGTCACCGATGAAGATGTCGCCACTCGTCGGAGTCTCCAGCCCGGCGACGATCCTCAGCAGCGTGCTCTTGCCACAACCCGACGGCCCGAGCAGGATCATGAAGTCGTGATCCTCGATTTTGATCGACACATCGTCGACTGCTTTCACAGCGTTGGCACCCTCCCCGAACGATTTGGTGATGTGTTCGAGTCGTACCTGGGCCACGACCGAACAGTAGGTCATCATCGATCGGGCAGGGGTACGATTCCGGGCGATGAGCGACGCCACCGACCCACCGCTGGACCTCGACGCCATCGAGCGGGATCTCGCCGATGTCGAAGTGGCGCTTGCTCGGCTCGACGCCGGCACCTACTGGACCGACGAGGTCACCGGTGCCGAATTGCCGCATGACCTGCTCGCGGACAACCCGACGGCGCGCCGGGTGACGTGAGCCGGCTGGTCCGCTGGCGTCGCACCGCACGCGTCTGGCGACTCACGGCGCGCAATGGTGGACGCTACGTCGTCCACCGCGTGCGTCGTGTCGGCAACCGCGGCAAGCGGCGCGACGAACTCGATCAGCGGTTCGCGATTCGCACCTCCGAGGATGTCGCCCGCGAGTTGGGCAACATGAAGGGCGCAATGATGAAGTTCGGGCAACTGCTGAGCTTCATCATGGAGGCCTTGCCCGACGATGCGCAGAAAGCGCTGGCGACGCTGCAGTCCGACGCCAAGCCGATGGCACCCACCCTCGCCGCGAAGATGGTGACTGACGAGCTCGGTCAGCCACCGGAGCGCATCTTCCTCGACTGGCAGACCACCCCCGTCGCTGCAGCAAGCGTCGGGCAGGTGCATCGCGCCGTCACTCGCGACGGCCGCGATGTGGCCGTCAAGGTGCAGTACCCCGGCGTGGCCAGCGCGATCGAGTCCGATCTCGACAATGCCGAGGCGCTGTATCGGCTCGGAACCGCCTTCGTCCTCAAGGGACTCGATGCAAAGGGTCTGGTCGACGAACTTCGCAACCGCATGCGCGACGAACTCGACTACGAGTTGGAGGCGATCAGCCAAACCGAGTTCAGCACCCACTTCGCCGGCCATCCCTTCATCGCCATTCCGGCGGTCGACCCCGCAACGAGTACGAAGCGAGTGCTCACGACCGAGTGGGTCGAGGGACTGCCATGGGCCGAGTTCGAATCGAGAGCCGCACCGGCAGCCCGCCAGCGCGCCGGCGAATCGATCTGGCGGTTCGCCCAGCACGCCGTGCATCGCATCGGCGCCTTCAACGGCGACCCGCATCCAGGCAACTACAAGTTCACCATCGACGGCGACGTCACCTTCTTGGACTTCGGTCTGGTGAAGCGATGGACACCGGGGGAATGGCAGCAGCTGGCCCCCAGCCTCGACGCCATCGTCGTGCACCGCGATCCCGATCGCCTGGTGGCAGCGATGGAGGAGATCGGTTTCCTGCGTCCCGGCCATGGACTGGCCCCCCAACAGGTCTACGACTACGTCAGCACGCCGTACACGCCGTACCTCACCGACACGTTCACATTCACCCGTGCGTTCGTGCGCGATGCGATGTCGACGGTGATCGACGTCAAGGGCCCCCACGCCGAGGTGATCGAGAAACTCAACATGCCACCAAGCTTCGTCATCCTCGACCGGGTCGTGTGGGGCGTCAGTGCGATCCTTGGCAAGCTCGAGGTCACCGCGCCATGGCGGTCGATGCTGCTCGAGTATCGCGATGGCGGCGCGCCCGCAACGCCACTGGGCGCCGAGGAACAAGCATGGCTGGCGGCGGCGCGACCTCCGCGTTGACCTGACCGGAATCGGGCCCGCTACTGTCCGACATCAGGAGTCCGCCATCGACACGCCGGCGGTGACCTATTCGCCAAGCGTCAGAGGGGGCAACGTGGCCGATCCGCACAAGCCAAGGGCACCGTTCGCCCCATGGGACCGCCGCGAGCTCCCCGGGGCGTTCGACGTCGAGGAGTCGGCGCGCCGCGTCGGCAACTACAAGTGGGCGGAGATGAAGCTGTTCGAGGCGCTGGGGGGCTGGGTCGCCACAGTGCCCGAGCTCGACGTGAAGATGCGCCTCGGCACCCACTGCTACAAGCATGCGTGGCATGCCGAGTTGTGGCACAAGCGACTGCCCGAGCTGCGCGAGATGAATCCCGACCGGCTCACGCAACCGGCGAATGACGCCATGGTGCGATTCATCGAGGCGATGACCGAGCCCGAGGCGCCCGACATGACCATCGAGAAGCTGGTCGGTGTGTACCGCGTGTACATCCCTCACTTCATCTCGGCGTACACGTACCACCGCAACAACACCAGCCAGATCACCGATGCGCCGACGATCCGCTCGATCAACTTCATCCTGCAGGACGAGTTCGAC
>JANPBZ010000190.1:0-40081 GCA_031430695.1 Ilumatobacteraceae bacterium
GCCGATGTCGCTGTCTTGCGGCACCGGAGGTCCGAGCAGGGTCGTGCGTACGAGCGTGGCATTGGAGATCGCTTGGGCCTCGATGACCTTGGACCGCTGGTCGACCAAGAAGTTGCGGGCCACGCCATACGTGACCACCGCTAACGCCAGACTGGCGACGAGCGCGGTCAAGCTGAAGAACAGCGTCACGCGGGTGCGCAGACGTAGAGAGCGTCGTTGACGATCGGCCACGGGCCCAGTGTGGCCGATTTGGACCCGGCGAGCAGTGGCGGGCGCGCTCAGGCGGCGATGCTGACCAGCGGCACGGCTTGCTCTTCGCTGGGCAGCACCGGAGCGAACGTGTCGAGATCGGCGAGGATCAATTCACTGCGCAGCATCAGTTCACTGCACACGAAGACCAGTTGTTGACCACGGTCGGCGCAGATGCGTGCCACGTCGCGCAACGCATCGAGCCCGACTTCGGCGAGCAGAGAGACGCCGGAGAGATTGATCACCAGTCCATATGACTGCGGGCCGATCAGGCAGGTGCTGCGGATCGACATGGCCTGCTCGCGGTTGATGATCGGGCCGGTGACACCAATCATCGTCACGTGCCGGTACGTATCGGTATGCGCAGTGAGGATAGGTGTCAACAACTTGCAGCCTCCTACGTTGGACGGACTCACCTTGACGATTAGATCAAGCGACGGATTGATGAGACTTCTGTAAGGAATTGCTGCCCGCACCATTTCGCGCTGCCGGTGAGGTACCAGGGGGAGGTAGGTACCTCACCGGGGCAGCGTGAACAGTCGCTATCGTGACGCACCATTGTGACGGGACAACGCGACGAGTGTGCGTTTTCTGTAACAGAATGACCACCCCGCGTAGGTTTTTGGTCAGAGTGGGGCCGGATCTTGAGAGGCGAGTAGGTTCCGCGAGTGCATTCTCTGTTGTTCATCGAAGACGACGATGCCATCAGGCTGGCCTTGAGCCTGGCGTTGGAGGACGAGGGCTACGAAGTTCGCGAGGCGGAAGACGGCAAGTCGGGCCTGGCGGCCTTTGCCGAACGAGAGCCTGACCTGGTGTTACTCGATCTTCGGTTACCTGATATGAGCGGTTTTGAGGTATGTCGCAGCCTGCGCGCCACGAGCATCGTTCCCATCATCATCGTCACGGCCCAAGCCGACACCTATGACCTGGTTGCAGGTCTGGAGGCGGGGGCAGACGACTACGTCACCAAGCCGGTCGTGCCCAAGGAGCTGGCTGCCAGGATCCGTGCCGCTCTCCGGCGAGTCCATTTGCACGACGTGCCGTCGCTGGCGCCGGCGAGTCGCTTTGGTGACGTCGAATTGCGCCGTGAGCAGGGGATTGCCCTGAAGGCTGGGCGGGAACTGAGTCTGACAAAGACCGAATTCCGGCTGCTGTGCGAGTTCGCCGATCATGTCGGCATGGTGCTGTCGCGAGATCAGCTGCTGGAACGGGTGTGGGGGTACGAATACCTGGGTGACAGCCGCTTGGTCGATGCCCATGTGCGCCGGCTGCGCGTCAAGATCGAGGACCAGCCCGACGAGCCGAAGCTGATCGTCACCGCCCGCGGTATCGGCTATCGCCTCCTGCCCTGACCCGCCCGCCACGCAACGTTTGATGACTGCGGCCCCGATGCGGGGCGCCCGCCATCAGACGCAATGATCACGCAGGTGCGCTTGATGACTGCGGCCCCGATGCGGGGCGCCCGCCATCAAACGCCTTGAGGGGACGGGGGCCAGGGGCGGGAGCGGAGGTATTCGCCTAAGCCTTTCGCCTGGGCGTCGAAGGCGGTGCTCGAGGCGACACCCTGCCCGAGATAGCCGACGATCACGAAATTGAGGGCGAGCAGGTTGGGGAGCTCGTAGCGACGCACCTCGAGGCCGACTGCCTCGGGAATGAGGGCTCGCACCGCGTCGGCGGTCAGGTTCGCCGTCAGCCAGGCGAACCCACCGGCGTCCGTCGCCCAGATGCCGACGTTGGCGTTTCCCCCCTTGTCGCCGGATCGGGCGCCGAAGTACAGACCCAACGCCTCACCGGGCTGCGGGCCGTGGGCGCCGGCAGCGATCGGCGCCGAGACGGGCATGATCGGCTCCACGGTGCTGGCCGGCGACGATTCGATCGCCAGACGGCGACCGTCGGCCAGCACCACGACCTGATGCACCTCGTCGTTGGCGACCAGCGCCGGCCAATAGACACCGAACGGCTGCGCATCGGTCGGTTGCGACGACACGAAGAATCCCGGGTAGTTGGCCAATGCGAGTTCGACTGCTGCCGACGAGAAGGCACGGCCCACCAGACGTTCGTCGGACGACTTCACGGTGACGTGCAGCCTTCCTGAGGAGGCCTCCTGGCTGCCGGCGTCGGGTGGGGCGGCGACGAATCGTGCGTCGACCTCGTCGAAGCGCTCCTTGCCACCGAGCCGGGTGAGCAACGCCGACTCGGCCCATACCGCCTTTTGTTGTTGGTTCAACCCGGTGAGCACGAACGTCATCCGGTTGCGGTATCCGCCGTCGTAGTTGATGCACACCTTGGTCGTGGACGGGGCCGGCGATCCTCGGACGTCGCTGATTCGCACCCGGTCGGGACCATCGTCGTGTAGCCGGATCGAGCCGAAATCGGTCACGACGTCGGGATTGAGATAGTGCGGGTCGCCGATCTCGTACAGCAGCTGCGCGGTGACGGTGCCGACACTGACCAGTCCGCCGGTGCCAGGGTGCTTGGTGACGACGCAGGCACCGTCGCGATCGATCTCGGCGAGCGGAAAGCCTGGTGGCCGCATCAGATCGGAGATCTGCTCGAAGAAGCTGTAGTTGCCTCCGGTCGTCTGGGCGCCACATTCGACCACGTGCCCAGCCACCACGGCACCGGCCAAGGCATCCCAGTCATCGTGCGCCCAGCCCCACCACCACGCCGCCGGGCCAAGGACCACCGATGCATCGGTGACTCGTGGACAGACCACGACGTCGGCGCCGGAATCGAGCGCGGCAGCGATGCCCCAGCAACCGAGGTAGGCGTTGGCCGACACAGGTGCTGCCGTGAACGGTTCGCCAGTGTCGAGGTTGGTCAGCTGGGGTCGCAAACCTTCGATGCGCGACATCAGATCGTCGCCCTCGATGTGGGCAACGTTGACCGCGATGCCAAGACGGTCGGCGATCTGGCGAACCTTGTCGGCGCAACCGGCAGGGTTGAGGCCGCCCGCGTTGCTGACGATCTTGATCCCGCGTTCGACGCACGTGCCGAGCACCTGTTCCATCTGGGTGAGGAATGTCGATGCGTACCCGAGGTCGCTGTTTCGGGCTTGCTGCTTGTGCAGGATCAGCATTGTCAGCTCGGCCAGCCAGTCGCCGGTGAGTGCGTCGATGTCGCCGCCCTCGACCATCTCCTTCGCCGCCGAGAGCCGATCGCCGAAGAACCCGCTGCAATTGGCGATGCGGACGGGGCGATCGCGAGTCACGAAGTTTCGATCCTGACCAGTGGTTGCCCGGAGTCGACCTGCTGACCTGCTGTGACGAACACCTCGACCACAGTGCCGCCAGAAGGTGACACGACCTGGTGTTCCATCTTCATTGCTTCCATCGCGAGCAATGCTTGACCGGCGACCACTGCATCACCGACGCTGACGATGACCCTGAGAATCGACCCCGGCATCGGTGCCACGGACGAACCGGCGCGGCCGGCGTCGTCGGGGGGCGCATAACGAGGTGGCACGGCAAACCGGTACTGGCCACGCGACACGAATACCACGTCGCCATCGACCTCGGTCTCGATGAACTTCAACGCCGGCAGCCACTCTGCTGTGATGGCGACACCGTCGACGGACGCCTCGACGATGGCCCCCGCTCGGTCGTAGGCGTAGCGCACATCGTGGGATCGGACACGAACGTGATGCAACTGACCGGGATTGTTGCGCCAGCCGGCGGGGACATGGGTCAACGTCGTGCGTTGCGCTCGTGCCCATGCCAGTGCTGCGGCGGCAGCGAATGCGGGTTCGATCTCTGGCCCCGCCGGAGGGTTGCGATCGAGCCACCCCGTATCGATCTCTTCCCAATGATCGGCCAGCCGAGGAACCAGGCTGAGCAGTTGGGAGCGGTTGGTAATGGGGCCGATCAGGTACGCCTGGCTGAGGGCGCGTTGCAGTTTGTTGATCGCTCCGGCTCGAGTAGGTGCGTGGGCGATGACCTTGGCGATCATCGAGTCGTAGAACGGGCTGACCACCGAACCGCTGGCAACCCCACTGTCGACGCGCACGCCATCGATGTCGGCGAATTCGATCCGGCGGAACGTGCCAGAACTCGGTAGGTACCCGTTGTCGGGGTCCTCGGCACAGAGTCGAACCTCGATGGCGTGACCGGTGATCGTCGGATGCAGTGCCGCCTCGGGAAGAGCCTCGCCACCAGCGACCAGCAACTGCAGTTCGATCAGATCGAGGCCGGTGATCATCTCGGTGACGGGATGTTCGACCTGAAAGCGGGTGTTCATCTCGAGGAACGAGAACGTGCCGTCGCTGTCGACGAGAAACTCGACCGTGCCGGCGCCGACATAGCCAACGGCACGAGCTGCGGCTACGGCCGCGGCGCTCATAGCTGTGCGCAAGGGCTCGTCGACGGCGGGAGACGGTGATTCCTCGATGATCTTCTGGTGACGACGCTGCACGGTGCAGTCCCGCTCGAACAACGACACGGTGTTGCCGTGCGTGTCGGCGAACACTTGGATCTCGATGTGCCGGCCGCCTTCGACGAATCGCTCGACGAACACTGTGCCGTCACCAAATGCGGCAGCGGCCTCGCGCTCGCCGGAGGCGACGGCCTCGTCAAGTGCAGCCAGGTCGCGGACGATGCGCATGCCTCTACCGCCGCCACCGGCCGATGCTTTGACCAGCGCGGGGACACCGATCTCGGCCAGCGACTCGACGGTACTGTCGGGCAGGACCGGAACCCCTGATGAGCGCATCAATCGCTTCGCTTCGATCTTCGATCCCATCGCTGCGATCGCCGACGGTGGAGGGCCGATCCATGTCAACCCGGCGTCGATGACCGACTGGGCGAATGCTGCGCTCTCGCTGAGAAAGCCGTAGCCGGGATGGATCGCGTCGCACCCGCGCGCAAGTGCAGCGGCGATCAACAGGTCGCCGCGCAGGTAGGTCTCGCCCGGCGCGTTGCCGGTCAGCGGCCACGCCGAGTCCGCTTGACGCACATAGGGCGCGTATGTGTCGGCGTCGGAGAACACGGCGACCGTGCCGATGCCGAGACGCCGGCAGGTGCGGATGATGCGACTCGCGATCTCGCCGCGGTTGGCGATGAGCACACGCTCGACCACGCGCATCACTCCGCTGCCCGGAACTGGAAGAAGGTGACCAGGTTGCCGTCGAGATCCCCAACAGCGAACTCGGTGGCACCCCACGGCTGCTCGGTGAGTGGAGCATTGGGGTGAACGATGCCAAGAGGTAGGCAATGTTGGTACCAGCCTTCGATGTCGATAACACCGAGACGGATCATCGTGTCGCTCTTGTGAGGCGGAATATCGCTGGGACCCCAGAAGTGGATGTACACATCGTCGCGGCCGACGATGCCGTACTCGGTCTCGATGTGGTGGATCTCGAAACCGAGCATGTCGCGGTACCACGCCGCGCTGAGGGCGATGTCTTGCGCCGGGATGATCGGTACGGCAGAAACGAGTCGGTGTGTCACCGCATCACATCCGGTACACGCCGTAGCCGCGCGTGCCTTCGATGGGTTGGTTGTCGATCACGCTCAGGCACATGCCCAACACTGTGCGGGTGTCGCGTGGATCGATGATCCCGTCGTCGTAGACCCGCCCGGTCATGAACAGCGCAATCGACTCGCGCTCGATCTGTTCCTCGACCTGCTTTCGCAACGCCTCGTCGGCCTCCTCGTCGAACGGTCGACCCATCGACGCAGCAGACTGCTTGGCGATGATCGACATGACCCCCGCCAACTGTTGCGGCCCCATCACGGCGGTCTTGGCGTTCGGCCAGGCGAACACAAATCGCGGCCCGAACGCCCGGCCACACATGCCGTAGTTGCCGGCACCGTATGAGGCCGCCATGTGAATGGTGAGATGTGGCACCTTGCTGTTGGTCACCGCGTTGATCATCTTGGCGCCGTCTTTGATGATGCCGCGCTGCTCGAAGTCCTTGCCGACCATGTAGCCGGTGGTGTTCTGCAGGAACACGAGCGGCGTGTCAATCTGGTTGGCGAGTTGGATGAACTGCGTGGCCTTGTGCGCTTCCTCGCTGAACAGCACACCGCGATGATTGGCGAGGATGCCGATGGGGTAGCCGTGCAGCTCGGCGAAACCGGTGACCAGCGACGATCCGTACAACGGCTTGAACTCGTCGAAATCGCTGTCGTCGACCAGGCGGGCGATCACGTCGCGCGGGTCGAATGGCACCTTCGGGTCGACCGAGGGGATGCCGAGCAGATGCTCGGGATCGAGTCGTGGGGAGCTTCCCGCACCCCGCGGACCGGGGCCGCGCTTGCGTTGATTGAGGCGGCGAACGATTTGGCGGCCGAGACGAATGCCGTCGAGCTCGTCGATCGCGAAGTAATCGGCGAGCCCGCTGACCCTGGCGTGCATCTCGGCGCCGCCCAGCGACTCGTCGTCGCTCTCCTCGCCGGTGGCCATCTTGACAAGTGGGGGGCCACCCAGGAACACCTTCGATCGCTTCTCGATCATGACGATGTAGTCGCTCATGCCCGGCACGTAGGCGCCGCCAGCTGTGGAGTTACCGAACACAACGGCGACCGTGGGAATGCCTTCTGCCGAGAGCTGGGTGATGTCGTGGAACGCCTGCCCACCCGGGATGAAGATCTCGCTCTGCGTCGGCAGATCGGCGCCGCCGGACTCGACCAGGTTGACGACGGGAAGGCGGTTCTGGCGGGCTATCTCGTAGGCGCGCAGGGACTTGCGCATCGTCATCGGGTTCGACGAGCCACCCCGCACTGTCGGATCGTTGGCCATGATCAAGCACTCGGTGCCTTCGACCACACCGATACCGGTGACCAGGCCGGCGCCGACAGGGAAGTCGGTGCCCCATGCGGCCAGCGGCGAGAGTTCGAGGAACGGCGACTCGATGTCGAGCAATGCCTCGACCCGCTCGCGCGCCAGCAGCTTGTCGCGCGAACGATGCCGCTCGACGTACTTCGGGCCCCCACCGCCGTTGACGATGGCCAGTTGCTCGTCGTGTTGGCGAAGTTGCGCCAGCATCGCCTCGCTGTTGGCGCGGAAGGCGTCGCTGTCGGGCACGACCCGGTCGGGAACGATGGTCATTGCGCCCACTTCGGCGAGCGCTTCTCGGCGAAAGCGGCCATACCCTCGCGACCTTCGTCGCTGGTGAACATCGACTCCGACAGTGCTTGCAACTCGGCCATGGTGTGACTGTGCCGCAGCAGCAACTTCGTCGCGGCCACCGCGTTCGGTCCTCCGAGCAGAATCCCGGCGCACAGCTCCGCGACCTTCGCGTCGACGTCGTCGGCGATGTGAGTGACCAGACCCATATCGAGCGCCCTCACTGCGTCGAACACTTCGCCGGTCAGGTAGGGACCTGCCAGTTTCGACCATCCGCAGCGTTGCATCACGGGTGAGGTGATGATTGCCGGCGCCACACCGATTCGCACCTCGGTGAAAGCGAACGTGATCGACGGGTTGACGACCACGAGATCGCACGCGGCCATCACACCGATCCCGCCGGCGCGTACCGGGCCGTTGACAGCAGCGATGACAGGAGCCGATGTCGCGCGGAGTCGCTCGATTGCCCGCACGTATGAGGACGAGTCGACGAGTCCTGTCGAACGCTCCTTCAAATCTGCTCCCGCGCAAAAGACCGGTGCGGTGTGTGTGAGCACGATGACGCGAGCGCTGGCCTGTTCGGCTTCGTCGAGTGCTGCGTGAAAATCGGCGAGAAGCTGCTGCGAGAGGGCGTTGCGGTTGCCGGGAGAATCGAGGGTGACGGTGGCGATCCCATCCTGCACTGAGACGTTGACGAGTTGCCCCACGACGGGGGACTGTACCCGCCTACGTGGTGATCTCCCGAAGAAAGGCCTCGACCTCGCTGCGTTCGCGGGTACGCCGCATGGGAGGAAGCGCCTTGACGATCTGCCACCGGTAGTTCGCTTTGCCGAGGCGCGGGTCGAACACGGCGACGACGCCGCGGTCGGTTGCGTTGCGTATCAGCCGACCGGTGGCCTGGGCGAGCAACATTGCGGCCCGTGGCAGGTCGATCTCACCGAATGCGGCCGCACCCAGCAACTCCCGACGTGCTGTCAGCAGCGGGTCGTCGGGTCTCGGGAACGGGATGCGGTCAATGGTTACCAACGAGAGCGTTCGCCCCGGGATGTCGACACCTTGAAAGAACCCAGCGGTCGCGAACAGACACGACGACTCGTCGTCGGTGAAGGCCTTGACGAGCGCGGTCTTGGGGAGTTCGCGCTGGGTGAGGATCCGCATCTCGACCCGATCCTTCACGGCAGCGGCGGCTGCGTCCATGGCCTTCCAACTGGTGAACAGGGCCAGTGTCCTACCTCCGGCGGCGGTGATCAGAGCCACCAACTCGTCGTGGACCGCACCAGCGAACTGCGGCGATCGCGGGTCAGGCAGGTGGAGCGCGCAGTACAACATCGCGTTCGTGCCGTAGTCGAACGGGCTGCCGACATCGATCTGCGAATACGTGCCATCGTGAAGACCGACTCGGCGGGGGAGCGAGGCGGGCAGCGTGGCGCTGGTCAAGATTGCCGTACGCTTCGTCCAGATCCCCGCCGAAAGGACCGGGCCGACATCGAGTGGTGCGATCTCCAGCCGCGCATTGTCCGGGCTACCGGACACGAAGGCGACGTATCCCTCGTGCTGACCGAGCGCGACGTCGATCTGTTCCTGCACACGTGTTGCGACCTGCTGGGCCCGCATCTTGCGCTGCTGAGCTTCGGGCACGTCGGTCTCGATGGCCCGGAGAGCCGACTGAGCTTTCTCGATCCGACCGCGACAGTCGATCAACGCATCCTGGATGGCGTCGGGAAAGGGTTTGGTCAAACGCTCGCCAGCGAAGGGTCTCAGGGCTTCGCGGATGGCCGGCGCTGCGTCGGCGAGCCCGCCGACGATCGCCGGGTCGTCGATGATCCGGCGCACGACGGCAGCCAGATTCGTGAAACGGCCGGGGCCGATCTGTATCCCGACCGTGTCGCTCATGATGTCTTCGAGTTGGTGGGCCTCGTCGATCACGACGACCTCGTGCTCTGGTAGCAGCATGTTTCCGCTGGCGACGTTGAGGCCGTACAAGTGCAGATTGACGACGACGACATCGGCAACCGATGCACGCGATCGGGCCAGTTCGGCGAAGCACACCGAACCCATCGGACACTTCGTGCCACCCGGACACTCGTCGCTGCCCACGCTGACGGCCTGCCACGATCGGTCAGCCGGCGACCAGTCGAGATCGGCCTGATCGCCGGTCTTGGTTTCACCGGACCACTCGCACAGTCGCTTGATCTCCACCTTGGTGGTTGCCGCGAAGTCTTCGATCTCCAACTGACCCTGTGCGGGCGTCGATTGCAGTTCGCGGACCCGCTGCATGCAGATGTAGTTGCTGCGCCCCTTCAGCACCGCCCAGTCGAACGGCCTGCCGAGATGCGCTTCGAGAAAGGGCAGGTCTTTCGCAGCCAACTGATCCTGCAGCGCCTTGGTGGCTGTGGCAACGACGATTCGCTTGCCCGTGAGGATGGCAGGTACGAGGTAGCCGAGGGTCTTGCCAGTTCCGGTGCCGGCTTGGACGATGAGGTGTTGACCGCTGGCGACCGCTTCGTTGACGGCCGACGCCATCTGCTGCTGACCTGGTCGATCCTCCGCAGCGGGCAGCGCCGCGGTGACCTTGGCAAGTGCCGACGTCACGTTCTGTCGGCCGGTCACGGCATCCGACGGTAGCGGCAGCAAGGTAAAACCAGCGTCTGATGACTGCGGCCCCGCATGGGGGCGCCAGTCATCTAACGCCTTGGTCACGCAGGTGCGATTGACGACTTCGGCCCCTATGCGGGGCGCCAGTCATCAAACGCTCAGCCGCATTGTCTGGGGCTGACGCACCTGGGCGAAACGCCGAGCCGCGGCACTTCGCTTGCAGAAAACGTATAGCGGTAGCTGCCGCAAGTCGATGGGTTGCGGGTCGGCTACCGACGGGCGACTGCCACGGCGGCGTCGAGTTCCTCTGCCCCGAAGTCGGGCCAGGTCTGCTCGGTGAAGTACACGGGCGAGCCGGCCGATTGCCACAACATGAAGTTGGAGATGCGGCGCTCGCCGGAGGTGCGCACGACGACGTCAACCGGGGGTAGCTCCGGCAGATACATGTGCGCGTCGAGATCCGAGGCGGTGACACGCAAACGGCCATCGGCCACGGCCTGCTCGGCTGCGTGCACGATTTCGGCCCGGCTGCCGTAGTCGAAAGCCACAGTCAGGACCATTCCCGTGTTGTCGGCGGTGTCGGCGATTGCTTTGACGATCGCCTTCTGGACGTAGCGCGGCGTACGCGCCTCGGCGCTGTCGAACGGTCGTCCGATCCACTGCACGCGCACATTGAGGTCGTTGAGTTCGGCCACCCTCCCGAACAGTTTCTTGTGCAATCCGAGGATGTGCCGCACCTCGACACGTGGTCGGACCCAGTTCTCGGTCGAGAAGCCAAACACCGTGAGCCAGCCGATGTCGCGCTTCACCGCCAGGCGCACAACGGCGGCCAGGTTCTCCTCGCCCTCGGTGTGACCAGCCGTGCGGGGCAGGCTGCGCCGCCGCGCCCAGCGACCGTTGCCATCCATGATGCAGGCGACGTGAAGCGGTCGTTGGGCATCGGGGCGCACAGGTTGCCAACCCTAGCCAGCACCGTCGGTCGATGGCTCTCACGTCGCGGCCAGGCGTGGGATGATGACCTGCGTGAGCCGCACCACCGAGCCGAGCGTCGAACTGCGGCACGTCGTGATCGTCGGCGGTTCGCTGGCTGAATGGAACGCGTTCGGGGACGCTGCGTGGCGGGAACGAATCGTCGAGTTCGCCAAGGTCGTCGAGCACGCCGGCGCGGCCTGGCTCACCATTCGTCCTCTCGATCGCATCGAGCCACCGCACGGTGGCACGCCAGCTTCGGTCACCCGTGTTGGCAATTGCACGACAGTGGTCGATCCGCAGACCGATGGCCGGCAACGGCTTGTCGCAGCAGTCAATGTGTTGCGACGCGACGGGCGTGTCATCACCGATGCAAATCTGGCAGAGGTCGTCAATGCCCCCGCGCCGTGCGATCCTGACCTGGCAATCATCGTCGGGCCCGACACGGATCTACCTTCGACCCTGGTATGGGAGCTGGCGTACTGCGAGCTGGTGTACCTCGACACGTCATGGCGGGAACTGCGCGGCGACCATCTGGAATCCGCCGTGACCGAGTTCGCTGGAAGGCACCGACGATTCGGAGGGCTCGACTAGTGGGCTCACCCGTCTATCGAGACACGGCCGTGGTCTTGCGTACCTACAAGCTTGCCGAGGCCGATCGGATCGTGGTGCTGATGACCGAGCATCACGGCAAGGTGCGTGCTGTCGCCAAGGGTGTGCGCAAGACCAAGTCGAAGTTCGGGGCACGGCTCGAACCGATGAGCCACGTGCAACTTCTCCTGGTGCACGGCCGCGGCGATCTCGACATCGTCAGCCAGGCCGAGTCGATCGAGACGCTCGCGCCGATGGTGGCCGACCTCGACCACATGACCAACGGGATCGCGATGCTCGAGGCGGTCGATCAGTTGGCGCTCGAACGCGAACCAGCACCTCACCTCTACCGCATGCTCGTCGGTGCCCTCCGCACGGTGGCCCGCCGCTCCGGCCCGCTGGTGGTCCCCGCGTTCTACTGGAAGTTGTTGGCTGCTGAGGGCATCACCCCACTGCTCGACGAATGCGCCCGCTGCGGCGAGCCGGGGCCGTTGGTTGCCTTCGACATGGATCACGGCGGCGCACTGTGCCGCAACTGCCGCACCGGCGCGCCAATGACCGAGGAAGCCCTGCAGATCATGCGGATGGTGCTGGGCGGGCGCCTCAACGACGCCTTGTCGGTTCCGGCATCGCCGGTGACACACGAGGTCGCGGCCCATGCGACGCGGGCCGTGGAGCATCACATCGAGCGCCGTCTGCGCACGGTGGCGATGTTCGAACGCATGGACAGCTGACCACGACTCCATTCGCGACAGAGTGAACGACGCTCGTAGCCTTGCGGTGGTATGCCTGCGACCGAGCTCGATCAAGTTGTCAATCTCTGCAAGCGGAGAGGTTATGTGTATCCGTCGGCGGAGATCTACGGGGGTTTCCGCAGCACCTACGACTACGGCCCACTCGGCGCCCTCATGCTGCGCAACATCCGCGACGCGTGGATTCGATCGATGGTGCAACTCCGCGACGATGTCGTTCTGATCGACGCGGCCGTGCTCGGCCCGCCACAGGTGTGGGAGGCCAGCGGGCACCTCGCCAACTTCACCGATCCGCTGGTCGATTGCACCAACTGCAAGAACCGGTTCCGTCTCGACAAGCTCGACGATCCGACCACCTGTCCCAGCTGTGGCAAGACGGGCACCTTCACCGAGCCCCGGCAGTTCAACCTGATGTTCAAGACGCACGCCGGGCCAATCGAAGATGCCGGGGCGGTCGCCTATCTGCGCCCCGAGACGGCGCAGGGCATGTTCATCAACTTCGGCAACGTGTTGAACTCGACCCGTCGCAAGCCGCCGTTCGGTATTGCTCAGGTCGGCAAGAGCTTCCGCAACGAGATCACGCCGCAGAACTGGATCTTTCGCACCCGCGAGTTCGAGCAGATGGAGATGGAGTACTTCGTGCCTCCGGCCGAGAGCGCACAGTGGTACGAGTACTGGTGCAACGAGCGGATGAACTGGTATCTCGACCTCGGTGTTCCGACCGAGCTGCTGCGCCTGCGCGCCCACGACGCCGACGAGTTGTCGCATTACTCGACGGGGACGTCCGACGTCGAGTTTCTGTTTCCCTGGGGCTGGGACGAAGCCGAGGGCATCGCCCAGCGCACCGACTACGACCTCACCCAACACTCCAATCACTCTGGGGAGAAGCTCGACTACTTCGACCAGGCGACGAACGAGCGCTACAAGCCCTACGTGATCGAGCCGGCCGTCGGTGTCACCCGCCTGTTCGCCATCTTCTTGCTGGCCGCCTACGACGAGGATGTGGTCAACGATGAGACTCGAACCGTGCTGAGGCTCCATCCTCGGCTGGCGCCGTACAAGGTGGCGGTGCTGCCGCTGTCGAAGAAAGACACGCTGACCCCGTTGGCGCACCAGGTTCGCAAGTTGTTGAGCGAGCGGTACATGGTCGACTACGACGAGACCCAGGCGATCGGCCGTCGCTATCGGCGCCAGGACGAGATCGGCACCCCGCTGTGCGTCACCGTCGATTTCGACTCGCTCGATGATGGCGCAGCCACGATCCGCGATCGAGACACGACGGCGCAGGTCCGTGTGCCGATCGATTCGTTGCTGGGCGAGATCAGTTCGCGACTCGGCTTCTAAGGGTCGGCGCCCGGTTGTGACGACGTACCTCGACCGCATCCTCAAAGACCATCGCGCCATCGCACGGGCGGATCACCGTCCACTCAGGGCTCTCACCGCTGAGGCGGAACAGATGCCACCCACCCGCGGATTTGCCGCAGCGCTGCGCGGACAGTCGACGTTGGCCGTGATCGCCGAGATCAAGCGCCGATCGCCGTCCAAGGGAGATCTGTTCGCCGATCTCGATGCGGCGGTTGTGGCGCAGGCCTACGAGCGTGGGGGAGCGAGTTGCCTCTCGGTCCTGACCGACGCCCCTCACTTCGGCGGGTCGGCGTCCGATCTGCAGGCGGCGCGAAACGCGTGCACGCTGCCGGTGCTCCGCAAGGACTTCACTGTCAGCGAGCGCGATGTGTTGGACGCCCGGATCATGGGAGCCGACTGCGTGTTGCTGATCGCCGCTGCCCTCGACAAGAGCGAGCTGCTGACGTTCCACGAGCTGGCCATCAGCATCGGTCTCGACGTGCTGGTCGAGATCCACGACGAAGCCGAGTTGGACATCGCCCTGCGAGCCGATGCGTCGATCATCGGCGTCAACCAACGCGATCTCATCACCTTCCACGTCGACCACGACCGTGCCGAGCGCATGGCGGCGTTGATCCTGCCTGGTGTCGTCAGAGTCGCCGAGAGCGGTGTGCGCGACCGCAACGACGCCCAAAACCTGAGACGTGCCGGCTACGACGCTGTGCTGGTCGGCGAGTCACTGGTCACTGCCGTTGATCCTTCCGCAGCGATTGCCGACCTGCGCGTTCGCTAGACCGGAAATCGATCACCTCACATCCCACCTCGGCCCGATACGTTTGGGATCCAGATGTTCGTCAAGATCTGCGGTATCACGAATGAGGACGATGCTCTGTTTGCCGTTGCCATGGGCGCCGACGCAGTTGGCTTCGTGTTCGCCCCCTCGCCGCGCCAGATCGCCGCTCAGCAGGTCTACAACATCACGCGACGCCTGCCACCCGAGATCCTCACCGTCGGGGTGTTCCGCGACGAGCTGCCCAGCAGGGTGATCGAGACCGTCAATCGCGCCGGCCTGAAAGCGGCGCAGTTGCACGGTCACGAGTCGCCGGCAATGGTGGCCGAGGTCGCCGAGCAGATTCGCTGGGTCATCAAGGCGGTCGTCGCCGGCTCGCCCGATGCTCGACGAACCAAGGAGTTCAGCACCGACCTGATCATGGTCGACGCACCTTCACCCGGCTCCGGTGAGCTGTTCGATTGGGGTTTGCTCGGTGAGGTGGCCGAGGGACCGCGCATGATCCTCGCCGGTGGCCTCGATCCCGACAATGTCGCCATGGCGGTACGCAAAGTGCAGCCATGGGGTGTCGATGTCTCGACCGGCGTCGAGAAGTCGCCAGGCCGCAAGGACCCGATGAAGGTCAAGTTGTTCATCGAACGGGCCCGTGCCGCTGCGCCGCAGCAGCACCTCGGGCCGGATTCGATGCCCTACGACTGGGCCGATGACGAGGAGTAGATGATGTCGCTGATGGCAGAACCATCGGCTACTGGACGTTTCGGCGAGTTCGGTGGTCGCTTTGTACCCGAGACCTTGGTACCGGCGTGCCAGGAGTTGGAGGCAGCCTTCCGCAAAGCGTGGGTCGACCCAGCCTTCCGCGCGGACCTCGACTTTCAGCTGCGGCAGTACGCGGGTCGGCCGTCGATTCTCACCGATTGCGCCAATCTCAGCGATCAGCTCGGCATCCGGTTGGTGCTGAAGCGCGAGGACCTGAATCACACTGGCTCACACAAGATCAACAATGTGCTCGGGCAGGCACTGCTCGCCAAGCGCATGGGTAAGACGCGTCTCGTGGCCGAGACGGGCGCCGGCCAGCACGGCGTCGCCAGCGCAACTGCCGCCGCGCTGCTGGGAATGGAATGCAAGGTGTACATGGGGGCGGTCGACGTCGAGCGTCAGGCGCTCAATGTCTTCCGCATGAAGCTGCTCGGTTCCGAAGTCGAGGCCGTGCACAGCGGCAGCCGCACCTTGAAAGACGCGGTCAACGAGGCGATGCGCGATTGGGTCGCATCGGTCGAGACCACGCACTACTGCCTCGGATCGGTCATGGGCCCGCACCCGTATCCGTGGATGGTTCGCGAGTTCCACCGCGTCGTCGGCGACGAGGCCAAGCAGCAATGCTTCGACCTGTTCGGCGACGTGCCTGATGTCGTGGTGGCCTGCGTCGGCGGCGGCTCGAATGCGATCGGCATCTTCTCCGGCTTCGTCGACGATCGCAGCCGACTGGTTGGTGTTGAACCTGCCGGTGGTGCTGCTGTCGGTCGCGGGCAACCCGGGGTTGTGCACGGCATGCGTAGCTACCTCATGCAGGACGAGTACGGCCAGGTCCTGGAGGCCCAGTCGATCTCCGCCGGCCTCGACTATCCGGGCGTCGGTCCCGAACACAGCTATCTCGCTTCGATCGGGCGCGCCGAGTATCCATCGGTGACCGACGCCGAAGTCATCGACGCGTTTCAGTTGCTTGCTCGGGCCGAGGGAATCATCCCTGCGCTGGAATGTGCACATGCACTGGCGTGGATCACTCGGGAGGCTCCGAACATGCAGGGCTGCACGGTCCTGATGAATCTGTCGGGTCGCGGTGACAAAGACGTCGCCCAGATGATGGACATCCTGGCCCGATGACCGGGGTGCCAAATTTCGGGGTGCTGGAAACGGCCCTTCGTCGTCAGCGAACCGCCGGTCGCAAGCTGCTGGTGCCTTACATCACCGGCGGCCTGGCCGGGTGGCAACAAGCTGTGCGCGCCGTCGCCGCCTCGGGCGCCGACGCCATCGAGATCGGCATGCCGTTCTCGGATCCGGTGATGGACGGGCCCGTCATTCAGTTGGCGTCGCAGATGGCGCTCGAGGGCGGAGCAACGCCACTGTCCATCCTCGACGAAGTGCGAGACCTCGACGTTGGCATCCCGCTGGCCGTCATGACCTACTACAACACCATCCATCACGCCGGCCACGAGAGATTTGCCCATCAGCTTCTTGCCGCCGGCATCAGTGCTGTGCTGGTACCCGATCTTCCGTTGGAGGAATCGGGGCCGTGGTGTGCGGCCGCCGACGAGGCCGGTATCGAGACGGTCATGTTCGCCGCGCCGACGGCGCCCGACGAACGCCTACCACTGATCGCTGCGCGTGCTCGTGGCTTTCTCTACTCGGTCGGCCTGCTGGGTGTCACCGGCGAACGCGACGAGTTGGCTGCAACCGCGGCCGCGCTGGCTCGTCGACTGAAAGCCATCACCGACGTGCCGGTTCTGATCGGCGTCGGCGTGTCCAACGCGGTGCAGGCTCACCAGGCAGTGCAGGTCGCCGACGGTATCGTGATGGGTGCGTCGGTGATCAGGCGTCTGCTCGACGACGGCCCCGATGCTGCGGGTGAGTACATCGCCGAAGTCCGCGCTGCGATCGATGCCTGACTCGTGTGAGCTGTGTGAAGCGGCTCGACTGACCGAGTGGTTCTACGAAGACGACGTGTGCTGGATCGCCGAGTGCGAGCAGTGCTACGTGCCGATGGTCGTCTGGAAACAGCACGACCCGAATCCGCCAGATGAGATCCGGGCTACGATGCTGGAGAGGTTGGGTGTCGTTGTGAATTCGTCGTACCGATTCGACGGCTTCTACGTCGATGACAACATGCGCTCAATTCCGAACCACTATCACGCGCATGGTCGACCGCGCGGGGGCTTCTTCGGCCGCGGCCTACGCGGCCAACGCTAAAACAAGAACAGACCGCCTTGCGCGGTCTGTTCGCTTGTACGTGCCCTCGGGTGAGTGAACACACCGGGGGGATCTGGATCGGGAGGGATCAGGAGGGGACGACGATGGGGCGACGCATCTGCTTGTTCCTTTGCGTTTCGTCGGCTGCGGCTCCGCCGAGTGGTGTTGAACATATCACAGTCCGTGAGATGGTTTGCAACTTGCTTGAGAAGAATTTGCGTCAATCTTTACGGCACCGTCCGTGGCGGTTCGTATCTCATTCGATCGCTAGCATCGCCGCATGCTCACTGCCGGTCAACCTGCGCCCGAGTTCTCCTTGACGAACCAGAAAGATGAGGATCAGGCCCTGGCCGCCCTGCGTGGCCATGCGGTGCTGGTGTACTTCTATCCGCGGGCTGATACGCCGGGCTGCACAACGCAGGCATGCGGCCTGCGCGACATCGCTGACCAGGTCGGCGACACGGTCATCCTCGGTATCAGCCCCGATAAACCGGCGGCGTTGGCCCGCTTCCGCGACAAGTACGAGTTGAACTTCGACCTGCTATCCGACCTCGACCACTCGGTGGCAGAGGCCTATGGAGTGTGGAAGGAGAAGAAGAACTACGGCAAGACTTACATGGGGATCGAGCGATCGGCGTTCCTGATCGGCCAGAACGGCGAGCTCCGCAATGTGTGGTACAAGATCAGCCCGAAAGACACACCGACGCGGCTGCTGGAAGCGCTTGCCGAATGACTTCGCTGCCGATGCCGGCCGACGTCTTGCCGCACCGCCCGCCATTCTTGTTCGTCGACGACCTGATCGCGCTCGACCCGGGTGTCAGTGCGGTGGGTATGTGGTCGCTGACCGGCGATGAGTGGTTCTTTTCCGGTCATTTTCCGGGCCGGCCGACGCTGCCGGGCGTGTTGATGTGCGAGGCGATCGCCCAGGTCGGCGCAATCGCGGTGCTCACCGACACACGGTTCGCCGGAAAGCTGCCGTTGTTCGGCGGCCTCGACAGCGCCCGCTTCCGCCGCCAGGTTGGGCCAGGCGACACCCTGGAACTGCATGTGGCCCTGGATCGCATGTCGGCCCGCGCCGGCAAGGGTCACGGCAAGGCGCTGTTGCGTGGCGAGACGGCGTGTGAGTGTGCATTGATGTTCGTGCTAGTCGACCGCTGAGATCACGCCGCGGCGAGCCAGAGCGGCGCGGCGACGAGCGTGCAGTGCTCGCAGGGCGTGCCCCGCTCGACCAGGTCTGCGTCGGCGATGAGGCCGTGACGAAACGCGACCTCTTCCACGACGTCGGGATCGTCGCACGGCCCGCCGAACCACTGATCGACGACGTCGACGAGACCGACGTGGTCGGGGCAATCGAGGCGTGTGTGTACCAGGTTCGGCCGATCGATGTCGAAGATCACGAAATGTGCGGGGCGGCGGTTGATGATGCGCTGTGTCATAGCCAGCATCATGACAAAGGGGTGTATCACGGTTTCCTCGTCCCGGTGGGCGGCCTGTTGCGGAGATTCATCCGGCGGAACAATCCGTAGGTCTTACGGATGACATGGTCCCACCTTGCGCACATAGTCGTCGCAACCATCTGAGTCTGGGGGATTCATGTCACGGGGTCGGCGATCTTTGGTGTTGCTCTCGGCAATGTGTCGGTTGGTTTGGTCGAGCGGTGCTGCGACGGTGCTTGCACTGTCGTTGTTGGCTGGCAGTGTGTCCGTGTGGGCGCCGATCTCGGTGTCGGCTGGCGCTCCGAGCTCTGGAGATCGGACGTCGTCAGAACCTTTCCCTATCGCTGATCTGGTAACACCGCTGTCATCTGGCGATGAGCCTGCGGGCACGGGGCCGGCATTGACGGGCGAGGGTCCACCGGAGGCGTTGCCTGCGTCGCCCCCGGTGTACGCCGAACCGACGTCGTTGCCGCAGTTATCTGGGAAGCCTCTGAGCGAGTTGTGTAGCGCTCCAGATATCAGATCAAGAAGTGCTCGGCGGGCTGGCGCATCTCGGCAACGTGTCCATGGATCTCCTGAACTCGGCCGGTGACGCCGAGTGGACGGCCGAGACTTCGGTGGGCTCAGGTGACAGTGTTCTCGGTCATCAGACCGGACCGAGAATGATGCTCCCATTGTGTCCACCGAAGCCGAGGCTGTTCGAAATGGACGGTGCTGGGGTCCACGGCCGAGCCGCACCGACGACGAGATCGATCGTGAAGTCTGGATCAATTGCCGATGTCCCGGCCGTCGGCGGAATCAGACGATGTTCCATGGCCAACAGCATGGCGATGGCTTCGAGCGCGCCGGCAGCGCCCAGCGCATGTCCGGTAACACCCTTGGTAGACGTGACCGGAACACCGCGTGCGCCGAACACCTCGGTGACGGCGGCAGCTTCGGCGGCATCGTTGAGCGGCGTCGATGTGCCGTGTGCATTGACATGACCGATGTCGCCAGGCTCGAGCCCGGCGTCGTCGAGCGCCAAGCGCATGCATGCAATTGCGCCGGTACCACCCGGAGCCGGCGCCGTGATGTGATGGGCATCGGCATTGCTCGCCGCCCCCAACACCTCGCCGACGATGGTGGCCCCGCGGCGCTCGGCCGCAGACCACTCCTCGAGCATCAGCACGGCCGCACCTTCACCGAGCACGAAACCGTCGCGATCCACGTCGAAGGGGCGACTCGCGCCCGACGTCGAGAGCGCAGTCATGTTGCCGAAGCTGGCAACGCCGATGGCACACCCGGCCGACTCCGTGCCTCCGGTGACGACCGCATCACACATGCCCCATGAGATCAGGCGCGCCGCGTAGCCGATCGCGTGCGTCGATGCCGCGCAGGCCGTCGTGATCGTTTCGTTCGGGCCGCGCAGCCCATAACGCATCGAGATGGCGGCACCCGGCGCATTGGGCATCATCATCGGAACCAGGAAGGGAGACACGCGGCGCTCCCCCTTGGTCAGCAGCACTTCGATCTGATCCTGCGTCGAGCGCAAGCCGCCCACACCGGTTGCGAAGATGGTGCCGAAGCGATGCGACTCGACATCCGGTCGCCCGGCATGCTCGAACGCCTCCGCCGCAGCCGCCAATGCGAACTGCTCGACTCGATCGGCACGGCGCGCTTCCTTGGGGTTGTCGAAGTAGGGGAGCGGGTCCCAATCCGCTACCTCGATGCTGCGATGGTCGGTGATTCCGGGCCCGTTGAGGCCATCCCAGAACGCCTTCCGACCAATACCGCAGGGTGCGACGACGCCGTAGCCGGTGATGGCGACGCGCCGTCCGGCCCCCTTCATCCCAAAACCCTCATCACAGCTTGCCGACGACCAGGTCGTAGGCCTGGCCGACAGTTTCGATGCCCTCGAGATCTTCCTCGGGCACCTCGACACCGAACTCTTCCTCCAGTGCCATGACCAACTCGACCAGGTCGAGGCTGTCAGCATCAAGGTCGTCGCCGAACTTTGCCTCGGGAACGACTTGATCCTCGGAGACCGAGAGCACCTCGACGGCGCATTTTTGGAAGCGGGCGAACATTGCTTGATCCACGACTATCTCCTTCTCGTGCGTAATGCGGATGATGCTAATGACCCATACCCAATCCGCCATCCACCGGGATCACTGCACCGGTGATGTAGGCGGCGTCGGGAGAGGCCAGGAATGTGACGACACCTGCTATTTCGTCGGCCGATGCCATGCGCGCCAGAGGAACGGCCGCGGTGAGCTCGGCCAGCCGCTTGTCGCCCAATGCCGCTGTCATGTCGGTCTCGACGGGCCCGGGGGCAACGACGTTCACGGTGATGCTGCGTGAGCCAAGCTCGCGGGCCAGTGAGCGGGCGAGACCGACCAGTCCAGCCTTGGATGCTGCGTAGTTGGCCTGTCCAGCAGAGCCGAGTAACGCGACGACTGACGACATGAAGATGATTCGGCCGGCCCGGGCTCGAAGCATGCCCTGCGTCGCACGTTTGGCGACTCGATAGGCGGCCGTGAGGTTGGCGTCGATCACCGAGCCGAAATCGGTCTCGCTCATGCGCAGTAGCAGGCCGTCCTTGGTGATACCAGCGTTGGAGACCAACACCTGGACCGGACCGAACTCGGCCTCGACCGCTTTGAAGGCTGCATCGACCGATTCGGAAGATGTGACGTCGCACGCGACCGCAAACAGACCGTCGGGAGGCGGCGACGAGTTGAAGGTGACAGCGACCCGATCGCCCAGAGCGACGAATCGTTGCGCGCAGGCAAGCCCGATGCCTCGCGATCCACCGGTTATCAGAACGACTCTGCTCACGCAGGCCCGCCGGCGGGCGCCCCGCCTCCCCAGCGCAGCACAGCGCTGGCCGCGGTCATCCCACCTCCGAAGCCGACCAGCAACAGCAGGTCGCCTTCTTTGACCCGACCCGTGTCGAGCGCGTCTGCGAGCGCCAACGGCACCGATGCCGACGAGGTGTTGCCGGTGCGATCCAGCACCATGACGGCGCGCTCGACTTCGATACCCAGACGATCGCATGCAGCCGAGATGATGCGGGTGTTGGCCTGATGAGGAACGACCAGCGTGACGTCGTCGGCGGTGATCCCGGCATGGTTCATCGACTTCGTTGCGGAGTCGACCATGATGCGAACAGCACGTCGGAACACCTCTTTGCCTTCCATGTGGATGAAGCCGCCGACGTCGGCCCACAGCAGACGCCCGAGCGAACCGTCGGCATCGAGATCCCATGCCAGCAACTGACCTGGGCCCTCGACGGCCTCGAGCACCACTGCGCCGGAACCGTCGCCGAACAACACAGCGGTGTTGCGGTCGTCCCAGTCGACGATGCGCGACAGCGAGTCGGTGCCGATCAACAACACTTTGCGGGCGCCCATCGCAATCATGCCGTGCGCGGTGACGAGTCCGTAGACGAATCCTGAACACGCTGCGTTGACGTCGAAGGCGCCGCATCGAAGACCGAGTTCGTTCTGCACCGTGGCCGCCGTGCCCCACTGGGTATCGGGCGTTGTGGTTGCCAGCACCAGCGCGTCGATCTCGGCGAGGTCGACGCCCGACATGTCGAGCGCGGCGCGACCCGACTCGGTCGACAGACCGACCGTGGTGCCGCCGACATGGCGCTGGCGAATACCGGTGCGTTCGACGATCCACTCGTCGGACGTCTCCAACATTTGCTCGAGATCTTTGTTGGTCAGGATCTTGGGACCCAACGCGGTGCCCCAACCCGTGATCACCGCACCGCGGACTCCGGAAGGTAGTGCTGGCATATCAGATCGTCCTCAACCATGCGATGGGCTGTCTCATTGTGACTCGTTCGCCGTCGACGGCAATGTAGCTCTGCAGCACGCCGGCAAATGGTGAACGCACCTCGGTGTCGCCTACCTGGCCCAGCACGTCGCCGACATTGAGCTGGCTGCCGTCGGCGAGACCGGTGATCGGCTTGAACAACCCGGCCGCTGGGCTGACAACGAGGCGTTCGTGGGCGAAGAGATGTTCGCCTTCAAGCTGGGCGCCACCGCGAGGCGAACCGGCGTTGACCCACTCGAGCAGCTTTTCGAGATCCTCGGGCGTGGACACTGCGATCGTTCGAGCCGACTCGACCGTGCGCTTGGCCATACCGGTCAACACGCCGCCAGGCCCGAGTTCGACGAACTCGGTGACGCCTGCATCCTCGAGCGCGAGCAGGCAATGCTTCCAGCGGACAGGACTGCTGAGTTGGGCCGACAACAAACTCGACCATTCGGCCCCGGTGTTGTGGGCCAGAGCGTCGACGTTGGAGATCACAGGTACTTCGGTGTCGCGAGGATTCGCCTCGGCGATGGCCTTGCGCAATCGGTCGCGTGCGGCGGTCATGAATGGCGTATGGAACGCGCCCGACACCGGCAGCGGCATGACCTTCTTGGCGCCGAGCTCTTTGGCGACGACTCCTGCCGCCGCGACACCTTCTGGTGATCCGGCGATCACAACCTGCCCTGGTGCATTGAAGTTGGCTACCCACACGTCGCTGTCGGCGCGCCGGCATGCGACTTCGACCTGGTCATCGTCGAGGCCGAGCACGGCGGCCATCGTGCCCGGGTTCTCTATTCCGGCCTGGTGCATCGCATCTGCACGCTCGCAGACCAGTCGCACTCCCTCGTCGAACCCGAGCGCGCCGGTGGCCGTCAGGGCCGTGTACTCGCCAAGACTGTGGCCGGCACAGAAACTGGGCTCGAGACCGAGCCGTTCTGCAGCGTCAAGCACCATCAGGCTGGAGACGAACGTGGTCAGCTGCGCGTGGCGCGTGTCTCGCAGTTCCTCGGCGTCGGCGTCGAGCAGCAGGTAGCCGACATCGCGATCGGCGACCTCGGAGGCCTCGTCGACGAGCTCCCAACTTTCGTGTTCGGCCCACGGCCTGCCCATACCCGGTCGCTGTGAACCCTGGCCAGGGAACGTGAAGGCAAGCATGATCCAGACACGTTAGACCGTTTCCGGCGATACCGATTTGCTACCAGCCAGTAACGGGCGTGAACTGCATCACTTCGGCCGATACGATCTCGGCGTCACTCGCCCGAGTGGCGGAATGGCAGACGCGACGGACTCAAAATCCGTTGTCCGAAAGGGCGTGTGGGTTCGAGTCCCACCTCGGGCACTCCAGCAGCGATCGTGCGCCGCCGGCCCGCTGAGGGAGCCCGGTCGGGCGCGAGATCAGTACTGGTGGTACTCACATCGCACCCGACCAGGCTCAACGGGTTCGGCGCTGCTGGATGTACCGGAATCGCGCCCAACCGCTCGCTCACCGATGTCGACGAGTGCCTGACATCCCGTCCGTACACTTGCGCTGATGGGCAAGCGATCGGTGGAGCGAAAACTGCGCAAAGTCGGCGGCCGTCTGCGCACCCTCCGCGTCGAATTGGGAGTGATCGACGAGCAGCTCGCTCATCTCATCGACGACGCCGAGGACAAGAGTGTGCGGGCGCTCGTAGCCGACAACCCCGCGGCGGCGCTGGAACACCGCGATGCGACCGGGCACTCTGAGGCGATGGCCGACCATCGCCGGCACGTTGTCGCCGAGATCGGTGCCCTCGAAGCTCGTCAGGACGAGTTACTCGATGAACTTCGCCTACTCTGAGTGCGGTTGACCGACGAGCCGATTCGAAAGGACCGCCGCCAGTGACGATTCGTGTTGTGATCGCCGAAGATGAGGCAATCATCCGGCTCGACTTGCGTGAGACCCTCGAAGAGGAGGGCTACGACGTCGTCGGCGAGACCGGTCGTGGCGACGAGGCGGTCACGCTCGTTCGCGATCTGCGCCCGGATCTGGCCATCCTCGACATCAAGATGCCCGGAATGGATGGCCTCGAAGCTGCCCGGGTGATCACCGGCGAACGAATCTGCGGTGTGCTGATGCTGACGGCATTCAGCCAACGTGAAGTGATCGAGGAAGCACGCGACGCTGGTGCTTTGGCGTATCTGGTGAAGCCGTATCAGAAGAGCGATCTCATCCCGGCAATAGAAGTTGCGATCGGACGGTTCCGCGAGATGCAGCACCTCACCGGCGAGGTCGACGGCCTTGTCGAACAGCTGGAATCTCGCAAGATCATCGATCGAGCCAAGGGTCTGTTGATCGACGAGTTCGGCATGCGCGAGGGCGAGGCGTTCACGTTCATCCAGCGCACAGCGATGAGCGAGCGATCGCGGATGCGTGAAGTCGCCGAGCGGGTGCTGGCCGGCACGCTGCGCCCGTGAAGCTGCTCTTGCTCGATGGCAACTCGCTGACCTATCGCGCCTTCTACGCCCTCCCGACCGACATGGCCACCGCCTCCGGCCAGGTCACCAATGCCGTGTTCGGCTTCACCTCGATGTTTGCGTACCTGCTGAAGGATCAGCATCCCGATGGGGTCATGGTCGCGTTCGACCGGCCGGAGCCGACCTTCCGGCACGATGCCAATCCGTTGTACAAGGCGCAGCGTGAGGCGGCGCCCGACATCCTTCGTCAGCAGATGGGCCTCGTACGCGAGGTGCTCGACGCGCTGCATGTGACCGTCGTCGACCTGTCCGGCTGGGAGGCCGACGACATCTTGGCCACTGTTGCCGAACGGGCCAAGGCCGACGGTCACGAGGTGATCATCGTCACCGGCGACCGCGACAGCTACCAGCTCGTCGACGATCCGGGTGTGAAGGTGCTGTACAACCGTCGCGGCGTCAGCGACTACGCCCTGTATGACGAGGCGGGAATCAAGGAAAAGACAGGGGTCACGCCGGCCCAATACACGCATTACGCGGCGCTACGCGGAGACCCCAGCGACAACCTCGACGGCGTGCCGGGCGTCGGCGAGAAGACCGCAGCAAAGCTCATCAACTCCTACGGCGACCTCGATGGAATCTTCGCCAACGTCGAGGCCCAGACGCCGAAGTTGCGTGCATCACTTGCTGAGCACGAGCAGCGAGTACGCAGCAACGCCGAGTTGATGATCCTGCGTCGCGATGCGCCCATCGAGGTCGACCTTGCCGCTCTGACGATCGAGCCCGACGTCGCCGAAGTTCGCAGGTTGTTCGACTTCTTGGAGTTCCGAGCCCTGACCGACCGATTGTTCGAGGCGCTTGGCACGCCCGGGGCTCAGCAGCCGTCGGCCGAGGCCGAGGTGCTCGAGGCCGAGATCACGGATCGTGTCGATGCGGCCGGGGCTGCGGCGACCATCTCGTCGTTGGCTTCGCTCGATGTGGTCGCGTCATGGTCCGGGGATCCGGGACGCAGTGATCTGATCGGGCTCGCCGTCGTGACCGACCTCGAGGCCTGCGAAGTTGCCTGGATTCCAGCAGACACGCTTGCCCATCCCGATGTGCTCACCGCACTCGCTTCACATCCTCAGCTGCATGGTCACAATGCCAAGGCGCTGATGCGCTGGTCGCTCGGCCATGGTGTGACGATCAACGGCTTGCAGATGGACGTGGCCATCGCCGCGTACCTGATCGACCCAGCGGACGTTCGCTATGCGTTGGCGGACCTGCTGCGGCGGTACACGCCCTTCCAGTTGCCTGCGACAGATGCTGCTTCCTCGGGACAGCTCGACTTCAGCGAGGAGGGCGACGACGAGCGGCGCGTCACCGGGCGTGGCGCGCTGGCCGTCGCCCATCTCTCGTCCGCGCTACAGGCGGCGCTCGAGAAGCAGGGGATGGCCGAGCTGTATGCCACCATCGAGAATCCGTTGGTCGGTGTGCTCGCCGAGATGGAGTTCGTCGGCATAGCCGTCGACATGACCGAACTGCAGCGGCTGAACCAACACCTGACCTCGGAGAGCGAGCGCCTCGCCGCCGAACTGCAGCGAGTCGTCGGTCGGCCGTTCAATTTCAACTCGCCGGTGCAACTACGCGAGCTGTTGTACACCGAGAAGCAGTTGGCGCCGCAGAAGAAGACCAAGACGGGTTACTCGACCGATGCGGCAACGTTGCTGAGGTTGCGGGACGAATGGCCGGAATTCATCGACCCGCTGATGCAATACCGCGAGATGGAAAAGCTGCGCGGTACCTATGGCACGGGCCTGATGGCCGAGGTGGCGCCCGATGGCCGGATTCACGCGACCTTCAACCAGACGGTGGCTCGAACGGGACGGTTGAGCAGCGATCAACCGAACCTGCACAACATCCCGGTGCGCAGCGACGAAGGTCGTCAGTTCCGCAAGGCGTTCATTCCGGCGCCCGGCTACGTGCTGCTGGTGGCCGACTACAACCAGATCGAGCTGCGTTGCATAGCCCACCTCGCCGCGGATCCGGGGCTGATCGACGCATTTCGCAGTGGTGTCGATATCCACAATGCGACGGCCTCGAGAGTGTTCGGCGTCGAGCCTGCCGACGTGACCATCGAGATGCGGTCGAAGGCGAAGATGGTCAGCTACGGCCTGGCGTACGGAATGGAGTCGTATGGCCTCGGTCAGCGCCTGGGAATTCCCACCGTCGACGCGGCGGTGATCCTCGATGCCTACTTCGTGGCCTTTCCCAACGTCAAGGCGTACATGGATCGCACGGTCATCGAGGCCCGCATGCGCGGGTACACCGAAACGCTGTTCGGTCGGCGGCGCCCGATCCCGGAACTGTCGAACTCCAACTTCAGAATCCGTCAGGCCGGCGAACGGCAGGCGATGAACGCCGGCATCCAGGGGCTCGCTGCCGACATCTTCAAGGTGGCGTTGGTCCGTATCCACAGTGCATTGTCGGAGTCTCATGTGGCTAGCAGGTTGATCCTGCAAGTACATGACGAGGTGTTGGTCGAGGTGCCCGAATCGGAGCGTGACACCGTGGGACCGATGGTGATCGACATCATGCGCAACGCAGCCGAACTCGATGTCCCGCTGGAGGTCAACGTCTCCTGGGGCTCCAGCTGGGCCTCAGCAAAGGGCTGACGGAGTGTTTCGCGCCCACCCGGGTGTGCCTCAAGCACTCCGATAGCGTTCACTCGCGGGGCCGTGGACTCTACGCTGACCGCACCCTGCGGGAGAGATGGGAGGCACGGGTATGGAGCCTGAAGGTTCGTCTGCGTCGATGGGCGCATGGGCGCCACCGTCGGTCGTGTCGTCCGTGCCGGCGGAAACCGAATCGGTCACCGGCCGTCGTATCGCGGCCGGCTTCATCGACCTCATCCCGCTCGTGCTCATCAGTGTCGGTCTGAGCCATCGAGTCGACAGCGACGAAGGCTTTCAGGTTCGCCTTGAAGGTGTGAACTTCCTGCTGATGGCGCTCATCAGTCTCGGGTACTACTTCGTGCTGGAAACACTCACCGGCACGACTGCGGGCAAGCGTTTGATGGGCATCACCGTAGTCGACTCGGCAGGCGGACGACCCGGCGCGGTCACCGTGTTGAAGCGAACGCTTCTTCGCATCGTCGACGCGTTGCCCGCGTTCTATCTCGTTGGGTTCATCTGTGTGCTGGCCACACCGGAGAAGCGCCGTGTCGGAGACATGGTCGCCCACACCCGCGTCGTCTCGCTGCGGGCGGCAGCGGCGGAAGCGGAACGCTCAGGGCGGCGACGTTCGGGTACGCGGGGCGCGCTCGCGCTGGTCATTGGAGCCGCTGCGCTCGTCGGTGGTGTGGTCGGCACCGCCGTGCGCCTGTCGGAGACGCCGCCCGGCGACCGTCTCGGTGGCCTCGAGGTCGATCGAGACATGGTGCCGCGCATTGGCGAGGTGATGGCGACGTTCGAGGATCCGACGACCGAGCGAGTCGAAGCGTTGTTCGCGCAGGGCGCCACCAACACTCAGGAGGTCGACGAGCTGCTGAACGTCATCGACGACGCACTCGGTGCGTTCACCGGGAACTACACCATCACCGATCACCGCAAGGTCCTCGACGCCGAC
This sequence comes from Ilumatobacteraceae bacterium, assembly GCA_031430695.1. GTDB lineage: Bacteria > Actinomycetota > Acidimicrobiia > Acidimicrobiales > Ilumatobacteraceae > JAENVT01. The sequence continues at coordinate 28,599 of JANPBZ010000190.1, forward strand.
GTGTCGCCGCTTGGTCGCCACGACCTGATGCAGTTTCGGTTGACTGCTGAGTTCGAGCAGTCGACACAGCCCGTCATCATCACGTTCGCCGTGCTGGAAGGTCAGCTGGAGATGGTGAGCTGGAACGTCGACGGCTGAACCAGCCCTATGAGTCACTGGTTCGAGCCCATCGCCCAGCACCTTGGATCGGCGTACCTTCGGTATTCGTTCACCAAGGGAACGGTGCAGGAGATCGACTTTGTCGTCGAGGCGCTCGGGCTGCAAGCAGGGGACCGCGTGCTCGACGTCGGGTGTGGTCCCGGAAGGCATGCTCACGAACTTGCACGCAGGGGACTGGTGGTGCATGGCATCGACATCAGCCAGCGATTCATCGACATCGCCAACGAGTCGGCGCCGGAGGGCGCGACCTTCGATCGGCTCGACGCCCGCTCGATGGAATTCCGTGACGAGTTCGACGCAGCGATCTGCCTGTGCCAGGGAGCGTTCGGGTTGATGACCACCGATGGCGAGAACGAGGCGGTGCTGTCGGGTATCACAGCGGCGCTGAAGTCGGGCGGCATGCTCGCCTTGTCCGCCTTCAGCAGCTACTTCGCTGTCAAATACCACGAAGCGGCCACGTTCGATGCTGCTACCGGAGTCAATCACGAACGCACCGAAGTTCGTGACGAAGCCGGCGTGGCGGCGGACGTCGATCTGTGGACGGCGTGCTTCACACCTCGTGAGCTGCGCCTGATGTGCGACCGGGTCGGACTCGACGTCGTCGACCTCTGGAGCGTCGAACCGGGCAAGTACGACCGGACGACCCCATCCACCGAGTCAGCTGAATTCTTGGTGATCGCCCTTCGTCTCTGATGGAGGCCGCAATCTGCGCTGGTATCGTCACTGGGTCCGGAATTCGCCGGGCCATTCTTGTAGTGCGATACGAAAGCGATTGTCCTTTGTCCGATACCACGACCTTCTCCGTAGCCAGCGGTGCCATGGGCACCTTCGACGAAGAAGGGAATTATCAGCCCCGCCAAGTCACCGAAGATGACTTGGGCATGTCCTTCGCCGATGCCATCGAAGGCACGATGGTCGAAGTCGAAGACGGTCAGCTGGTGTTCGGCTCCGTCGTCAAGATCGACAAGGACGAAGTCCTCCTCGACATCGGCTACAAGAGTGAGGGCGTCATCCTCGCCCGCGAGCTCAGCATCCGTAACGATGTGAACCCGCACGAGATCGTCAAGCTCGGCGAGAAGATCGAAGCACTCGTCCTCCAGAAGGAAGACAAAGAAGGTCGCCTTCTTCTGTCGAAGAAGCGGGCGCAGTACGAGCGGGCGTGGGGCACGATCGAAAAGATCAAGGAAGCCGACGGCATGGTCGAGGGTCCGGTGATCGAGGTCGTCAAGGGTGGTCTCATCGTCGACATCGGCCTCCGTGGATTCCTCCCCGCATCGCTGGTCGAGCTTCGTCGAGTTCGCGATCTCGCTCCCTACATCGGCAAGACCGTGCAGGCCAAGATCATCGAGCTCGACAAGAACCGCAACAACGTCGTGCTCAGCCGTCGAGCGTTCCTGGAAGAGACCCAGAAGGAATCGCGCGACAGCTTCTTGACCAACCTCAAGCCAGGTGAGATCCGCGAAGGTGTCGTCTCCAGTGTCGTCAGTTTCGGCGCGTTCGTCGACCTCGGCGGCATGGATGGTCTCATCCATGTCAGCGAGTTGTCGTGGAAGCACGTCGACCACCCCGGTGCGGTCGTTGCCGTCGGCGATGCCGTCACGGTGCAGGTTCTCGATGTCGACTTCGAGCGCGAGCGCATCAGCCTGTCGCTCAAGGCCACCCAGCAGGACCCGTGGCAAGAGTTCGCCAGCACCCACGAGGTCGGCCAGTTGGTCTACGGCCGTGTCACCAAGCTCGTTCCGTTCGGCGGTTTCGTGCAGGTCGGCGATGGCATCGAGGGTCTCGTGCACATCTCCGAGATGAGCACCCATCACGTCGAGGCGCCCGAGCAGGTCGTGACCCCCGGCGAAGAGTTGTGGGTCAAGATCATCGATCTCGACCTCGCTCGTCGCCGCATCAGCTTGTCGATCAAGCAGGCAGCCGAAGGTGGAGAGTTGGCCGAGGAGTACCGTCAGCACTTCGAGATCGACGAGCACGGCAACTGGACCGCCGGTGGCGACGATGCCGAGCGCGAGGCCGCATGGGCCGAGTACTACGAGAACAACCCCGATGCAACGCCTGGTGAGGCCGAAGCAGCCGTCGAGGCTGCGTCGGCCGCCGCTGCCGCCGCTGCCGCCGCCGCTGCCGCCGCCGCAGAAGCCCCTGCAGTTGCAGACGTCGCCGAGGCAGCGGTCGCCGAAGTTGCCGAAGTTGCCGAAGTTGCCGAAGTTGCCGAAGTTGCCGAAGTTGCCGAAGTTGCCGAGGCTCCTGCGGACGATGCTGCGCCGTCCGACGTGGAAGTGCTCGCCGCCGAGGAGTCCTGAGCCGTCGCACCCTCATCCTTCTCACCGCAGCAATGTTGGCGCCTTCCTGCGGGGAGCCGAGTAGCACCACGGCGGCGTTGCCGTGTGACGGCCATCGAGACGAACTGGTTGAGCTGATGAGGTCGGGGGTGCCGACCTATGACTACGACCCTGCTGTCGACTTGGCCGACCTTGTGCAACGATCAGACGCGATCGTGACTGGCACCATTGACAGCTTCACGCGAGTTGTCGGCGACGTTCCCTCCACCAGCTGGACTGCATTCATGTCAGCCAACTCTCGAGCTTTGACAGCGAGTCGATCATCGCCGGCTGCTGGCGCCGGCATTCCGACATTTGCGATGTCGTCGCTGTGGGCCGAAGGTCTCGGACCTGATCCGTTGGAGGACGCAGTCACCGTCGATGGCCTCGCCTTTCTCGCGTTTGTCACAACGTTCCCAGCGGCCCCCGGGGGTTTCGCCGCTGACGTCCAGGGTCTCGTCGTGTCGTGTGCGGGAACGGCTGAGCCGGCCGAACCAATCATGGAACAACTGCCCTCAGACGTGGCCGGTCTGTCGATCGACGTACTGGTCACGATCCTGTCGAGCCCTGTTGAAGCCGATGATGTCGATGACCTGGTCGGCCGCGTCGACGGGCCGCTCATGATCTCGCCGCCAAACGAGTCCGCTGAGCAACTTGCTGCAATCGTCAGCGGGGAGATCACCATGGACGGTGAGTGTCTCTATCTGCAGAGCGAGGACCCGGCAATCAGGTATCCCGTGGTGTGGCCCGACGGTGTGCGATGGAACGCAGAGGTACCGGGTGTGGAATTGCCGAGTGGTGAGCTCGCCAAGATCGGCGACATTGTCTACGGCGGTGGTGGCTACTTCTATGCAGACGATGTCGGACGAATCGCCGGCGCCGACGCTCAGGTCGTTGCCGAGTCATGTGCCGATGGTCCCTACCTCGAGATCGCCGTCTTCAATCTCAGCAGCGAAGTTGTGCTGAATCCCTGACTTGGCGCGCCGCCACAACAAGGCCTGCACTCCAACCGGGTGCGCGACCACCAGACGGCGGTTCGATCTGGGCGGTTTCGACCCCGCCACGCGTCAGCAACCACGAAGTAACCGAGTTGGAGTTCCACATGTCGCCGGCATCGAGTTCGTCGCGGCCCCACACCGGCGACGGCACGGAGGGCACCAGGTCCAGGAGTCGATGCGCACACGCCGGATCGACGCTGACTCTCACCGTGGAAGTGGCCGCTGCGGCATCGGGGATGAGGCCATCGTGCCAGCGGCGGACCTCGTACCGGAACACCCGGAGGCGCCCCGCGATCTTCATCCCGACTGAGCCTTCGGCCACGACACCTCGTTCGGTTCCGTGCGGATCAGGGATGGGTGCCATCTCGATCACGAAGCGGCCCTCGGGAACGATGATCTCGAGCGCCGAGTGGTACAGGTCGCAAGGCCGTCGCCGATGAACCAATGCCGACACAGCCTCGAACATCTTGCCACTGGCCTGCACGACTCGCTGGCCCGCACCGAGCGGGATCCACAACAGATCCACGGATGCGATCAACCGATTCGAATCACGCTCGGCGTCACCCGCAACGAGATTGTTGTGCACCCTCACATCCAACCGTGGCGAACTCGTCGCAGATACGGCCAGAGGTCCTAGGCGCTACGCCTCGTCCGGGTCAGGCCATAGAGGGCCAGCGAGCGCTGCTCGACCTCGCGTTCGTTGGTGCCATCGTCGTAGGCCGGAGAGAGCAGCGACGCCACCTGTTCAACCCTGACCAGGACGATCGCCTCGATTCGATGCGCCTCGAGCCCGCTGCGCTGTTGGTAGAAACGAAGTCCGGCCTCGAACACAGATCCGTCGCGATGGACGGTAGCGGGACCCTTGAACCGGTAGCCCTTGCGGAGAATCGGGTCGACCACGTTGATCTCGACGATGGAGTTCGTGATCTCGATGTTCGCCACCGTCTGGTGCGAGTGGAGGTGGGCGAAGACCAGGTGCTCCGAGTCCCAGACCGCGGTCGTCCCCTTTGGCGACAGATTCGGCGTACCATCCGGGCACACCGTCGCCACATAGCCGAGTCGTTGTTCGTCGACAACCCGCTGCATATCCTCGTTCAGCACCTCTGAAGCCTGCGCCTCGAACGACTTCGGTGCAAGCCTGCTGGAGCCTGGCAGCAGTCACACGAAGCGCACGGCCTGAGCAAGAAACGTGACTTGAGCAGCAGAAGGCTGGCTGCCGACGGAAACCTCGGTCACATACACCGAGTCGAGGGCCAGGATCTGATTGTCGGTCGTCAGGACGACCAGCGGTATGTGTTCGCCGATCTCGTTGGCGCGCAGGAGTCGCACCGTCGTGTTTCCGGCGTCCATGACGACGGTGAACGTCACACCGTCGGGTGCCGGCGACACGCTGTGCAAGGGTTCGCTCTCGACAATGTCGGGGATCGTCAGGGCGAGGGCCATGGCGATGGTCTAGCCGACGGATCGACAGATTGCCAGCACGTAGTGCCAACACCCGCCGCGCGATGATGGCCGTATGGTGACTGGATATGGGGGCACATACCGCGGAATCGTGACTGACGACGCCGACCCGTTGCAGCAATCGCGGCTCGGGGTCGTCGTGCCAGAGATATATGGCGAGACGCCGGTCTGGGCGACGGCATCGCTGTTGGGCTCTGCGGTGGCGCTCCCGGCGGTCGGGGATCACGTATTGGTTTCGTTCGAACACGGCGACACGGACTATCCCGTCTGGGAGCGTGATTCAGGCGGCCAACAGGACGAGAGTCCGACCGGCGGGTACATCGGGAAGTACCGCGGCGTCGTTGTCGGCATCGACGATCCGCTGCAGCAACGTCGACTCGAGGTCACCGTGCCGGAGGTCAACCCCTCGCCGGCGTGGGCCGTACCGTCCGACGACGTCCAGTACGTAGAGATTCCAGAGATCGGGGCCGATGTCTGGATCGAGTACGAGTACGGTGATCCGCTCTACCCGCGCTGGGTCGGTCTCGGCTGACCGCCCACGCGGCAACCCTTCAGCCGGCCGGCAGTCGCGTCGCGACGACGTGTCCAGAATCGTCGCGGAACCGTGCGTCGAAGGTGTAGGCCTCGGCCTCGAGCGGATTGCGGTGATACGCCGTCGGCTCGTCGATGTAGCTGGGAAGGCTGCCACCCCCCTCGATGTAGCCCCGACCGTATTCGCAGGCGAACGACGACTCGCTGCCGTAGCGCCGCACCTGATCGACGTGAACGATCTCGTGGATGAGCTTCACGAGATCGACCGGGTTCTTCTCGTCGAGATCGGCGCGCCAGTAGATCGTGTAGCCGAACGTCATGGCGTAGATCGACCCTGTCTGGCGGAACCTGTTCGATGGCAGCCGGCACCGAGTTCGGACCCTGATCATCGCCAGATCGAGGTCGGGGAACAGCGGCCTCAGTCGGGTGATCGTCGCTGATTGCAGCGGCCGGCGAGGCCGGGTGATGTTGACGATCTGAGCAGAGCGCTTCGTCACGGCGAAGACCGACCGCCCGAGCCCGCAACCGATCGGCACGATCTGGCGCTTCGAGATTCCGAGCGCATCGCCAACAGACCGTACGGTCGACCACCACGACACGCCGAAAGTCTCGCATACACCCGACCCGCCTCACGCGATCGTGGAGTTGGACACCTGTGGTGCTCCTAAGCCGAGGAAGAAGATCCCCCGGAACCCAGCGGTTTCGAAGCCGTGACTCGTGTTGCGTTCGAGCACCGATGTCGCGATGCGCAGCTCGCCGGTGCGGTTGTTCGAGACGAAGAAGATCGCCCCTCCTCCCTCGTTGGCGGTGTTGTCGTGCACGATGCTGCCGGCGAGGTCGAGCGTGAATCGGTTGCCGTCGAGGTAGATCGCGGCCCCGCTGCCACCGCCCGGCGAGCCCTGGCGCGATGGGTTGGCCCCGTTGCCGATGGCGTTGTTGTTGCTGAAGACGCTGTTGTAGACCTGCTACGACACACCGATGCCGGTCGGGTCACATTGATTCGCGGTGAACCTGCTGTCGAGCACCTTCACCCGGCCCCCACGCACGAACACTGCTCCTCCTCCGCCGCCCTCGCGCAGATCGCCGGTGCTGTTGCCCTGTGTGAAGTGCATGCCCTGGATCGTGAGCTGCGGCTGGTCCTGGTCCTGACAATGCGATGTGGTCCAGATCTGCGCCTCATCGCACGTGTTCATGTAGAGGATGCGCCGCTGGCCGGCGCCGCTCAACGTCACCTTGCCAGCTCCGTCGAGCACGACGATGGGAGAGGTGTTGACGACCTTCGCGGTCTCCGGTCAACACAATGGTGACCGGGTCAGGTCCGCAGTTGTGGATCCGATCATCGATGCGAAGGCCTGGGTCGCGGGTGTCTTCGATCGCGCTGCGCCGACCTACGACGAGGTGGCCGGCGCATACCACGACCACTTCGGTGTTCGCCTCATCGAGTCCGCGGGTGTCGGTCCCGGCGACGTCGTGCTCGATGTCGGTTGTGGGCGGGGCGCCGTGCTGGTGCCAGCGGGCGCGCGAGTTGGCTCATCTGGCAGTGTCGTCGGCGTCGACCTGTCGCCGGAGATGGTCCGTCTTGCCACCGAGCGCGCCGATGCAGCCGGGATCGCGGCGCGACTCGAGGTCATGGACGCCGAGCACCTCGATGTTCCCGATGGGTCCTTCTCGGTGGCGTTGTGTGGTTTTGGCATCTTCTTCTTGCCTGACCCGGAACGTGCCGCGGCGGGGTTTCGGCGTGCACTCGCCGGCGGCGGCCGGCTCGGCGTCTCCACGTGGGGGCCGAGGACGAGCGTTGGTCGTGGGAGGACGAACTGTTTGCAGACGTCGTCGTCAAGCGACGGGCGGTGCGGCGACCGTTCGACCAAGCTGGCGATCTCGCGGTGTTGCTGAGCGGCAGTGGCTTTGACGATGTCGTCGTGCAGACCGTGCACCACGAGGTGCGCCTGGCAGGAGCCGAGGAGTGGTGGGCGTGGAAGTGGTCGTACAGCCTGCGCGGCGTGCTGGAGCAGATGGAGCCAGCACGGCTGGATCGGCGGCGGCGCGAGGCATTTGCCCGGATCGCGGAGATGCCTGTCGACGATTCGGGCGGGCTCCCATTGCGACTGGAAGCCCTGTTCGCAGTGGGCCGCGTCATCTAGGTCAGTTTGACGATGCCCATCTTGACAGCCATCAGCACGGCCTGGGTGCGATCACGAGCATTCAATTTCTCGTAGATCGATGCGAGGTGGTTCTTCACCGTCTTGCCGCTGATGTACAGCCGCTCAGCGATCTCGTTGGTGCCGAACCCATCCGCCACCAGTTGCAGCACCTCTTCTTCACGAACAGAGATCAACGCGTCGTCGCGGCGAGCCTCGTCGAGCATGGCCGCGGCGAGGCGTGGCGACATCGGGCGATCGCCGTTGGCCGCGAGTTGGATGGCGAGGATGACCTCGCTGATCGACGAATCCTTGGTGAGGTAGCCGACCGCCCCTGCACGAATGGCCCGGTCGATCACGTCGCGGTCGATGTGCATGGTCAGCATGACAACCCGCTGCCGGCCGTCGGCTTCGACGAGTCGGCGAGCTGCCTCGACACCGTCCATCCCGGGCATCGAGACATCCATCAGCACGACATCGGGCTTGTGCTCGAGAGCGAGGCGGATCGCCTCTTTGCCGTCGCTGGCCTCGGCCACGACCTTGATGCCTTCGCTTTCGAGTGCTCGCCGAATCCCTTGGCGCAGCATGGTGTGGTCATCGACCAGGATTACCGAGAGTCCCAACGTTGTCTCCTGTCGTCAGAGCGAAGATGGACCTGAATCTCCGTGCCACCACGCACCGATGGTCGGATAGAAAGCTCGGCCCCGATTCGGGCCGCACGCTCGCGCATGCCAATGATGCCATAACTATCGGCTCGGCTCGTATGCACCCCAAGACCTACGCCGTCGTCGCGAACCGAAATCGATGCACTTGTAATGGTTTCGTTGACGGTCACGGTCAGGTGCTTGGCCTGCGAGTGCCGTTCGACGTTGGTGATGGCCTCGCGTGCAATCTGCCACAACTCTCGCTCTTGCATCAGTGGTAACCGGCCGGCGATTCGCACTTCGTGATCGGTTTCGATACCGGTTCGTTGTTGTACGCGTGTGAGGAAGTCGCGGACGATACTGGCCAGGTCGTAGGTGTCGGTGACCTCTGTGCGCAGATCGAACAGGGTGTCACGCACGTCGGAAACGACGGCGGTGACCTGAGTGCGCAGGTCTTCCAGGACGGGAATGATCTCGCCGCCATCGGCTGCGATCGAGCGGGCCCGGTCGACCTCGTATCCGATCATCGCCAGTGAGGAGCCGATGTGATCGTGGAGATCTCGAGCAATGCGCGACCGTTCTTCGTCGGCGGCGAGTGTGCGGATACGACCGAACATGCGGGCATTGTCGATGGCGATGCCGAACGGCTCGGTGAGGCCGTGGACGATCTCGGCTTGCTGCTGCCCAAACGAGTCGGGCTGGTCGGCTTCCACCGCGATCAGACCAACGAGGGCTCCTCTGGCTCGCAGTGCGGCGTAGAGCCCGCTGCGCGCCGATGCCGACACCCCTCCCCGAAAGCTGAGGTCGTCGATACGAACGGTGCGCGGCGAATCCATCGCAGCGCGCAGTCCCTCGGGGAGGCGGTCGAGTTGGAACGACGGCGGCGGCGTGAAACCCAAGGCGCGGATGGGCTCCACCGCGCGATCGGTCGCGTTGACGAGGAACACCGAGAGTGCGTCGTGGCGCACCATCGCTTGCATTCGCTGCACCGTCGAATCAAGCACGTCGTCGAGATCGAGCGACGCCGGCAGCGTCTGGGCGACTCGCTGGAGCGAGAACAGCAACGAGTTGGCCTCGGCGAGACGGCTGACCCGGTCGAGAGCCAGCTGCTGCTGACGTGCCGCCTCGAGACCCGCCCGATGGGTGAGCCCGCTCGTGAACGCGACAAGACCGAGCAGGCCCGTCCACAACAATCCATCGCGCAGTCCATCGCGAGCGCCGACCTCGTTGATGTGTCGGGCAGTGACCGCGGCGATTGCGGCGACGCCGAGTTGGGCGCTGAAGAAACCACCGGCAGCGAACCCGGCGAGCATGCCGCTGGGGATCAGGCACAGCGCAAACGGTGACGCCCAGGCACCGGTCGCAAGTACAACAACGAGGTGCAATGCCTGCTCGGCGATGATGCGGATTCGAACCTTGGTGTCGTCGCGGTACGGCACTGGCCTGAGGCACGTGACGATGGCGTACAGACTGACGATCACCGCCGAGGCGATCAACTTCCAGTTGTCCCAACTGAAGTCGGATCTCGAACGGGCGAGCGCGCCGGCCAAGGCAGCCAGGCGAAACGGCCACAGTGGCGCCGCGGTCAGGCTGGGGGTGGGCGCTGGTGCCGGCGCCCGAGTGGCTCGCCGCTCAACGCCGTCGGGGGGAGCGGCATGCACCCTGCGACGTTCGACTAGCGGCCAGCTGAGTGACATCTGATCGCGCTGGGGAGGTTCGTTGCCGCGTACACGCTGGTCAACTTCTTCGCCCATCGACCGAGATGCTACCGAGCGCGCTGCTCGAGCTGGTGACCGGTACATTGCGCCGATGATCCTGGTCGGCCTCACCGGAGGTATTGGCTCCGGAAAATCAACGGTCAGTGCGATGCTCGCCGCTAGAGGTGCCGAGATCATCGACGCCGACGTCATCACTCGGGTGGTGCAGAAGCCGGGGTCTGCCGTCGTCGACGCGATCGCCGAGCGGTTCGGTGATCAGGTGCTGGACGACGACGGCGAACTGCTTCGTGCCAGGCTCGCCGAGATCGTGTTTTCCGATCCCGACGCCCTACGAGCGCTCAACGCGATCGTGCATCCGGCGGTGGGCGTGGAGATCAACCGACGTGTCAACGCGATGGCCTCGACCGACAAGGTGGTCGTGCTCGACATACCGCTGCTCACCGAGAATCCACGTGGTGGGCTGCAGGGCAAGATCGTCGTCGACGTGCCGGTCGACGCACAGGTCGAGCGGTTGGTGCGGTATCGAGGTTTCAGCGCAGCCGACGCACGCGCACGGATCGTTCGTCAAGCCAGCCGCAACGACCGGTTGGAGGGCGCCGACTTCGTCGTCGACAACTCTGGCGCGGTCGACGATCTCGATCCGCAGATCGACAAGCTGTGGGAGTGGCTCATGTCGCTTCCGCAACTGCCAGGCGACTTCACGCTCGGTCGCCCGACGCCCTGACTCTGTCGGCATGCTCGCTCGCCAACACCGATCGTCGCCTGACGGCCCTTGTCGTGGATGCCGACGGCAACATCACCGATAGACACGCCCTCGAGCTCGATGGCCATCTGCACCCGTCGGTGGTCAATGGCAGTGAGATCACCTGGATAGTGCAGCACGACTCGTGCCTCCGAAGCTGATCGTGATGCCTCGAACCCCTAGTCTCCACGCCGGATGATGACGCTGGCCGACCCCATCGAACACGCTCGGGCATGCTTTGGGGAACGCATTGCTGTGATCGACGGCGACCGCACGATCATCTATACGGAACTGGCAGATCGTTGCCGGCGACTGGCCGCCGGTCTCACCACCTTGGGCGTGCAGCGCGGCGATCGTGTCGCCTTGCTGTCGGCTAATGGCCATCGGTATCTCGAAGCGTTCTTCGGGCTCCCTGCGGCCGGCCTGGTTCTGGTGCCGCTGAACACGCGGCTGGCCCCTGTCGAGTTGGCCCACACCCTTCAACACAGTGGCGCTCGCGTGCTGATCACCGATCGAGACGCCGGACTGCTCGGCGATCTCGTCGAACACGTCATTGATATTGAAGAGGGCTACGAGCGACTGCTCGACGCATCCAGTCCCGAGGCGCGCATCGCCGGCGTTGCTCCTGGCGACACCGCCGCATTGTTCTACACGGGCGGTACGACCGGTCGACCGAAGGGGGTCATGCTGACTCACGGCAATCTGGTTGCGAACGCATTCAACAAGATTCTGGCCTGCTCGCTGGAGGCCCGCGACGTGTTCCTGGGCGCG
>JANPBZ010000191.1:0-6541 GCA_031430695.1 Ilumatobacteraceae bacterium
TTTTTCGGATACTCCTCTGCGGGGTTCCTGGCGTGGGTGATCACCCTCACCGAGATCGTTGCCGGAGTGTCGCTGTTACTCGGCCTCGTACTGCCCCTCGGCGCTGCGGCAGCCGCTGGCATCATGGTGGAACCGATCCTCGGCTATCAGTGGGACAACGGCCTCTTCGGCAACGCAGCGGCGTTCGGATTTGAGTTTTCGCTGATTCCCTTTGGCGCGGCGATCGCGCTCGCCTTCATCGGCCCCGGGCGCTGGTCGATCGACTCGGTCCTCGGATGGCGACTCTCGGGACGACGGTGGGGCCTGATCACGCTGATCAGTGCTCTTGCCGTCGGCATCTTCGTGCTCCAGGTATGGGGCCTCGGTGTTGGTGGCTCGCCGGCGCCACCCCCTGGGCCCTGAGCACCGGCGGCGGGCGCGCCGCCGGGACCATATTGCGGCGGTCGACGGGAATCGAGCCCCGCTTGCTCGACGTTGAAGTGCGGATGCCGGCCAGAGCGACCGTGACTACGAACTAGCGCCGAATGCCCGTTATGGAGCGGGTTGGCAAGCGCTAAGAGGATTCGCGTGCGGGTGGTGATCGGGCCGCGAGACTACGAAGGTGGATCAACCGAAGGACGAAGTACAGCGCGGGCATGTGCAGCCGCCGCCGGCGGCGACGCTGGCGTGGCTTGTTGATGAACTCGACGCGTCTGACGTTGGCGAGGTGCGCGCGATGCCTGGCGGATCGACAGCCGCGATGCACCGCGTGACCCTCGTCGATCGGGACAGTCACGAACGTGATGTGGTGTTGCGCCGGTATGTCCTTCCTGAGATCCTCGCCGAGTCGCCCGATGTCGTGGCGGTAGAGGCGCGGGTTTTGCAGCTCGCCGAGCGTCTGGCGGTGCCGACGCCTGTGGTGCTCGCCGTCGACGCCACTGGCGATCGTTCGGATGTGCCGGCGCTGGCGATGACGCTCCTCGAGGGTAGGCCGGTGTGGGAGACCCGTTGGGGTTCGGAATGGGTGTCGCAAGCTGTCGACGCGATGATCACGCTCCACGACGTCGACGTGTCTCGAGGCGAGCTGCCTGTACTGACCAGATACGCCCAGAGCCGCTACGACCCGCCACGCTGGACGCGGGATCCTGCGTTGTGGGAGCGGGCCGTCGAGTTGTTCCATCGTCCAGTGCCGACCGCAGATGTCGGATTCGTCCATCGTGACTTCAACCCGGGCAACGTGCTGTGGGACCGACGACGACTCAGCGGACTCGTCGACTGGCAGTGGGCATGCGTTGGTCCGCGTTCGATCGATCCGGCTCACTGTCGGCTCAACCTGTTGCACTACAGCCCGACGATGGCCGACCAGGTTCGCACCGTCTGGGAGCAACGATCCGGGTTGACGTTCGACCCGTGGGCGGACGTTGCCAGCATCATTGGCACACTCGACAGCATCCGACGACGTCGAGACCCCAATGCAGCAATGTGGGCCATCGAAGCGGCACTCAAACAGGCCGTGAACGCCCTCAGCTGACGACTCAAGCGCTTGCCAACCCGCTCCATAACGACGCAATCTGAGCGCGGCGCTTCCTCGACTCGGGAACATCTGACGAAAATGTGGCAGGCGGTGTAAACGGATTCGGTCCGTTTGCGCCCTGTAGGGGTAATGATTTGCGCTGTGGGGGGTCAGGATCGGGTGGAGGCAGTGTTCCGCCGCGTGCACCGCCGTTTGTGGCGCTCGCTGTTGTTGTTCACCGGTGACGCCGAGTTGGCGAGCGATGCCGTGGCCGAGGCCTTCGCTCAGGTCCTGCGACGGGGCGACGCCGTCGACGATGTCGAGGCGTGGGTGTGGCGTACTGCCTTTCGTATCGCTGGTGGCCTCGTGGGGGCGCGGTCGAATTCGACCGATCTTGGAGCGGTTGACGGTTCGGCTCCGCCGACCGGTTCGCTCGTCGAGTTTCTCGGCCTCTTGGGCGATCTGTCGCCGCAGCAGCGTGCGTGTGTCGCGTTGCGTTACGTCGGTGAGTACACGTCGCTTGAGATCGGCGAGCTGCTGGGGACCAGCGCGAGCACCGTTCGGGTGCACCTGAGCCGTGCCCATGCGGCTCTGCGACAGACGATCACGGAGGCGGAGCATGCCTGACGATTTCGACTCAGTGGTGGCCGCTCGATGCAGTGCGGTCGACGACGTGCGCGTCCCGGCGGATCTGTGGTCGCGGGTGCAGTTCAAGGTTCTCGACCGCCCACCTGTTCAGTTCACCGAGGAGGAAGAAACCATGATCGATCTACAGACCCAGAGCCACACCGACGAACACCAGAAGCGGACGAGGCGGGTCCTGGTCGCCGGGCTCCTCGCCGCCGCCGCGGTGGTTGCGATCGCGCTCGTGGCAATCCGCACCGACGACCCCGTCAGCCCCGCCGACCAACCGTCTCCGACCGTCACGGTGCCCGTGACCGTGCCGGCGCGAGCACTGTTCGGCACACCAGGCGAGCACTTCGTTCCGGGGACCTACTACGTCGACGAGGTCGAAGGCACAGCAACCCCGCGGATCTTCGTGACGCTCGGCGACGGGTGGACGAACCTCGGGGACAAGCTCTTCGGTATCGATGGCGGCGGTGACGCGATGTTCGACCGCGCCGACCGCGTTTACGCAGACGCGTGCCATGCCAGCGAAGGGTTCCACGCGGGGCCGGTGACCACCCTCGACGGTCTCGTCACCGCGCTCACCGAGCAGCAGGGATGGGCCGAGGTGACTGCACCGACGGATGTCACCGTCAACGGCTACGCCGGCAAGCGCTTCCAACGCACCGCCCCAGCCGACAAGACGGGGTGCAACACCATCGATGCTCCGTTCCGAAGCTGGGAGACCGACGGCGTCGGCGAACCCAACTTTTTTTGGTACCAACCGCGTGATTCCGAGACCCTTCTTGTGCTCGACGTGAACGGCACGATCATCATCATCAAAACGGTGACGTCGGACCTTCGAGAAAACCCTGACGCCGCGCCGCTCGCCGCCATGCTCGCCTCGATCCGCATCGAACAGGCATCAGGCTGACTCGAGAATCACAGACTGGCTCGGCAAGACGCACTGAACTGGCCAAGGAACGGATCGCCAGCCTGACAAGTGCGAGAGAATCGGAGGCCAGGACTGTCCGTGCCGCGCACGGCGACACATGGACTCAGGTAGTACCGAACTGCCGATCGGAGCGAGCCGAGGTCCCCGAGCAGGAGAACGTTTCGTAGGACGGATTCGCCATTCACGGGTCAGCTGGCTCGTCGGACTGGTCCGGTGAATCGCTCATCGCGCCTGTTTCGCCCCAAATGCTGTCCTGGATCTCGATGAGCTGCCTGGCGTCGGCTTGGCATTGGGCGCAGATGAATAGGTCGCCAGCGTCGTTGCGGTTCCCGCGACTTCGAAACCGGTGACAGACACCGCAGATGCCTGCAGATTGGGACATGACAGCATCTTCGCACGCGGTCCAAATGGACGCGTTGTGGCGCGGCGATGCCGCTTCAGAGAATCTCGATGGACATCTCCGGTGGGCGCCGGCTCGGGTTTGTCGGAGCCGCAAGATCGATTCCTCGAGTGGTCGGGTGGGTGAGAAGAGCGGTGCGAAGGGTGGAGAATCTTCTCGTTTCGTCGCGGGTGACTCGTAGGCCCTCGGCCATTTGACGGATGCGGTTGGGGTCGAGGTTGGCTCCGGTGGCCCATCGTTGCCAGGTGTCGACGCTGTCGAGTCGGTGTTGGAGTATTTCGATGGTGTCGGTGCCACCGGCCCATCGGGCGAACAGTCGCTCTCGCCATTGTTCTTCACGAAGGTCGTTGAGTTCTCGACTGGCGGTGGCGCTTGCGGTTGCGGTGGGCCGAGCCCTTCGTAGCGCGTCGGCTCGGTCAGCGGCGGCGAGTTCGAGTTCGTAGTCGGCAGTTGAAATGTCGGCGCGGATCGAGCGGCAGTCGCGTCGCTTCGCAGTGGACAGACGCTGGTCGAGTAGTTGTTTCTCGTCGCGGGCTTGGGCGAGCCGGGTGTCCGCTTCGTCGATCGCTTGTGTGAATGGTTCGGCGGCAATGTGCGTCTGTCGCCGTCGTTCCTCGGCCGCGGTGACTCGCTGTAGCAGCTTCTGCTGCTGGTCTTGCCGTCTGGAGTGGTCAGTGATGGCTTGGTTGAGTTGCACGGCGGTTGCGGTTCGGAATTCTGCGATCCAGCCGGGAACCTCGCATCGCGTGCCGACGTGACGGTCGACCTTTGCGAGATCGTGGCGTTGGGTGGTGGCGGGTATGTCTGCGCGGTCGAAGGAGATGATGGAGTCGAGGACGTCGCGGGCTTCGGCGATGTCGTGGGATTCGGTGACGACGCAGACGGTGTTGGTGCGTTGCCCACGGGTCATGCCGACGTACAGGTTGCGGCAGGTGGTTGCTCGTGAGGCTAGTTCGAAGCTGCCGGTGACGGTGTCGGATTGTGTGCCCATCTCGGTCGCGGCGTAGCCGAGGCGGACGTGCTCGGCTACGTATTCGGCGGGGAGTGTGATCTGCCCGCGACCGGCGATCGTGGCGAGGGTGAGGTCGCCGTTGTCGTGAATAGCGGTGACGGTCCATTGGTCGCGGTTGCGGACTCGTTCACCGGTCGTAGTGGTGAGGTGTCGTTGGTTGCGCCGTGTGGCGACAACGTCACCGACGCCAGCCTGTTCGCCGCCGCCGATCGCGACGTGTCGTGGTTGTTGATCCGGTCGGCTTGGTCGTTGGTGGATGCCATCACCGCGGTTGTTTCGTCGGCGGCGTGGTGTTGGAGCCATTCGTTGGCGAAGTAGTCGAGATGCTCGTCGAGTGTGCCGGCTCGGATCCGATCGTGGGCTTGGTAGATGTCGAGCGCTCGCGGGTCGCCGTTTCGGAGCAGGAGTGAGGCGTGTGCTTCCCACGGTTCGTGGAAGCGGTGGACGTGTTCGAGTTGGATGGTCCGTCCGGTCGCGCAGAATTCGTTGAACATGCCACCGCGACCGACGGCTTGGAGCTGTTTCGGGTCACCGACGAGAGCGACACGCCACCGGTTGTGTTCGGCGATTTGGACGAGTTGGTCGAGGTTGCCGCTGCCGAGCATCCCGGCCTCGTCAACAATCAATGTGCACCCGGCCGGCAGGTTCCACCGTGGTTCGGGTGGCCGGTCGGGTCGGGTCCATTCGTGGAGGAGTTTGGCGACGGTGTCGCACGGCATCCCTGTTTCGCGTTCCAACGTTCGCGCCGCCTTCGCGGTCGGTGACACTCCGTACACGGACCGCCGTTGGTCGTCGAGGTCGTTGACCGCGGCGCGCAGCATTGTGGTCTTGCCAGTTCCTGCTGGCCCGACGATCAATACGAGCCGATCGTTGCCGGCGACCGGTGCGGCGGCGTCGAGCTGCATCACATCGAGACCCTCCAACCGGACCGTTTCCGATGGTTGTGGGTCGGGGGTTTGGGCGTCGATCGCCCACGTGAGGATCCGTTCTTCCTGGGCGAGGATCTCGTCGGAGGTGACGTGCGCCGCGATGGGTTCGATCCATAGCGACCGGCCATCCGACCGCCGAACCCGTGTCGTGTCGCCGTGTGGCGGGTCGAGATTGACACAGTGCTCGATCACCCGGTCTGTCGCTTGTTCCAACGCGACTGCCCATTGCCGTCCATTGCAGTCACGCAGTGGTCGTTGGAGGTCGCAGATCGTGCGGGTCACGTCGGCGCGATGCCACGCCGACCCGGTCGCCGACAACGCCTCGATCACCTCACCTATCGTCACCGGCTCGACCGACGTGCGGGCGTGGCCGGCTTCGGTGACCGAGGCGACGAGATCTTCGGGTGTGATGCCGGCATCGAATGCTTCGTTGAGCCAGCGTGTCTGCAGGTCGGCGACACCGTTGCCGGACTTGTGCACCCTCGTGTCGATTGCCGCCTCGCGTGTCATGGCGGCGCGTTCCCAACGCGACGGATCTCGACCCTCGCGTGCGTAGAACTCGGCGATCTTGGTAGCGAGGGCTCGGTCGACCTCTGCTGTGCGCTTGGAGAACAGGTCCAAGAACTCATCCGGGACGCCGGCAATCTCGGCTTGGCCATTGACGATCTCACCGAACGCAACGCCGTAGCGGTGGGTCAGTTCGGCGCGCAGCACCGACTGATAGAGACCGCCGAGGGAGCGTTGGTGCTTCTTCAAGGACCTGGCATCCAACGCCAACCAGCGACCGTCATCGGTTTGGACCTTGCCGGAGATCACGACATGGGTGTGCAACTGCGGGTCGTCCAGCCGTGACGTCGTTTGACGGAACGCGGCGACGATCAAACCCTGCGAGTCCGGATGCAACCGTGCACCGTTGGAACGGATGCGGGTGGTAGATCCGAACTGTTCGAGATGATTCACCACTGCTTGGACGGCGGTGTCGTGACACTCGACGAACCCGGCGTCGCCGGTCAACGCCCACAACACGCTCACCGACTTCGGTGCCGACAGCGTCGCATCGAACCCGGCAACCGCACGGAGCACCTTGCCGTTGGCGAGGGTGCGGTCGACGAGCGGGTAGCCGAGCGTCACGCCCGACGTCGGATCG
>JANPBZ010000192.1:0-14480 GCA_031430695.1 Ilumatobacteraceae bacterium
CGGGAGCCGGGGTGCACGACATCAGCTTCAGCGTGCGTCGCGGCACCTTCAACGTCATCACCGGCCCGATCGGCTCAGGTAAGAGCACCCTGCTCCGAGCGATGCTCGGGCTCGCCCATCAGGCCGACGTCACCGGTGACGTTGCCTGGAACGGCGTGCGACTCGACGACCGTGCCGCCTTCTTCATCCCACCGAACGCTGCGTTCCTGCCGCAGGTGCCACAGTTGATCTCGGACTCTGTCGCCGACAACATTGCCCTGGGCATCGTCGACGACGACCAGCTGTCGCTGGCGCTCGAGCTGGCAGCCGTGCGCGCCGACATCGATGAGATGCCGGAGGGTGCACGAACGCTGATCGGTCCCCGCGGGCTTCGGCTGTCGGGTGGCCAACGACAGCGTGTCGCCACTGCGCGTGCCCTGGTGCACTCCCCCGAACTCGTCGTGCTCGACGACCTCTCCAGCGCGCTCGACATCGAGACCGAGTTGCAGCTGTGGGCGAACCTTGCGGCAGCGGGGATCACGGTGCTTGTCGTGTCGCACCGCGCTGTCGCCTTCGATCGCGCCGATCAGATGTTACGCCTCGACGCCGGCCGGCTGGTGTAGATCGCCGGCCCGGCCTGAGTTCGACAGCAAGGTGAGACGAGATGGTTACGACTCCGTTGTCCGAGTGTTTGACGCCCATCGGAGTGTCTGTCGCCCACCCGCGGAGTCGCCAAACCCCGCGATCGCGAGTTCGCAGCACGCGCTGTGGCGTCGAGCGCGGAGCCACGTACGGGTGGTCTGTGTAAGCCCAGTGAACGACAGTCGTTCTATGAGCTGACACTGACGGTCGTACGGCTACGTTCGGGACTGGCGATTCCCTGTTGTAATACGAACTGCTAAGCTTGCTGTATGACAATGGTTGCTCTTCGATTGCCTGACGAAACGATCGACCGAATCGACTCGCTGGTCGCCGGCGGGTGGTCAGTCAACCGAACGGCCTTCGTCCGCGAGGCCATCGAGGCCGCTCTCGCGCTAGCGGTCGAGGCGGTGATCGACCGGCAGATCGTCGCAGCACTCGACCACATCGACGAGTCGCCCGCCGACATCGAAGCGCTCAAGGCTTCTTCTCGGGCATGGATCGGGTCGCTGCCCGACGAGGACTGGTGATGCGGCGCGGCGAGGTCTGGTGGATGGAGGAACCAACCTCGAAGCGCCGGCCCGCAGTTGTGCTGACGCGTCAAGTGATTCTCGATCGACTCAGTCACGTCACGGTGGCGGCAGTGACCACAAAGGCGCGCAATCTGCCCACCGAGGTTGCGCTGACAGTCGAGCATGGCATGCCGCGGCCATGTGTGGTCAGTCTCGACAACATCCATACGATCTTTCGCGGATACCTCACACAGCGCATCACGGCACTCGACGAGGTGACGATGTCGCAAGTGTGTCAGGCGTTGCGCGTCGCTGTTGCCTGTTAGAGCAGGCAACGGCGACGACACAAGCGCAATCGATCAACGGTCGGGAATCGTGATCTCGATGGTGCGATCGTTGCCGCTGGCGGGGTGCTGGATGTTGACCCAGGCACGATGCTCGTCCTTCGGATCGAAGTAGAGGCCGGTGAACTCCGAGCCCGGTGTGCCGTTCGACGCCCAACGACCGAGTCCCTCGCCCGGGTCGGTGAGATCGCCATCATTGTTCTTGTCCTTGGCGAACCAGATGTCGTCGTCGACGCCGCCGTTGCGGTCCTCAATGATGTAGATGTTGCCGTCGTGGTCGATCGCCAGGTTGTCGGGGCTCGTCAGTCCGGCACCGACGGCCGCGCCGGTGGCGAGGTCGATGGTGCTCCGGTTCGCAAAGACCGAGATGCTGTCGGACTTCAGATTCAGCCGGTACACCTCGTTCGTCGTGGTCGTTGCCACGTACAGGTACTCGACACCCTTCACTTCCTGAACCTGCAGATCCTCGGGACGCTGGTAGTCGGTGCCCTTGAAGGCCGGCAGGTCGGTGGTGTTGCGAGCGTCGACCGAGGTCACGCTGTTGGCGTCGGTGATGGTGAGAGCGCCAGGTAGCGCTGCACCCGACGCATCGGTGATCGGCACCCACACGTAGTCGCCCGTTGCGTTCGGCGTGTTGCCATCGCCGACGCGAAGCACAGAGGTCTGGCCAGCAGCAAAGTAGTCGGCGCGACCGGACTTGATCTTGCTCCACTTCGCGGCAGGGGTGTACTTGTACAGGCCGCCTCCGTTGAGCTCATCGATGAAGTACATGTTGCCGTCTTCGTCGAACTGGATGCCCTCGTGTGACGTCCGCGGGATGACGTTCTGGTGCACCATCATGGCGCCGTCGTTGCTGGTCGCCGTCAGCGGGTTGGTGATGGCCGGGGCCGTTGTCGGGTTCTTCAGCTCGAACAGGCGGCCGTAGTTGCTGGTGCATCCTGCAGGGTCGGTGCACCACGACTCCTCAGCCGTGATGAAGGTGCCCCACGGCGTCCAGAACGAGGCGTCGAATGCAACGTGACCAAGGGGCAGCGGGCTGCTCCAAATCGTGTCCGTCTTGCCAGTCTTCACCTCGTGTCGCATGACGCCGGCCTGGCCGGTCTCGAACACGGTGAACAGGAAACGGCCCTTGTTGCGGCCCGTCTCGTTGAGCGTGATCATGTCCCAGTTGCCGCTGTTGGGCGTGTCCGCCGCCAGCTGGGACGTGCGATCGGCCACTGACAACTGCTCGACGGCAGCGTTGCCGAAGGTGATAGGCGTCGCTTCGTCGGCGGTCGGTCCTGCAGATGTCGTCAGAGGGGTGAAGTCCGAGAATCGGACATCTTTGGCGCTCGCGGTATCTACTGCGAAGACGGCAGCAACCAGCAACAGACCACCAACGGTGGCCAGCTTCGTTCGGCCGTGGGACGGGTTCTTCATGTGAGATATCTCCGTTTCGGATTCGAGGGAACTCCTGGGCGTCCAGGGACGTGCCAGGTGTAGCAACCCCCGCTTACGACCCAGGGAACGTCACCTGAACGGTGAGTGACAATCGTCGGAACATGCCGATTCGACTGTCACGCGAGCCATGCGCGCAGCTTTGGCCGCGCCGCCTTCTTCCAGACCGTCGCGAACTCGACTCGCAAGCGTGTGCGGTCCTCGCGCTCGAAACCGATCAGTTCGCCAGCGACTAGCCTGGTCGATGGCAGGGCTTTGGCTGCTCCACGAAGCCATGCCTCGGCGACCGTGGTGTCCTGGAAATTGCCGAGGACCGTCTGAACGTCGGCGAGCGCTCCTGCGAACCGACGCGCATCTTTTCCATACAGCGGTGCCACTGCTTCAGCTGCGTAGCGGGCGCGCTTCGAGAGGATTCGAATCGCATGAAGGGAGGCGTCGGGGGCATCGGGCGAGAGGGCATCGACAGCGCGTTGAAGGCGGCGCCACGGCTTGCGTGCCAGGTCGATGAAGATAGGCCGGGCAGGGCTCTCGGCCAATCCTGACGGCTCTTCGGTGAACTTGGGCTGACGGGCGGTCTCGACGAGCGCGTCGAGCAGCGAGAGGTAGCGGTCGCTGGTGAGGGTGGCGACCACATGATCGAACGCCTGCGAAGTCGTCTCGGCGAGACGTTGCAGAAGACTGTTCACCGCCTTCGCATCTCGCTCGGGCAATCTGGCGAGTTGGGATCGCAGTCGACCAGCGAGCACATCGGCATCGCGGCCAACACCCACCTCGCCGCCCAGCCACGCGAGTTCATCGCGTATCCAGTTGGTCCAGTTGTGATCGAGCAACGGTGTGAACGTACGAAGGTCAGAACGGAGACGCCGAGCGGCCACGCGAAACTGGTGGAGGGCCTCTGGATCGTCGGCTGCGAAAACGCCCGCGTGGTGCCCGATGAGCTGCGTCACCGATCTGGCGACGGAGTTTCGCACCAGCATGCCTGCGGTGGCACGCTTGCCGATCGTCGGCACAACGACGTCCGGAGGATCGAAGGCGCGTTGGCCGAGCGCCCGGAGCGCCTTGGCGACGGGAGCGTCGTCGATCTTGCAGCCGGCCTTGCGCAGCCGCGAGATGACGGCATCGACATCGTGGGAGTCCGCTGTCTCGTCCAGTTCGACCTCGATCTCCCTGAACACGCTGATCGGTTCGGCAGCGCCGTCGGCGACGACCGTGTCGTCGCACACCGTTGCGAGCCTGCATCCGTCGATCGCGAGACCGAACGTGAGGCGTTCGGTGTGGAGTCGAACCACCGGCCCGAGATCCTCCGATCGCGTGTATGCACGCGCTGCCTCGCGAGCTGCCTTCGGGACAGAACCGATCGGCTCGTCGAAGGTGAACTCGTGACGCGACAGCTCCAAGCCGTCAGCGCTGACGGGAAGTTTCAGTGTCCACACAGGACCGGGCTCTCCGCTGCGGGACCGAAGGGTCACTCCCCAGCGCGCCAACGCCAAGCCCGGGGTGTCGTAGTACGTGGCATCAAGTTGCAGCATCGTCGTCGGCCCAACCGTCATGCCCCGCACGGTGTCGGTGAGATCCGGCAGCACAACGCCAGCGTCTGTCGCGAGTTTGAACTCACGCTCGATCATCAGTCATTTTCGCCTGTGCAAACGTGAAAGCAACCAGAACAAGGTGAACAGTCGCTGAACAACGTCGCCGCGGCTGCGACCTACGCAGACATCGCGAGGATCGTCACGGTTCCGGCAGCACCATCGACTTCCACAATGGCGCTGTCGGGGATCCGGTCGGTCGCGCCCTCGACGCTGACCGCGCACGGGATGCCGAGCTCGCGAGACACGATGATCGCGTGGCTCATCAACGCACCGACATTCACCACGACCGCCGCCGCCGGTAGGAACAACGGCGTCCATGCCGGGTCGGTGAGCGGCGCAACCAGCACGTCGCCGGGCTCGAGGCCGTTGGGATCGGCCGGGTCGAGCACCACCCGCGCCCGGCCGCGGGCGACCCCCCGGAACACCCGCCTGCGCCGCGCAGCACGGTTCCCACTGGGGCGTTACCGACATGCTCGCGGGCGGTCGCCTCCATCTGCTCGATTCCCGGCACGTCGCCTTGCGACGTGATGAAGAACGGTGGTTCCACCGACGCGAAGCGGTCACGCAGCTCGGCACGCCGACGGATCGTGTCCGCCCAGGCCGGTACCCGTACCCCCCGTAGAGCCCGATGATGGTCGGGTCCTTGCGTTGCCGATCGTTCGGGGCGAGGATGCCCATCGAACGGAACGCGTCGCGCCAACCCTGCTCCGCGGGGATGACGGCGAGCTTGTACGACAACGGTGTCAGCACCTCAGGGACGACCTCACCGATGTTGCCTCGCGTGTTGATCGGCCAGCGAGGATCGATTCGGCCTTCGACGATCCAGGGCGTGTCCATGAACCCCCAGTTCGAACGTGTTGGTGCGCGACGCTAGAGGGTCGAGAGCGAAGCCGGTAACATCTGATCCGAACGTGAAATCGGTCCCGTGAGGCCGATACGTGGAAGGAAGCAATGGCGCCATCAACCGGGCCTCGGGCAACGACCGGGCCCCGCGAAGTCTTGAGTGCCGACGATGTGCGCCGAGCTCTCACCCGCATCGCCCATGAGATCGTCGAACGCAATCATGGCACTGACGGCATCGTTCTGGTCGGTCTGCAACGCGGTGGCGTCTGGATCGCCGACGAACTTGCTGCGGTACTCGCCGGAATCGGCTCACCCGTGCCTGTCGGTTCGCTCGATGTCAGCTTCCATCGCGACGACGTCGGCCTGCGGCCGATCGTGCCCGGACACGTCACCGCGATCCCGGTCTCGCTCGACGGCACCACGGTTGTGCTGATCGACGACGTTCTCTTCACCGGCCGCACCGTCCGAGCCGCCCTCGAGGCGCTCAACGACTACGGGCGGCCGCACGCCGTGCAGCTGGCCGTGATCGTCGATCGCGGTCACCGGCAGCTGCCGATTCGCCCCGACTACGTCGGCAAGAACCTGCCGACGTCGGGCGACGAAGACGTGCAGGTCAGTGCACAGGGCGTCGTGATCGCGTGAAGCACCTCCTCTCGATTGCCGACCTGTCGGCCGCCGACATCCACGGCCTGCTCGAGCTCACCGACCACATGGTCGAGATCTCGCAGCGACAGATTCCGAAGGTGCCGGCATTGCGCGGCAAGAACGTCGTCAGTCTGTTCTTCGAGGATTCGACACGAACGCGCACGAGCTTCGACACGGCGGCCAAACGACTCAGCGCCGACACGATGAACTTCGCAGTGTCGTCGAGCAGCGTCAACAAGGGCGAGAGCCTGCGGGACACCATCGAGACCATCGCCGCAATGGGTGTCGATGCCTTCGTGGTACGCCACAAGTCCAGTGGCACGCCACAGATGATCACGCGCTGGACGACCGCCAGCATCATCAATGGCGGCGATGGCTGGCACCAGCACCCCACGCAGGCCTTACTCGACTGCTACACCATCCGCACCAACCTCAATCGCCGCGATGGCTTCGACGGGCTGCGGATCGCGATCGTCGGCGACATCAAGCACAGCCGGGTTGCTCGCAGCAACGTGCAGGCGTTCACTGCACTCGGCGCCCAGGTCACCTTGGTGGCTCCGCCCACACTGCTGCCCCCGTCGCTCGATGGCTGGCCGGTCGAGGTCTCGCACGACCTCGATGCCGTGCTGCCCGATCTCGACGTGTTGTACCTGTTGCGGGTACAGCGTGAGCGGATGGACGACGCTCTGCTTCCCAGCTTGCGCGAGTACTCGTCGATGTACGGCCTCACCGCCGATCGCGCCGCACGCCTGTCGCCGCAATCATTGGTGATGCATCCCGGTCCGATGAATCGAGGCGTCGAGATGGTTGTCGATCCCACCGAGCTGCCCGGCTCTGTCATCCTCGATCAGGTCACCAACGGGGTCGCGGTACGGATGGCAGTGCTGTTTCATCTCCTCGGATCGGGCAGCGACCTGAAAGGTGACGCGTCGTGACTCGCATCGTGCTTCGGGGCGGCACTGCGCTGGATCAAACAGGCGAGCGTCGCGTCGATGTGGCGATCGCAGACGGCCGAGTCGTCGAGGTTGGTCAGTCGCTCGACGGCGAGGAGATCCTCGACGCGACCGATTGCATCGTTGCGCCCGGCTTCGTCGACCTCCATGTGCATCTGCGCGAACCTGGCCGTGAGGACGCCGAGACGATCGAGACCGGCAGTCGCGCTGCCGCGCTCGGTGGGTTCACCGCCATCGTGGCGATGCCCAACACCGAGCCGGCGCAGGACTCGCTGGCGGTGATCGAGTTCGTACGCGCTCAGGCGCGCCGCGCTGCGCTGTGCGATGTGCACCCAGCCGGATGCATCACAGTGAATCGCGAGGGCAAGGCGCTTGCTCCGTTCGGAGAATTGGCTGCGGCAGGGGTGCACCTGTTCACCGACGACGGCAATGGCGTGCAGGACCCGCAACTCATGCGGCACGCCATGGAGTACGCCGGCGCCCTCGACATCACCTTGGCACAGCATTGCGAGGTCGCGGCGCTGACGCACGGAGCCGTGATGCACGAGGGTTCGTGCTGTTCCCACCTCGGGCTTCCAGGTTGGCCATCGATCGCCGAGGAACTGATGGTGCACCGCGACATCGAACTGTCGCGGCTCACCGGCGCGCGCATCCACCTGCTGCACCTCTCGACGGCCGGCAGCGTCGACCTCGTCCGCTCCGCCAAGGCCGATGGCTTGCGCGTGACAGCCGAGGCCGCGCCCCACCACTTCACCCTCACCGACCAGATGCTGGCCGGGTACGACGCCGTGTACAAGGTCACCCCGCCCCTGCGTACTGCAGCCGATATCGCCGCGATCAAGGCGGGGCTCGTCGATGGCACCATCGATGCCATCGCTACCGATCACGCGCCGCATCCGCCGGAGTCGAAGGAAGCACCGCTCGATCAGGCCCCGCCCGGCATGCTCGGGTTGGAGACCTCGCTCGCCCTGGCCCTCTCCGAGCTCGACATGCCGCTGGCCGACATCGTCGCTGCTCTGAGTTGGAAGCCGGCTGCAATCGCCGGGCTCGGTGATCGCCACGGACGCCCGATCGCAGCTGGCGAACCGGCCAACCTGGTCGTGTTCGATCCCAGCGCCGAGTGGATTGTCGTGCCCGGCAGACTGGCCAGCAAGAGTCGTAACACCCCGTACGCCGGGCGCACGCTGCGCGGCAGGGTGCGCCACACACTCTTGGCCGGCACTCCAGTTGTCATCGACACCGTCGCCCAGCACTGACCGACTGGTTGCCCGATCGGTCATTGCCGTGCTGCGACATCGCCGCGCACACTGACACCAGTTTGTGCGGGGATCGACCCGGACCGGAAGGACACACAATGAGTACCGATAACCAGGTGGGATACGTGGCCCAGTCCACCAACAACACATGCTGGGCAGCGTCGACCGCAATGCTGCTCGCCCGCAGCGACGACATGTCGGTGGTGCAGGACATGAAGGAGCAGTTTCCCGACAGTGTGTGGGACGATGGGGCGACTCAACTCGAGCTCGGCCAGGTTGCGCAGGCATACGGGTTCACCCAGATCTACCCGGTGTGCCAGGGGCCCGACGGCTGGGATCAGTGGCTGAACGACAACGGGCCGTTGTTGATCCAGGTGCCCGGCAACGCCTACCACAGCATCGTCGTGGCCGGCATCACCGTCAGCGCCGACGAGTCGGTCGAGCCGAGCCAGGTGCATGTGATGGATCCGTGGCATGGTGATCGGTGGCTGCAGTTCGAAGACTTCAACAGCCAGTACGAGATGGCCGGCACCAACTGGGGCAACAACGTCTACCGCCGCTGACCGTCACCCCACCCACCGCGTTTGACGACTCCGGCCCCGCATCGGGGCGCCAGCTCACAAACGCATCCGGGTCGCCGTTGCGTTTGACGACTCCGGCCCCGCATCGGGGCGCCAGCTCACAAACGCTTCCGGGTCGCTAGAGGCGGGTGAGGATCTCGGGGCCGTGATTGGTGACAACCACGGTGTGTTCGGTGTGGGCGGCGAGCGAGCCGTCGGCGGTGACCACGGTCCAATCGTCATCGAGTACCAACACGTCGTCGTGACCGCCGGCGATCAGCATCGGCTCGATAGCCAGCACCACACCCGGCTCCAATCGAGGACCCTTTCCGCGACGCCCGCGGTTCTCGACGTCGGGCTGTTCGTGCATCGCCCGGCCGATCCCATGGCCGCAGTAGTCACGGGGACTGCCGTAGCCGGCTGCATTCACCACCGATTCGACCGCAGCGCCAACGTCGCCGAGGTGACCGCCCGGCCGCATCGCCGCGATCGCGGCGGCGAGCGCACGATCGGCCGTGTCGATCAGTCGTTGCGCGTCCGCGCTGATCGCGCCGATTCCCATCGTGAATGCCGCATCGCCATGCCAGCCGTTGACGATCGCTCCACAATCGATCGAGACGATGTCTCCGTCCTGCAGCGGACGCTCGTTGGGGATTCCATGCACCACCTCATCATTGACCGACGCGCAGATCACTGCGGGATATCCGTGGTAGTCGAGGAAGTTCGAGGTCGCGTTGTGTGCAGCCAGCACATCGCGGGCGACACGGTCGAGCTGCAACGTCGTCACCCCCACACCGGACGCGGCTCGAATGGCGTGGTGCATCTCCGCCACGACTCGTCCGGCAGCGCGCATGTGGCTGAGATCCTGCGTGGTGCGGCACGGTAGACGGCGCATCGGGTTGGCCCTCAGCGGACGGCGTCGACGGCGGCCGCAAGCAGCCGGAACACCGCCTCAGGAGTGCCGACACCATCGATGACGGCGAGCCGGCCCTGGCTTTGGTAGAACTCGATCAGCGGCGAGGTCTGCTGCTCGTAGAGGTCGAGACGATGCTCGATCGCCTCGGGAGTGTCGTCGTCGCGATGCATCACGTCGCCGCCACACACTTCGCAGATCCACGGCAGCTTCTCGTGTCCACCAGCCACATAGTTGGTGCCACAGTCGCGGCACACCCGTCGAGCGCTGAGCCGAGCCAATACGAGCTCGCGTGGCACATCGAGGTCGAGAACCAGATCGATCGGTTGCTCGGCTGTGATCCCGTCGAGGGCCTGCGCCTGAAAAACGGTACGCGGAAAACCGTCGAGGATGTACCCGCGGCCCTTGGCATCGTGGTGGCTCAGTCGCTCGTTGACGATGCCGATCATGATGTCGTCGCCGACAAGCCCGCCATCGTCCATCACCTTCTTGGCCATGCGACCGAGGTCGGTGCCCTCTCGCACGGCAGCGCGCAACATGTCGCCGGTGGAGATGTGGGGAACGACGAAATGGCGCGACAAACGCACGCACTGTGTTCCCTTACCCGCACCTTGCCGGCCGAGCAGAATGAGCCGAGCGCCGGGGATCATGCCGCTGACGACCCGCCCTTCGACAGACGGGGCAGGGTCACTTCAGGAAGCCCTCGTAGTTGCGCAGCATCAGTTGGCTGTCGATCTGGCGCATGAGCTCGAGTGCGACGCCTACGGCGATCAACACAGTGGTACCGGCAAACGGGAAGTTCTGCACGTCGGACGCCCACAAGATGATGTACGGCGTGATGGCGATCACTGCGACGAACACGGCGCCCGGCAGCGTGATGCGGTTGACCGCCTTGGCCAGGTAGCGCTCGGTCTGCGGGCCCGGCCGCACACCGGGGATGAAGCCGCCCTGGCGCCGGATCTGGTCGGCCTGGCGGATGGGATCGAAGGCGATCGAGTTGTAGAAGTAGGCGAAGGCGATGATCATCAGCGAGAACAGCACGATGTACACCAGGTTCTGGCTGTTGACCAGGTTGGCGTCGACCCACCTTTGAATCGACGCCCTCCAGCCGGTGCCACTGCTGCCACCGAGGAAGTTGGTGATCAGCACGGGAAGCAGCAGCACAGAACTGGCGAAGATGATCGGAACGACACCGCTCTGGTTGACCTTCAGCGGGATGTAGGTGTTCTGCCCGCCGTACATCCGCCGACCGACGACCCGCTTGGCGAACTGAACGGGGATGCGTCGCTGAGCCAGTTCGACACGCACGACCGCCACGACGATCAGCAGGCTGACGATCAGCAGCAGGACGAACGCGAACCATTTCCGCTCCTGAAGAATCGCGTAGAAGCCGTACGGCAGGCTGCTGACCACCGACGCGAAGATGACCATGCTCATCCCGTTGCCGATGCCACGCTGACTGATCAGCTCGCCGAGCCACATCAGCACAGCGGTGCCGGCGACCAGCGACAGGATCACCAGATAGCCACGCGGCCACATGCCATCGGGGAGCAGCCTGACGCCGGTTGGAAGCCGTTGGGCGGCGCCGAAAAAGGCGTTGCCGTTGCCGTTGCCGAAGATGAACGTCAGCGCGGTGGCCTGCATCAAGGAGATACCGATGGCCAGGTAGCGGGTGTACTGGGTGATCTTGCGCTGCCCGACCGCGCCTTCTTGCTGCAGCTTCTCGAGCTTGGGAATGACGACGCCGAGGACTTGCATGATGATGCTGGCGGTGATGTACGGCATGATGCCGAGCGCAAAAATGGAGAAGCTGCCGAATGCACCGCCGGAGAAGAGATCGAGGAAGCCGAGCGCGCCCTGCGACTCGACACCCTTCTTGAACTGCTTGACTGCATCAGGATCGATGCCCGGTACACGGATGGCGACGCCGAGTCGATACAGGGCGATCATCCCCATGACGAACAGAATCTTGTTCCGCAGATCGGTGACCTTGAAGACGTTCTTCAGGTTCGACAGCACAGCGACTCCCTTGTCGGCTCGGCGGTAGTGGTGTGGATCAGCGGTTGGTGAATTGGTTGCCCTTGACCGGCGGGCGACCCTGCTTGAAGGGCAGCGGCAACAGCGTGACGCTACCGCCTGCGGCCGTGATGGCAGCCTCAGCGGCCTTGGAAACGCCGTGGGCCGTGACGTCGACTTTCGAGGTGATCTCGCCGCGAGCGAGGACCTTGACGAAGTCGCCCTTGCGCACCAAACCCTTGGCGACCAGCACGTCGGGATCGACCGTCGATTCGCCGCACGCAGCAAGTTGGTCGAGGTTGACTGGGCTGTACTCGACACGGAACGGGTTGTTGAAACCCTTCAACTTCGGCACGCGTTGCTTCAGCGGCATCTGACCGCCTTCGAACCCGCGCGCAACCTTGCCGCGGCCACGCGACTGCTGGCCCTTGGTACCGGCACCGGCGGTCTTGCCACCCTTGCCGCCGATACCGCGACCGACGCGACGCTTTGCCTTGTTGGACCCCGGTGAGGGGGCGAGTTGATCGACACGCATGTCAGTTCTCCGTCACGGTGATGAGGTGACCGACCCGGGCGATCATGCCGCGGATCTCCTTGCGATCCGGCAACGTGTTGGTGTCGCCGATCTTGCGCAGGCCGAGGGCACGCATGGTGCCACGGGTCTTTGGCTTGTTGGCGATCGTCGAGCGAATCTGCTTGACGGTGATCATCTTCTCGCCGGTGGTGTCGCTCTTTGTCTGCGGCATCAGTGTGAATCTCCTGCCGCAATCTGCTTCTTACGCTCGTTGTAGGCGTTGAGCATGCCCTTCGGCACGAACTCCTCGGCGGCCAGGCCACGACGACGAGCAACTTCCTCCGGACGTTGCAGCGACTGCAAACCGTTGATCGTTGCGCGCGCCACATTGATGGCGTTCGACGAACCGAGCGACTTGCACAACACGTCGTGCACGCCGGCCTCTTCGAGAATGATGCGCGCCGCGCCGCCGGCGATCACGCCGGTACCTGCGGCTGCCGGCTTCATCATCACCCGGCCGGCGCCAGTAACGCCGATGATCGGATGGGTGATGGTGCTGCCCGCCAGGGGCACGTCGAACAGGTTCTTCTTGGCCTCCTCGGTGCCCTTCTGGATGGCCAGCGGCACTTCCTTGGCCTTGCCGTAGCCCAGACCGACGCGACCATTGCCGTCGCCGACCACGACGAGCGCGGTGAACGAGAAACGACGGCCACCCTTGACGACCTTGGCGACGCGGTTGATGTGGATGACGCGCGACTCGCGAAGTCCGCCGGAATCAGCGGAGTTGTACGACGGGTTGTTGGCGTAATTCGTTGGCGCTGCCATCAGAACTCCAGACCTGCTTCGCGTGCGGCAGCGGCAACCGCTGCGACACGGCCGTGATAGAGGAATCCACCACGGTCGAACACCACTTGGGTGACGCCGGCGGCCTTGGCCCGCTCGGCCAGCAACTGACCGAGTCGAGTTGCCGCAGCAACCGTCGCGCCACTGCCTTCGGCACGCATCGCGGCTTCGGCGGTCGAGGCAGAGGCCACGGTGCGGCCGACCTCGTCGTCGATCAACTGGATCGACAGATGCTTGTTGGAACGGAACACGGCCAGGCGCGGACGAACCGCTGTGCCGTGGATCTTCTTGCGTACCCGCCGGTGGCGGATGATTCGGCCCTGCCGGCGCTTTTCTGCGGTCTTGCTCATCGTTCGCTCACTTCTTACCGGTCTTGCCGGCCTTGCGGAGGACCTTCTCGCCGAGGTAACGCACACCCTTGCCCTTGTACGGCTCCGGCTTGCGAATCGAGCGGATGTTTGCGGCCACTTGTCCGACGACTTCCTTGTCGATACCCTTGATGATCACTCGGGTCTGTACAGGCACCTCGAATGTGATGCCTTCCGGAGCATCGACGATCACGGGATGGCTGAAGCCGAGGGCCATGCGCAACTTGTTGGGCGCAACGGCCTCGGCGCGGTAACCGACGCCGATGATCTCGAGTTCCTTGCTGAAGCCGTCGGTGACACCGACGACCATGTTGTTGACCAGCGTGCGGGTGAGGCCGTGCAACGACCGGCTCTCACGCAGGTCGTCGGGACGCTCGACCACGATCATCTCGCTGTCGCGCCGAACCGTGATGATGCCGGGCAACGAACGGCTGAGGGTGCCTTTCGGACCCGTGACCGTGACCGTATTCTGCTCGCCGCCATCAAGGGTGATGTCGACGCCGCCGGGAACGATGATTGGGGATTTACCGATACGAGACATGAGTTCTCCGATTCACCACACGTAACAGAGGACTTCGCCGCCCACTTTGCGCTTGCGCGCTTCGCGGTCGGTCATCAGCCCCTGGCTGGTGGACAGGACGGCCACACCCAAACCGCCGAGGACGCGCGGCACGGCGTCGCCCTTGCGGTAGACCCGAAGGCCTGGAGTGGAGATACGGCGCAAGCCGGAGATCGTGCGGTGACGCTCCGCCGAGTACTTCATCGAGATCGTCAACACGTCGCCCGGACCAGTGGTCGATGGCGCTGTGCTGAAGCCGTGGATGTAGCCCTCTTTGTGGAGGATGGTCGCCAATGCGATCTTCTGCTTCGACGATGGCATGCGAACCTCATCGTGCATTGCCGTGTTGGCGTTGCGGATTCGGGTCAACATGTCTGCGATGGGGTCAGTCATCATGATGCGTTCCTCACCAGCTCGCCTTGGTCATACCGGGGATCTCGCCGGCGTGAGCCATGCTGCGGAGGCAGACACGGCACAACCCAAACTTGCGGTACACCGAACGCGCCCGGC
>JANPBZ010000193.1:0-7425 GCA_031430695.1 Ilumatobacteraceae bacterium
CTTCAGGTCCGTGAGCGGAACACCGGCTCTCCGATCGTAGATGTGGGTCTCGATGTGTCGGGAGTTGGTACTCAGAGCCCGACCAGTGCCCGAGATGATCAGTTCACCTTCGATGGGATGCTCGGCGTCGACTTCGGCGGAAGTGAACATCCCCTCGCCAGGGAGCACGTTTGCAACAATGAGGTAACTCTCGGTGATTGCGATGCGGGTCCATCCACCGGCGGCGACAATGTCCTGTTCGGTGGACGAGTTGTGGGCGACCGGTGCGCCGCCAAGCAGACGACAGGACGTGAGCACAAGGAGGAGGCCGATCACGCCAATGGTGCGCGAAAACTGACGTGTTGCCGGAATGCCTGTTGTTCGTCTATATCTGTCCGCTGCCAAGAAGTCACCTGCTTGTCCCCTTACGTACCCATCGACCGGTTTGACGAAACCCTTGAGGACCTAATCCCTACCTCGCCGCCGCCACGGTCGCGGAAGTGCCACAACGACGCCTGGGTCTCCGACCAGCTCAACTGCTTGCGGAGCGCCGTTCCCGACTATGACCACGGGACGACGCGACTCGCGGATTGCGTCGACCGCCATCGTGAGCGCCGCCAAGCGCCATACACGATGGGTGCACGCGGCTGGGAAACCGGCAACGACACTCGGGCGTCCACTCGTGGTGCCGTTGCCGACGTCTATGAGGCCCGATCAGGTCCACCTCTGATGCACGGTGCAAACACCGAGGGAGAAGGTAGCGGATTGTGTCTGCTGTGGATCGTTGATTGCGTTGTGGATAAAGAAGCGCAGGACCGGTTCAAGAGTGAAAGGTACTAGCACTAAGGGACACTGCCATCGGTCAACGACCCCTCGTACGGTTGTCCGTGACGGTTCGCTGGGGGTTTCTCCAACGGAGGGGGCACAACCCAAGAGGAGGTAGTTCCATGAAGTCTCGATCCGTAAGTTTTGCGCGTCACGGTGTGATCGCTGGGCTCGCCGCCATGGTGATGGCGTCAATGCTCGCCTCGCCGTTCGCCAGCCCTGTCCAGGCTGCGAAGTCCGATGGCTGCGAGGGAGGCAACTACAGGCTCGTCAACAAAGGTACTGGTGCAGTCGTCGCTTCCGGTGCCGTCAAAGCGACGATTCCGGCCGCCAGCTTTGGCACCGGTCGGTTTGCCGTGAAGGGCGTGTACAACGAGTTCGATATCGGCCTTGCTGACTTCGCGGTGTTTGATTACGCCTTCACCGGCGCACCCAACCCGCTCGACATGACCGGCTTAGTGCGCACACCGGTGTGGGCCAGCAAGCAGCCGGACCACCGGGGGCTCGCGTTGACGAGTGCCATCTCGGTCGAGTCCGGCGAAGGCGACCTGGTGATCTCGCGAACCGGCCCCGGGCTGACGATGAAGATCCAGACGAAGGACTGCGCAGCAGGCGGCATCTTCCAGATGGAAGTGGAACGTGGCGACGGCACCCGGACGCGTATCACTCACACGCTCGTTCAGGGCAACGGCGACCTGATGCCGTTCTACTTCGACAACCCGAACTTTCGGGCGCACCTCGGCGAGTTCCTCGGTAGCGAGTGCACCAGCATCACGACCGGTCCACCCAGCAGGTTCTGCGTACAGGTCACCGCGCGCGTGAACATTGCCAACGACCACTCGCGGAACTTTGTGCTGCGCGACAGCGCACAGGTCGCAACACGCATCCCACAACCGGACTGCAACACCGCCACGCCACTCACTCCGAGCGTCCGACACTGCGGCAGCGTCTCGGTATGGGATGTTGCCAGTGGTGGTCGAATGGGATTCGTCACCGGAGAAGATGCCGTCGAGGTCGCCAACCCACCAACCGTGTGCACTGAGAACTGCCAGGCCCAGAACCGAGTCAGGGGCCGTCTCGCGGTCCTCGGCTTCCCGTTCCCGGTGCCGGCAGGCAGCCGCCTGACGCCGCCGGTCTCATCGGTGGCGCTGCCCCCGTTGACGGCTCCGTAAACAGTTGTCGCCGGGCGGTTTCAGCCGAACCGCCCGGCGACGTTAGATCACGAGTAACCCGCATTGTGGGAAGGCCTTGGGAGGACAATAGCCAATCGGTCGCGGTCACTGTGGGCCTGACCTGGTCGAACACCTGTCCTGAGCCACGGGTTCGTAAACCGTGTCGCAGGTTCGAATCCTACCGGGGCCGCTCTGCAAATTGGTTCTCTACCAGGGAGGATTACCTGGTAGAGAGCCATGCGCAAGGATTTCCTGCCCTGCTCGGATTGACCTTCAGTGACCGTGCGCGACCACCATTTTGCCTCTGCCATTGGGAGGAGATTGGGAGGGTTCCTTGGAGCGGGCGGTCGTCGGCGCTCGGCTGCGCTCGCGGAAGGACTTAGTCGGCTGTGGTTCCATGCGGCCTCGTGGTTGACGGCCGCTCGCTCGCTATCGGTGACGGTCCGGTCGTCACCGGTTGAGTCAGGCGTCGGTCGGCGCGTGGAGCGGTGTGAAGTCGCAGTGATGGAAGTGGTCGGACCGCTGCAGCGTGGTTTGGCGATTGCTGACCGGATTCACGATGAGCGAGAAGATCCGCCGCGTCCAGGGTGACATGTTCGGCGGCGAGGCGTGCACGATGGAATCGCCGAACATCAGCATCGTTCCAGCCGGGCCCTTGGGGCAGTAGAGGCCGCCACGTTCGGCCAGTGGGCCCACTACGTCGGGCCCGACCGTCCACAACGGGAAGCTGGTGGTAACCGTGTCGAGCGAGGTTGGTGCCGGGCCGTCGACGTGCGAGCAGGGAATGAAGATCAGCGGTCCGTTGAACTCCGTCACGTCGTCGAGGAAGATGTGCAGATTCAACGCCAGTGGCTTCGGCACACCGTCCTCGTGGTGATGCGTGGCGAAGTCGTAGTGCCATTGCCACCGCTCACCCGTGAACGCCTCCTTTACGTTGATCTTCACCTGCTGGGCGTAGATCGACTGGTCGCCGAGCGCCTGGTGGGCGGGGACCAGGAAACGCGGGTCGTTCACCAGACTGGCGAACACCTCGTGTCGGAGGTGCAACCCCATCGCCGTGCGCACCACGCCGCTCGACTTCTCGCGGATGTTCTGCGGAACGTCCTGGGCGATGAGTTCGTCGAGTGCGGCGTTGAACGCCGCGACCTCGTCACGGCTGAAGCGTTCGGGCAACACAACGATGCCGTCGCGATGGAACTGCTCCAACTTTTCCGGTGAGAGTGCGTTGGCGAGGCTCGGCTCGACGGACCCGGTGGTGGCGATGGTGGACATCGTGGGCCTTTCTCAGGTGCGAATGAAACAGATGGAAGGAAAGCGGCGCCGCAGCTCGCCGGTGCGGGCCGCCACACCGGGCGTGCCGGTGAGGCCGTCGGCGATGAGCTGCGCCAGCTCGGGCATGTGCTCGATGGCCATCCCGAACCGGGTGATCTCCGGTGTGCCCAACCGGAGGCCGGCGCCGTCGCCCACCCCAGCGAGGCCGATGGCGCAGGCCAGCAGATTGGCGGTGCGCAACTGCTGCGAAGCGGCGTGACCCCCACCCCAGGCGGTGGCGTCGAGGGCGAGTTGGTGCGAAGTGGTCGCGCCGTGCGCGGTGCGGAACACGGGCAGATCGAGCCGTGCCAATTCGTCAGCCAGCGCGGCAGCGTTGGCCGCCATCGCCGACGCATAGGCGGCGCCGCACTCCATCCAGTCGAGCATCGCGATCGCGAGCGCCGCCGTCTTGCTGACGTCGAAGTTGGCGGTGAGCCCCGGGTACGCGATCGCGTCCAGCCGAGCCGCGAGCGATGCGTCGTTGGTGAGCACCAGCCCTCCCGCTGGGCCGCCCAGGCTCTTGTAGGTGCTCATAGTCATTAGGTGCGCACCTTGCTCGAGCGGGTTCGGCCACACCCCGCCCGCAATCATCCCGCAGGCGTGGGCCGCATCGAACATCACCAGGGCACCGACGCGATCGGCGATCTCGCGGATCGCTGCCACCGGGTGTGGCACGAGGTTGAGGCTCGTGCCGATGGTGATGAGCTTCGGGCGGACCCGCTCGGCGAGCTCGGCCAGCGCGTCGAGATCGACGGTGAAGTTCGCCACATCGGCCGGACACTCGTGGATGTCGAGTCCGTAGAGACCTGCGGCGCCAGCGTCGCGATGCGTGACGTGCCCACCGACCGATGCCGGCGGCACGATGATCGAGTCGCCAGGGCGGCATGTCGCCATGAACACGTAGAGATTCGCAAGCGAACCCGACCCGACTCGCACTTCGGCGAAGTCGGCGCGGAACACCGCGCGCACGGCTTCGGCGGCGATGACCTCGATTTCCTCGATCGCCTCGAGCCCCATCTCGTACTTGTCGCCGGGATGTCCCAGCGATGCGCGAGTGGACAGCCCCGCCGAGAGCACCGCCTCGGCGCGCGGGTTCATGATGTTCGACGCCGGGTTGAGGTTGATGCTGTCGAGATCATGGATCGTACGGTTGCGTTCGACGAGCGCGTGCACGCGCTCTTCGACGGCATCGCGATCGGCGAGGTTGAGGGAACGGACGATCTCGGCGTCACGTGCCGCAGATGCAGCGCTGAGCCAGCCGCGAGCCGCAGCGGTCTGAGAGGTGGAGAACATGGCCACGATGTCATCCTGACCACGACGAGCCATCTCGTACAGCGACGATTCATGACGCCGGTCGTAAGATCAGCTGATGGCAGCATTCCCTCCGACGACGCTGGAACGGCTGCGGGTGTTCCACACCGTGGCGTCGGCTGGCACGCTGGCAGGTGCGGCGCGCTCCCTCGGCTACACGCCCTCGGCGGTGTCGCAACACCTCACGGCGCTGGAGCGTGAAGCGGGCGTGGCGTTGGTCGAGCGTTCGAACCGCGGTGTCGTGCTCACTGCGGCCGGTCGTCGGCTTGCGGAGCGTGCGTCCGACGTGCTCGACCTCGTGCGTGTCACGTTCGACGATCTCGCGACGGCGAACGTGAGCAGTGAGACGGTGCTCTCTGTCGCAGCCTTTCCGACAGCGATCTCGTCGATGTTGCTCCCGCTGCGCGATCGTCTGACGCCGACGATCCGACTGATGATCGTGGATGCCGAACCGGCAGCGGCGCTGCGGGCGCTGCGGAGCCGCGAGGTCGACTGCGCGATCACTGACGGCTACTCGCACGAGTTGGCTCCGCCCGACGACGACCTCCATCGGATCGCGTTGCGCGCCGAACCGATTCGTCTCATCGCTCGTGCGGATCGCCCGATGCGCCGGTCGCTGGCGGCCTACGCCGATGCGCCCTGGGTGCTCGGAGGCCCGCGAAGTCGCCTGGGATTCGCAGCGTTGGAGGCGTGTCGGGCCGCCGGCTTCGTGCCGAGAGTGATCGCGGAGACCGACGACCACCACATCACGTTCGACGTGATCCGGGCGGCCGGCGCCGTCGCTCTGCTGCCCGAGCTCGCGCTCACCAATCTGCCGGCCGAGATCGCGGTCGTCCCGCGTGTTGACGTGCGTCTCGAGCGCCTCATCGAGTTCGTGACCCGCCGCCCTTTGAGGTCGAGCGCGGCCATCAGCGCGCTGGCGGTGTTGTTGACCGCGGCCGGTTGAACACGTACCGGCGGCTGAACACCCGGTTCAGGTGCGTCGCACGTGTGCGGCGCGTGATGACGGATGATTTCCTCGATAACACCACCTCCCCGTGGGTGCACATCGGCACGTCCGGTATGGCGCTGGAAACCCGGGTGCCGCGCATCGAGCGGTGTGAGCTCGACAACGGCTGGTACGGCTATTGCGACGCAGGCCGCGACCATGCAGCGACCCGTTGCACAACCATCATCGCCGCGAGGTCCGCGCCGGCTTCGCCCCCGGCGACG
This sequence comes from Ilumatobacteraceae bacterium, assembly GCA_031430695.1. Lineage (GTDB taxonomy): Bacteria > Actinomycetota > Acidimicrobiia > Acidimicrobiales > Ilumatobacteraceae > JAENVT01. The sequence continues at coordinate 5,811 of JANPBZ010000193.1, forward strand.
CCTTCGCCGTCATCTGCTGCTCGGGGTGGCGTGGTGCTGCTACGGGAGGAGCAGGGCGAGCGGTACGACCGCTACCCCGTCTGTGCGTCTGTAGGCCTCGGGGCCGGTGTTGAGGACGACGACGTCGACGCAGTCGTCGCCGAGCTCGTGGCGGAGCCAGTGCAGGTGCGAGACGTGCGTGTCGTTGACTGCTGCCGACAGCTTGACTTCGATGGCGACCACGCCATCGTCTGCCTCGACGATGAAGTCGACTTCGTGACGTCCGCCCTTGGTTCGCAGGTGGGAGACGCGGGCGTCGCAGCTCTGTGCGAAGGTTCGGACCGACAGGGCAGCGAGAGATTCGAACAGCCCTCCGAGAAAGGTCCCGTCTCGGGGGATCGACGTGGACCGGCTCACACCGGTGAGAAGTTGGGACGCACTCGCCCTGACCAGCCGAGCAGCGAGAGCGGGGTCGGCAAAGTGATGCTTCGGCGCCCCGATGAGTGCGTTGAGGTGGTTGTTGGACGGGATCCAGGCAGGAATCGGGTCGAGGATCCGGAGTGCGGTGAGCAGCTCGATGTAGGGCTGCGTGGTCGTCCTGGCGGGTTTGTCGTCGATGCCGCTGGTCGCTGCATCGCGGATCTTGTCCCACGATGTCGTGGTGGCGGTGGCCGCGGCATAGGCGCGTAACCACGCGAGGACGGTGGCCGGTCGGCGGACGTTGAAGCCGGCTTCGGGGAGGTCGTGGTCGACGATCCGTTCGATGTAGCTGTCGAGCTGCCGATCCCGCGGTCGGCCGCTGAGGTGACGCATCGCAGGGAATCCTCCGGCGACGATCTCCTCGGCGTAGTCGGCGAGCGTGAAATCGCTGCGGCCCTTGATCGCAGCATTGCCGGAGAGCAGGTCGCGAAACGACACCCCCCGTTGTGCCGGGCAACGCTCGTGCAAGCACAGTGGGCGCATACGCAGAGTGGTGATGCGTCCAGCCCCTGAATGTGTCTGGGTTGTCGACGCGGAACCGGTGAGCAGGAAGCGGCCCCCGGTCGGATGATCATCGACGAGTCGACGCACAGCGTCGAACACCGCCGGGACGCGCTGCCACTCGTCGATCAGCAATGGTGCCGGGTCTCGCCCGATGATTGCAGGGTCGGCCTCGACGATTTCGCGTTCCGATGCAACGTCGAGTCGACGGACCGTTCGGCACCGTTGCGTTGCGGTGGCAGTCTTGCCGACGCCCCTGGGACCGTCGAGCAACAGCGCGGGCAGCTGACCGAATAGGTCGTCGATCTCGTCGTCGATGACGCGCCGCACGTAGGTGCCCAAGAAGTCGACGGCGTTCGTCACGACGCCGACTCTATCCTCCGGACGTCGGTGAGCACTACATTGAGTGCGAATCGAACACTACATTGAGTGCGAATCAAACACTACATTTGGTGCAGTCATCACACTACGGATGGCGTTCGCCTGAGCTGACGTGAGGGAGGCCCCCAACCCCAGGCCCGTCCCGCGGGAGTCGAGGGCTCCCAGTACCGTGGCGTCGTGCTCGTGAGCGACCTCCGCCATTTTCTCGACATGCCGGACGCTGCGCCGGCGCCGGCGCAGCGTCACGGTCTTCAACTGGCTGCGATCGTGCGCG
>JANPBZ010000194.1:0-6333 GCA_031430695.1 Ilumatobacteraceae bacterium
GTTCCGAATCCATGCAAATGTCAGTCCGCGATCGTTCGATCGTTGGTCGACAGGCGCTTTCAACATTGTTGTGAAGTTGGGCGATGAGGTGCCCGACCGCGCGTCCCGCCATCCACTGTTGATAGCGCCGAAGTTCGTCGCTGACGATCTCCTCGCGACACCTGACCTGTAGCTCGGCACTGTCTGCGACGAGATCATCGAGGTCGACAAGCCGAATCCCCTGGACGTGCCGGGCGCCGGGCTCGACGTTGCGCGGCAACTCATCGACCAGGTGATGCGGCAACATGTTCCCACCCAGGGCGAGCCTCAACAATAGGTCGATCGGTTTACTTCTGTTCTTGTGACCTGCGGCGCGTTCATGGCTGATGAACGTCTGTCCACTATCGCACCTCGAATCTCCGGGCCGACGACCACGCGCCTGCGGCGCCGGACGCGTCGAGCGCCCGAACCCGCCACCACATGCGTGTCACGGGCAGCGTGCTTGTCGAGTACGTCGAGACTGAGATCGTTTGGTTGACGATCGGCGACGAGAAGGTGTCCTGATCGTCGACTTGGATGATGTAGCTCGCCGAGCCGGCGACGTCGGACCAGTCGAAGACGATCGTCTGGCCCGAGTTGAAGCGGGCGTCATCAGCGGGGCTGACGAGCGACGGTGCTGGCAGGGCGCCGGACGGGGCAGCAGGGTTCACCGTGAGCGTGGCATTGCGACTGACGCCGCCATGGGTCGCTGTCAGCGTCACTGCGGTGGTGGCCGCGACCGGCGAGGTCGTCATCGCGAACGTCGCGCTGGTCGCGCCCGCAGTGACGGTCACGCTCGGCGACACGGTGGCCGCGGCATTCGAACTTGTCAACGTGACCAGCGCGCCGCCGGCGGGTGCGGCCGCGGTCAGCGTGACCGTGCCGGTTGAGCCTGCACCGCCCACGACGCTGGTCGGAGAGACGGACACCGTCGACAAGCTCGGCGTGGATGCAACTGCCACGGGCGTGAACCACCTCGTCGACGAGAACGGGCCGAACACACCCGCCGCGTTTCGGGCCCGCACCCGCCACCACAGTTGCTGAGCCGGGAGACCACCGATCGACGCCTGCGACACGTTGACGATCTCGTTGGCGGTGAACGGCGCGGCGATGGTCGAGGTGGTGTCGACCTGGATCTCGTAGTCCACTGCGTTGGCGACATCGGACCAGTTGAACGCCACTGGCTGGGCCACTCCCGTGGCAGCGTTCGCTGGGCTCTGCAGCGTGGGCGCCACAAGCGGATTGACCGTCAGCGTGGCGATGCGTGTGGCGCCCCCGTACGAGCCGGAGATGCTGACGGCGGTTTGGCTCGAGACGACTGAGGTCGTCGCCGTGAACGTTCTGCTCGTCGCGCCGGCGCTGATGGTGACACTCGCGGGCACGGTGGCCGCAGCGGAGTTGTCGGAGAGTGTCACGACAGCGCCACCCGCCGGCGCGGCGGCGGTGAGTGTGACCGTGCCGGTCGACGACGAGCCTCCTACGACGCTGCTCGGGCTCAGTGTGAGTGCCGACAGTGTTACCGACGAAGCACGCGTCACGCCCAGCGACGCGAAGAGCATCGTGTCGCCAAGAGTTGCGACGAGCTGCGCAGTCGTATCGTCAACCGGGAACGTCGTTGCGGTGAACGTTGCGCTCGTTGCACCCGCCAGCACGGTGACGGTCGTCGGCACACTGACTGCGCCGGGCAGGGAGCTGCTCAGGCTGACGGCAATCCCACCCGTTGGTGCCGCGCTGCCGAGGGTGACGGTGCCGGTTGCCGACGTGCCGCCAGGAACGCTGATCGGACTCATGGAGAAGCCGGTCAGTGGCGGCAGGCTGGGGTGAACAACCAGATCAGTCGAGCGCGTCACGCCGCCGCCGGTCACTGAGATCGAGACCACCGTTCGGGCGGTCACCGCGCTGGTGACGATGAAGAAGACGCCGGACTCCGTCGAAGCCGGGATGGTCATGAGCTCAGGCACCGAGGCGACCTGCGGATTGCTGCTCGTCAATCGCAAGTGTTGATCGTGACCGACGATCGAGGAAAGCGGAATCCTGACGATTCCCCTGGATCCGTTGGCAGTCTCGACTGGATCCAACGTCAGAGAGTCCGGCGCGGGCGACGGAGTCAGCGTGATCGGCCAATTGGCGGTGACGTTTCCGGCGCGTGCGGTAATCGTGACGATCGTGCTCGTCGTCACGGGGCTGGTCTGAATCGAGAACTGTGTTCCGCCAGCACTACCGGGGATGATGACCGTCGCCGGAACGGTCGCTGCCGGAGAGGAACTCGAAAGGCTCACCGCGAACCCGCCCGGAGGGGCCAGACCATCGCAAAAGCCGGCGAAACAGCCGACCTCGAGGTCCACGATTCCGAACATTTCGTCGCCACCGGTGGCCTTGACGGGAAACAGCTGGAACGGGGTGTCGTTCAGAGTCGGAGGCAGCAGTGTGATCGTGGTGGACACCGACGTTGCGTTGTACGTCGCGGTCACTGTCACCGGTGTCGGCGTCGTGACATAACCGACACGCATGCCCCGGAGTGAGTTGGGAAATCCTGTGGGTGCCACGAGCACATCGACCGACGAGCTGCCGGCAGGGATCTGTCTCGACACTGGGAGCTCGGGCAGCAGGTTTGGATGGCTGGTGGTGAGCGTGACAGTGACACCGCCCGCAGGCGCGACACCGGTGAGGTCGAGACTGCCACGCGCTTCCCCGCCGCTGAACTTGGTCGCAGGGAAGGTGACTGCACCCATCCGCAGTGGAGTCGCGAGCACCGTGAACGTGCCGGTAGTCGACCAGGCGGTGTAGGCCTCGACAGAGCCGATGTAACCGTGCTGTGAACGCACCCGCCAGAACTTCGTTCCCGCCGTCAGCGACGGCACGATCCTCTGGTTCTCGGTGAGCCGATATGTCGATTCGAGGCTCGTGAACGAGGAGTTCGTGGCGATCTGCACTTGATACCCCAGGTCCTGATGGTTGGGTACGTGGGTCCACGAGACCGTCAGCGGCAGTTGCTGTGATGTTCCGTTCGCGGGCGCCACCAGCGTTGGCGGCGCTGGAAATGGATTGCTGTCGAGCACGCTGAAGTCGACCAGGTTGGAAGGCTGCCCCTTGTGGCCGCTGGCGTTGACGGCGATCACGCGTGCTTTGAAGTTCCCCTGGATGCTCGGGTTGAACGAAATTCCGTACGTCGTTCCGGGGATGTCCACCTGGCGCACTCTCGTGTCGGTGGGGAACGTCGGATCGATCGACTGCTGGAGGATGTAGCTCACCGCGCCGGGTACGGCGCTCCATGTGAACGTGATGGTCTCCCACGAGTGGAAGAGGGTCGCGTTCTGTGGCGGATCGAGAGTCGCCGAGCCAGGCACTCCGGCGCTCGAGCCGGTGACGGCGACGCTGCGCGGCGTTGACCAGGCTCCCGGTTCGCTGTCGCGGCTCACTGCTTGGACGCGCCAGAAGTAGGTGCCATTCGAAAGGCCGCTGATGATGTCTTGAGTCGTGGTCGCCCCCACCAACAGCGCAGGATTCCTTTCGATCACAACGCTGAAGTCGGACGACAGGCTGATCTCCCAGTTGTATCCGCCCACATCGGGCACCTGCGACCAGGAGATTGTCAGAGGAATCGTGACACTTGCGCCGTTTGCAGGCGCGAGCAGCGTGGGAGCTGCGGGTGGAACCGCAACGGCGAGCGGGGCGAATCCGTCGATTCCGGGGAGTACGAGAGTGGTGATCAGCACAAAGGCCGCCACGTTGCTGATCCGGGTGCTCCAACTCATGTCGACCTCTTTCAGCGCCCCCTTCACCTCCGTGCCCGACCACGACAGTTGACGACGACTCGGGCGTCGAGTCAAGTGGCCCTTTAGTGCTAGGACCAGCTGGGACTGCGATGCCGGAATGTGCCAAATGGCCTATCAAAACCGGCCTGTCTCAATCGTCTGTACCGGTACATTGGTGCACGTTGTGACAAACCACCCCTTCTTGCCCCTACGCCATCGAGCGGTGCGGTTGCTGTGGGGTGCCGCAGTAGTCAGCGACGTCGGTACGTGGGTGCAGTTGATCGTCGTCGGCAGCCTGGTTGCCACCAGTACCGGCTCGGCCATACAGACCGGATTGGTCGCGCTGGCCACGTTCACGCCTCAGGCACTCGCCTCTCCGGTCGGCGGGCTGCTTGCCGATCGCTTCGATCGTCGCAAGGTCTTCGCGTCGGCGTTGATGGTGCAGGCTTTGGTCACCGCCGCGTTAGCGGTGACGCTCGGCCTCGGCATTCGGACCCCGGCACTGTTGATCGTGCTGATCCTTCTTGCAAGTGCGGCAGGGGCCTTGGGGGCGCCTGCGTACGCGGCCATGCTTCCGGACCTGGTTCCCCCCGAGGAGTTTCTGGCGATGGTTTCGTTGGGGGTCTATTCGTGGAACAGCGGCCGCATCATCGGGCCGTTGCTGGGCACTGCGCTGACGTTGACAGTTGGACCGGCCTGGACGATCGGGTTCAACGCAGTCTCGTTCGTGGTGCTTGCCGCCGCCGTTGCCCTGGTTCGCCGCGCCTTCCCAGCGGCACACAGTGATGGCACGATCGTCGACCGATTGGTGGGCGGTTTGCGAACGGCCCGCTTCACGCCGGGCTGCTGGCATGGCATCGCCTTGCTGGTGCTGTTCAACCTCACGATCGTTCCGTTCATGGGCCTCATTCCGATCTATGCGCGGTTGGAGTACGGCGGTGGCACCGGCTTGGCCGGCATGGTCGCGTCAGCGCAGGGATTCGGCGCAATCATCGGCGGTGTCATTGTCACGGTGCTCGCCCACCGTCACCCGCGATCGCGCCTCATCGGACGGCTCATCATCACGTCCGCGATCGGGCTCGGCTTCTACGCAGCAGCACCCAGCGCTGTCTGGGTCGTGTGTGCTTCGGCGTTGCTCGGTGGCTCCGCGGCAGGGTTGTACATCACCTCGTCGACGATCATCCAGCGCGACTCACCAGCGGCCAGCCGAGGCAGGGTGATGTCGATCATGCAGTCCGCGCAGGGCGTGTCGTACGGCATCGGATTGCTGGTCATCGGTTCGATCGGCGATGCCACCAACCTGCACCTTGCCTTCGGTGTGGGAGCGGTGTTGCTGCTAGCCGGCTTCGGCGTACTGACGCTGCGGTCTCGACACTGGCGCGCCGCGGTCGACGGTCGCGAAGTCGGTCGTCGAGCCGGCATCGCCCTGGCCTGAATCGCAGTCCGGCCGGGCGATCCGTGGCGCTGTCGGCGTCGAATATCGTGCATGAACATTCGGCACGATTCATGACGCCGCGGCACGATGTCAATCGCTTGGTGGCGCGAGGCTTTGGTGCGACGCTGATCGTGGTCGGCGTCGCCGGGTTTGTCATCCCGCCGAAGAAGGCGCTCACCAGCGGCGCGCCCGCCTACAACATCTTCCACCTGTTCTTCGGCGCTGCCGGGATCGCGGCGTCGCGACGCCATGTGACGGCGCGGGCCTTCAACATCGGGTTCGGCGCAATCGATCTGTACCAGGCGGTTGCCAGCCGGCGGGGGTTGTTTCCACATCGGTGGTTCCGATGGAGGACCACCGACGACGTACTCCACGTCGTCATCGGCGCCGGATTGGTTGCGGCCGGAATGATCCGATCCGCCGGCCGCGGCGAATAGACGACGAGACCGAAGGAGACCAGCCGTGTTGACTTCAGGCGAACTGCCCTCGCTAAGGGGGAGCGCACTCGATGAGCTTTTCGCCAGCGCTGAGGCCGGCGAGATCCCCGTCGGTAAGGGCGACGGTCAGGCGCTGATCGCCACCGGCACGTCGGCGACCAAACCGCTGCTCGCGCTGGTACGGCTTCTGGCGTGGCGCGGCAAGAAATTCGACCCTCGAAGCCAGAGTCTGTGCAACCTCATCTCGCCGTTCGGGGTCAGGGCCATCACCGCCGATGTCTACGTCGACTCGAGCCGTCTCGATGGGCGACCGTGCATCTTGCTCGACTACTCGAAGACCTCATGGATTGTGGGTTCGCGACGAGATTCGCCAAATCGGCCCAGGCCTGTACGTGGGCTTGGTCTACGTGCGATCCCGTCGTGCACCACTGCGATTCTCGCTGAAGTTCGACACGGCATTGGATTCGGTGCGGTCCGAGCCCTTCGCGACTGTGTCGACGAATCGCTGATGAATGCGCGACTGATCCCCGCGTAGTCGCAGATACGCCAAGCTGTGCGGATGGCAAGCCTTGGTTCGATGTTCGACGCTGGTGATTCCGGAACGTTTCTCGGTCTCCCGTCGACCACCGTCGACGATTTGCACGGTGCCGGCATCGTCGTGATCGGTGCACCGTGCGCTACCCCGTAC
>JANPBZ010000195.1:0-6391 GCA_031430695.1 Ilumatobacteraceae bacterium
AGCAGTTGGCGGGCATAGCGGCGAGGCCACAGCGGTGATTCAGGCCAGGTTGCTGCAGCTTGGCTTCTGGAACGCCGGCGCCGATGGCGAGTACGGCTTCACGACCAAGCAGGCGGTGATGGCCTTCCAGAAGTACATCGGACTCCCCGCCGATGGCTTGGTCGACCAGACCACAGCCGACTACTTGGCCAACTTCGTCGAGAAGGCTCACGGAGCTGCCGACACCGGCACCCTCGTCGAGATCGACAAGGCGAAGCAGTTGCTGTTCATCGTTGCCGACGGCAAGACCCTCTGGACGTTCAACACCTCTACGGGAAGCGGCATCCCCTACGAGGCGGTCAATCAGAAGGATCCGACCAAGATCGAAAAGGGCGATGCGGTCACGCCGGAAGGCCTGTTCCGTACCACCCGCGAACGCCCGGAGGGCTGGTGGGAGGGCGACCTCGGCAAGATCTACCGACCCAAGTACTTCCGCGGCGGCATTGCCGTCCACGGCATGACCAACGTGCCCAACTATCCAGCGTCACATGGTTGTGTACGACTGAGCACGGGCGCGATGGACTTCATCTGGGATCAGAACCTCATGCCGCTGCGCATCACGGTGTGGGTGCACAGCTAGCTAGTTCGAGCTGTCAGCCGACCAATTCACGGAGATGACGGTCGAGGTCGATCGTCGATGTCGGTAGCTCGTCGCTCCACACGGCGAGATCGGCAGAGCGGGTGATGGGAGCAGCTTGCAGCGCTTCGATCAGCATGGACGTGCGGTAGCGCGTGGAGTCCGACTTGCTGGCCAATACGAGGACACGGCCGCGGTGGCGGATGATGGTTTCGCCGGCACCGAAGACGTCGCCAACAACCCCGGCGGTTGTCACCATCACGGCGTCGCGCTCGAACGGGGCGAGGTCGTCGGTCTCGGCGTCGACGATCACGAAGCAGTAGGCGTCGCTCGGTGCGATCCCAAATGCGCGACAGTGCTGGTAGATCTCCTTGAGCCGAATTCGCAGTACCGCTGGGGTGCCGAGACCGGTGACAGCATCGATGCACACCCCGGAGTGGGCACCGCGCACGTATCGCTCTGCCCATCCCTCGGCGAGGGCGGCGATCGATTCGAACGCATGCAGTTCAGCGCGGCGTGAGCGAGTGGTCAGGGTCGAGAGCTCGGCAACCCAGGTGTTGAGCTGTTCGAGCGGCCAGCCGAGATCGCCCATGGTGTTGCCGAGCCGGCGCAGCGCGCCGCGCAGCCCGCGGCGTCGCGTGTGCAGGGTCTCGACGACGTCGGCGGCGGCGTCGACGATGCTGAGATCGAGCTGCTGGCCGGCATCGAGCTGGACCATGACCAGCCACCTGTCGAGGACTGTGCGCCAGTCTGTGCCGATACCGACGAGACGCCCCCGAGACCTTCGCATATTGCGTTATCGGCACAAACGCGGGAGACCTTGAGTCAGTCGTCGGCTCGACGGATGCGCAATCGACGATCGTCCGCGGTCAAGCAGCGACCGGTTTCGAGATCGAACCGCCAGCCGTGCAGCGTGCACACCATCTGGTGGTCGTCGATTTCGCCGAATACGCTGAGATCGGCCTGGCGATGCGGGCACAGCCGCTCGACGATGTAGTCGCCGATCCTGATCTCCTCGCCGGCCAGGTCGTCGCGGTTCGGGTCGAGACGCTGCTTGGCTTCGGCCTCGGTGCGGCGCATGCGCTCGGGCGACAGCGACTTGAAGAAGTTGTAGACGTATTCGTTGAACGGTCCGGCCCGCCATGCCCGGAACCGGCAGGACAAGAACAGGGCGTTGCTCCAGTCGACCGAGCGTTGGGCGACCACGGTTTCGACCAGCTCTCGCTGGATCTCGAAACGAAACGCGTGAGTCTCGCCGGCGTACTCGCGCACCTCGCCCTGCGGGAAGTCGATGATCACGGCGAGGTCGCCGGCGCGGAGCAGGCAGCGATCCCCGACACCGCCGCACAGCGATGGCGCCATCGCCAGCAGTGGCTCCCACCATGCCTTCAGCGTTGTCAGCAGATCGGTGCTGGGCGGATTCCAGCTGCGATGCATGTCGGTGAGCCAGGGCATCCAATCCGCCTGATACCGGCGGAGGTAGTCGGCCTTGTGGGCGAAGATCGCATCGACGGCCTCATCGGGGATCGGATGAGTGACGGTGATCGAATCGGTCGTGACGTCGATGGCGGTGCCGGGTATGGCCAGCACACCGCGATGTCCGGCAGATGCCAGCCGGCTCATGAAACTCGGCTGGTCGGGGAAGATGCTCAGCTCGTCACCGGTGATCACATTGAATCGAAACAGTTCGGGGTCGAGGAACGCTGGTGGCCCAGCGCTCGGCACGACCGCTCGCGCACCCAACGAATCGACGTAGCGCATCGCTCTGGCGTACTGGCTGACGACCTTGGCGTTGACCAGTTCGCGCATGCGCTCGAGTGGCTCGTCGTAGACCATCGGGTACCAGATGGCGCCGCTGTACTGCAGCCAATGGAGATCCACCGGACCGTGCGCTCGCAGCGCGTCGAGATCGTCGGTGCGGCAATCATTCTGGTTGACCAGCCGCGCGGTCCCGTCGCTGACCACCAGCGCAGAGTCGCCGCCAGGTCCATCGGTGATGCTGGTCTCGACGTGGATCGCGACGCGCAGGTTCGGGCCCAGCTCCAACTCCTCGCCGTCCGTCGTGCGAACGATCTTGTCGAAGCCGAACGAGCGGATCCTGCGCTCGAGTTCTCGCGTCGGGTACCCGGGGATGAGCACCGTCGTATAGCGGTCGACGTGATCGGCGAGCCACGGCTCGTCGAGGTGATCGGCATGCAGGTGGGAGATGTACAGATAGTCCGGGTGTTCGATGCGTTCCATCAACTCGGCGGAGAGTTGATCGTTACGCGGGAACACGAACCATGATCCGAAGAAGGCCGGCAGGAACCACGGGTCGCACAGGATCGATCCGTCGCCGGTGTCGATCAAGATGCCGGCGTGGCCGACCGATGTGGCGCGCATTCGAACCGAGGCTAGTGAGCGATGTCGGCGATCAGGCTTCGCCGCCGGTCGGTTGCCTCGGCTCTGGAGCCGACGACGTCACGCGACGGGAGGATCGGTGAACTGCTGGCCGGCGCGAGAAACATGCTCGGTCCAGGTACTGCCATCCCAATATCGCAGCTCGAATCGGCCTGCCGGGTCGGCGTACCAGCCGGCCGGGACCGCGGGGGCCGGTGCAGGATCGGGTGTCGGGGTGACCGCCGCAGGCACCACCGCTGCGGGTGCCGCTGCCGGAGCAGGCTCGGCGACGGGCGTGACTGCGGGTTGGTACGTCGACGTCGGCTGGATGCCGATGGTCGGCTGCACGCCGGTCGGCTCGGGCGTGGGGGTGGCGGGCTCGGGAGCGATTGCCCATCCCGACGGCTCGCTGACGGCTTCGGGCTTCAGTTCTGAGCCGGTCTTGGCGGGAAGCACGGGTGCAGGAGCATCGTCGGCCGGCTTGTCGTCGGCTGGCTTGTCGTCGGCTGGCTTGTCGCCTGCTTTTGAGTCGGCCGGCTTTTCCTCGGTCGTCTTTGCCGCGCCGTCGCCACCCTTGTCGCGGGACAAGAACGCGGTGACATCGCCACCTGTCGGGACGATGGCGACGACCGACCAACCCTCGGCGGCCTTGGCGGTGAGCTTGGCGGCGAGAGCCGACGGATCGTAGGACGAGGCGCTGATCGATTCGAATTCCTGCATGGACCGAGAGCGTAGTGTCCGCGACGGCCGTTGCGATCACCTCGGGTGACAGGTTGACAACGACTTTTCGAAGGTCTGCCTCAGCTGGGAAGCACGAGGGCGTGCACGTCGGTGTCGGAGGGCGCACCGTCGTACACCAACTCGCCGTCGCGTAGCGCCAACAAGCGGCCGACCTGCTTCACGAATGCCAGTTCGTGTGTCGCGATCACCATGGTCGCGCCGCGCTGTGATGCCGCGTCGAGCATGGTCAGCAGCGCTTGCTTCCCGGGCTCGTCGAGGCCGACGAAGGGCTCGTCGACCAGCATCAATTGGAAGGGTCGGATGAACGCCAGACTGATCGCGGCCTTTTGGCGCAGTCCGCGGCTGAATGTCGTCGGGATGTCGTCGCGCCGAGCGCTGAGGCCGATCTGTTCCAGCAGTTCTTCGGCGCGTGCTTGCCAATCGGTGACGCCGTGCAACCGGGCGACGAACTCGAGGTGCTCCCACAAGGACAAGTCGTCGTAGAACGTCGGCGAATCGCTGAGCCACGACAGCAACCGACGAGCCTCTTGGCTGCCTGCGGCGTGGCGACCGATCAACACACTGCCCTCGGTGGGATCGAGAAGCCCGGCGGCCATCTTCATCAGCGTGGTCTTGCCGCTGCCGTTGTGACCGACAAGGGCCACCTTCGTGCCCGAAGCGATGTCGAGTGTCAGCGGCTCCAGCGCCGGCCGATCGCCGTAGGTCTTCATCAATTGGCGAGTTGCCAGTTCGGTCATGCCGGGGTGCTCCGCTGCTGCTTGGTGTAGTTCTGGCCATCGGACATGAACTGGCGAATCTTGCGCCGCCACTGATCCCGCCGGCGAACCCAATAGCCGATGAGGAAGATCAACAGGCACGCGCCCACAGCGCCGCGCAGTGCGGCACCGATGGGCGAGTTGCCGAGCCGTTCGGCCTGGCGAACGAGCAAGATCGTGCTGGCGGCGAGTGCGCTGATCAGGACCGGCAGGCCGATGCGCATCGCGCTCGATATGCCGGCCATCTCCGGCGGAACGAAGGCCTGCTGCGAAGAACCCTTGGCCGGGTCGGGCGCATCGCGCACGATGCTGACCACACCACCTCCGGCACCCGCGAGAATCGTCGGCAGGGCCAAGATGGCCGCTGGGGCGATCGCCCCGGTCGTGCCAAGGACGGCAACGGCGCTGACCGCGGCAATCACGGCGAAGGGCACGAGGGCGATGGCCGGGGCGACGAGGTGGCGCACGAGCAACTCGCCGCGCTCGATCGGCAGGCTTTCGGTGCGGTCGGGTTGGTCGACCTCTTGCGACAGTGGTTCCATCGCTTCGAGTCCCAGCACGAACAGCATCAACGCGGTGCCGATGATCGCCGGAGTGGTGCCACGTACGACCATGGCTTGCAGGACGCCCGCCATCGCCGCGAAGCCTGTCATTCGCACCAGTCGAGTTGCCGGAAAGCGAGCCATGCTGGCGATGCCGCGCCGGGGAATGGGCCGCTGGATCCATCGTGGCACCGACATCCACGGCGTACCGCGGGTCTGTTCCTGGTTCAACTGCCGGCGCAACAAGATGACGGTGCGCAGGTCCTGCATGGTGACGGCGAAACGGAGCTGGGCGACCAGGCTGCTGCGCCGGGCCAGCGCATCGAGCGAGGTCTGCTGCAACATGCCCACGCCGACAAGTAGCACGATGACGGCCAGCAGTGGCGCGACGAGATCGATCGGACCCTGTCGCCAGCCCCACATGGCCAGGCTGCCGTCGAGGTTGGCTGGCCCGGGTAGATGCCAGGCCAACGCCGCGCCCTGCCACGCCACGCCGACGAGGCCGATCGACGTGGCCAGCCACAGAGGCATCCGTATGGCGTGGGCGATCAGCGCTGTGCCGGCCCACAGCAAGGCAGTGGTGATGCCGAACGCCGCGCCGCTTGCCGCCCAGGCCAGGGGGGTGCCGGGTAGTCGCCTGCCGGCCAACTGACCGACGATCGCGCCGAACGTGCCGGCAAGCGCCGCCGCGCTGCGGGCCCGTTGGGTGACAGGGCGCAGCAACGCTCGCATCCGATCGACCGGTGAGAGCATGACGTAGGCGACGTCGGGCGCTTCCAGCGCGAGCGGGCCACCCTGTGCCCCGCTGCGTAGCGCGGCGAGAAAGGCAAGTGTGGTGATGAGGCCGATCAGCGCCGGACCATTCCTGGCGATGTCTGCCACGGCTTGGTCCGAGACGGTGGTGTCACTGATCGAACTGCTGATCCACAGCACGGTCCCGCCACCGAACAGGGCGACGAGATACACGCGGTAGGCGGCGTCGAACCACTCGATGTCGCCGAGGCGACGGCGCTTGCGCCGACGCCGAAGGTCGTGGAGGACGTCGAGCGAGAGTTCACTCACCGGTCGCGGCTTCACGGTTCGGGTCGGCTGACCAGCCCGACCAACTCGCCACGTACAGCCGGGGGATCCCGAGACCCACATGTTCCATCGCCAGCACGTTCATGCACGCGCTGACACCCGAGCCGCAGTAGGTCACCGTCTCGACACCGTCGTCGATGCCGAGATTGTTGTAATGAGCGCGGAGTTCGTCGACCGGTCGCAGCGTGGTGTCTGCGCCGAGCACCGCCGACCACGGTGCGCTGCGTGCACCGGGGATGTGGCCGGCGCGCTTGTCGATCTGGGCGACCGCCAGCGCT
>JANPBZ010000196.1:0-16641 GCA_031430695.1 Ilumatobacteraceae bacterium
GCGGATGACTTCAATGGTTTCTTCGACTTGGGCACGCATGGTGTCGACGTTCTTTCGGTGGAGGCCGTCTGTCATTGAAGCAGGATCGACCGTAGGATTGCGACTCATGACAACGTTTCGTTCGTCACTCCTCATTCCCGCGCGTGCCACATGGCACGGAGCATGGCTGTGATCGCCCACCAGGGCGGTTGGGACGAGATCCTGCTCGTGCTCGGCCCGATCGCGGTGATCGTCGGTTTGCTCATGTTGGCGCGCAAGCGAGTCGGTGCCGTTGAGCAGAAGCCAGTGACAAAGGGCTCGAAAGCTCCGCCGTCACCGAAAGTCGAGCGGTAGCGAGGCGAAGCGTCAGATCCGGGCGATGTCGGCGCCGAGGCCGACGAGCCGACCGACGAGGTCGTCGTAGCCTCGGTCGACGTGATGCACACCACTGACGATCGTCTCGCCTTCCGCGGCGAGGCCTGCCACCACCAACGCCGCCCCGGCTCGGATGTCGGGGGCGCGCACCGGCGCACCGCTGAGCCGTTCGATGCCACGCACGACCGCATGATGACCGTCGGTGCGGATGTCGGCACCGAGTCGCAGTAGTTCCTCCACATACCGGAACCGACCCGGATAGAGATTTTCTGTGACGATGCCAACGCCATCGGCGACAGCCAACATCGTTACGATGAGCGGTTTGTAGTCGGTGGC
This sequence comes from Ilumatobacteraceae bacterium, assembly GCA_031430695.1. GTDB lineage: Bacteria > Actinomycetota > Acidimicrobiia > Acidimicrobiales > Ilumatobacteraceae > JAENVT01. Next base: position 691 of record JANPBZ010000196.1, read on the forward strand.
GATGCCCGGGTACGGAAGCGTGGCGACGTCGATCGAACGCAGCCTCTCTTGCGCCCACACAGCCAGGCCGTCGCTGCTCGACGTGATCGTCACGCCCATGTCGGCAAAACGCCGCAGCAGCATCTCCATGTGATCGGCACGGGCACCACGCAGCAGCACTTCGCCACCGCTGACGGCCACAGCTGCGAGATACGTTGCGGCCTGGATCCTGTCGGCGACGACAGCGTGATCCGCGGCGTGCAGCGAGCCCGGCTCGACACCGTGTACGACCAACGTCGACGAGTCGATACCCTCGATTTCAGCGCCCATCGAAGTCAACATCGCGCACAGATCGGCGATCTCCGGCTCGCGGGCAGCGTTGTCGATCACCGTCGTGCCCTTGGCGTGCACGGCCGCGGTGAGAATGTTTTCCGTCGCGCCAACACTGGGAAACTCGAGCGTGATGTCGGCTCCGCGCAGGCGATCAGCGGTGGCCTCGACATAGCCGTGTTGCAGTTCGAAGCTCGCGCCCATCGCTTCGAGACCTTTGAGATGCATATCGATGGGCCGGCTGCCGAAGTCATCGCCACCCGGGAGCGATAGCGTCACCCGACCACAGCGGCCGAGCAGTGGGCCGAGCACGTTGATCGACGCCCTGATGCGTTCGACGAGCTCGTACGGAGCGACGGGCGTGATCTCGCCATGATTCGTCATCGTGATCGAGCCATCGGTCTCGAACGAGGTCGATACCCCGATAGCCGCGAGGAGATCGCTCATGATCGCAACGTCGGCGATGGCCGGCACGTTCGACAATCGGTACACGCCGTCGGCCAGCAACGTTGCGGCCATCAACTTGAGTACAGAGTTCTTGGCACCTGGAACCACGACCTGTCCGCGCAGGGGCGCGGCGCGGCGAATGACAATCCGGTCGGAATCCATGGGTCACAAGTATGGCCCATCCTGTACCCATCCGGCGTCGGATGCCGCGTCGACCACCAGTAGCCTCGTGGCGTGTCCCGCAGCGAACGGACGTTGCACCAGTCGTGGCCGGCCGGCACACCCGAGGCGCAGCGCGCTTTGACTCCCCGTGACGACCTTCTCGAGGAGAAGCTCGAATCGGTCGAGGGCGAATCGGTCACGTTTGCCCAGCACAACGGCCCGTTCACGACGTACCAGCGAACGGTCATCGAGTGTGCCACGACCGTTGACGAAACGATTCGATACCGGCTCGTCATCCCGTGGTTCGGTTGGCTGTTCGCCCGTCCCATGCGTGGCACGTTGCGTCATCGACCACGCGATGGAACCAAACCGTGGTGGTCGCCTCCCGACCTTCTGACTCAACGCCATGTCGCAATTCTCGGGCTGCTCGCGGCGGCGTCGATGGCGGCGGCTTTCGCGAACACCCTCTTCACGCAGACCGCCAGTTTTGCCGCCGACGGATTCGGGATCGACGAGCGCGCCCAGGGCGTCGGCGGTGTAGTGGTGCGGCTCGGCGTGGTGATCGCCATTCCGTTCGCGCTGCTCGCAGACCGCCGAGGGCGTCGCAAGATGATCATCGTCACGGCCTGGGTAGCGCCGTTGTGGTGCGTCCTCGGTGCGATTGCCCCCAACTTCTGGGTGCTGGTCGGCACGCAGGCGATCGGGCGACCAGTCGGGTTGGCGCTGGCACTACTGATCGGTGTAGTCGCGGCGGAAGAGATGCCGCGCAACAGCCGCGCCTACGCCCTCAGCGTGCTGGCTCTGGCGGGAGGGCTCGGCGCTGCTGTGGCCGTGCTGGCACTTCGGCTGGCCGACCTCGGTCGCGAGGGCTGGCGACTGGTGTACTTGCTGTCGCTGATCTGGCTGTTGCCGGCGATCAGCCTGACCCGGCACCTGCCCGAGACGCATCGGTTCGAACAGCGTCACGCCATAGCGCCGCGACTCGATCGCCGCCGCTTTGCGATCATCGCCATCGTCGCTATATCGGCCAACCTGTTCGTCGCTCCCGCGTCGTTCTTCCAGAACAGATACCTCGACGATGTGCGCGGCTACACGGGCGGCGGAATTGCGCTGTTCACGATCTGCACCGCGACCCCAGCCTCTCTTGGTCTGATCGTGGGTGGCCGAATCGCCGACATGGTCGGCAGACGGGCGGTGCTGGCCATCTGCATGCCGGTGTCCACGATGCTGCTCGTCGGCACATTTGCCTTCGGTGGGACGACCATGTGGCTGCTGGCGCTGGTCGGTGGCCTCCTCGCCGGGGCTGCGTACCCGGCCTTCACCGTGTACAGAACCGAGCTTTTCCCGACGGGGAACCGTGGCCGCGCCAATGGCTTCATCACTGCGCTGTCATTGGCCGGGAGCAGCATCGGTCTACTCCTGGTCGGCGCATTGGTACATCGCGGTTGGAGCTACGGGCAGTCGATGCTGGTTGTGGCGTTTGGGCAACTGCTCGCAGCGGTCATCGCCTACGTCGCTTACCCCGAAACTGCCCACCTCGAGCTCGAGCAGATCAATCCGCAGGATGCCCTAACCGAGCGCTGAGATCCACGCCGCAACTGTCGCCGCAATCATCGAGTCGGAACCTTTCAGGTCGTGGCCGCGCCCTTCGATCCAATGGTGAGTCACGTCACCGGGGATGGTCGCCGTCCAGTGCAGCAACTCGGCCGGTGTACCGAACGGATCGCGGGTGCCGTGGATGAACAGGCACGGCACGGCCAGTCGCGGCAGATGCTCGGCGCGCAGCGACTCGGGTTTGCCCGGCGGATGCAGCGGATACGAGATCAACACCAGACCCTTCGCCGGAACCGGATCATCGATATCGGCGACGACCATCGAGCACATCCGTCCTCCCATTGACCGTCCGCCGAGCACGAGCCCATCGGCGATCAACGGCGCTGCCTCGTCTCGCACGGTCTGCAGCAGCACTGGTGTGCGGTCGGGTGCCTTGCGTCCGGCCTTGCGATAGGCGAAGTCGGCACGTACGCACTGCATCGGTGCAACGGCTTCGGCAATCGCGATGAGGCTGGAGTGTGTGCTCGTCGAGCCCGCCCCGGGAAACAGGAGCAGGTTCATGCGAGCAGGATCCGGCGCGCTTCGCCAAGACGTTCGATCTCGTGACCGGCCACTCCATGGTCGCCGCCGTAGTCGGGATGTACCTCGCGCAGCCTCGATCTGAATTGCGCCATCACTTCTTTCTTGGTGACCTTTCCAGTGCCCATCGGAAAGCCCAACAGCTCGAGCGCCCAGGCCTTCGGATCGGCCATGGTTGTCAACATCGAGCCGGCAGCGCCGGCCAGGTTGGCGATGAATGATGGTCCGATCGCACCACGCCACCGCATGGCCTTGTGCAACGACGGATTGAGTGCACGGCGAGCGTCAATACTGAGACGTTCGACGGCGTAGATTGCTCCGAGCACCTGGGCCAAGGAAGCGCCCTGCGGATTGAGACTGAACCGAACGCTGTCGCCCTCGCCCTCCAGCCTGTGCACGCTGACAGCAAGACCATGGCGGTCGACCTGATAGCGATGCAGCAGGCGCGGCTGCACAACACGCTCGCCACGGCTGACCTGATCGAGCAGGCGATGAACGTCGGGTAGCAGGTCGTCGTCGACCTCGGGCAAATGAGCAGCGATCACCGCGCCGAGCAACAGTCCACCGAACCCTGGAGTCGGGTCGACCGGCAACACCAGATGCCCGAGGGAGACGCGGCGCGTTGGAGTAACCGGACGGGAATGCCAGACCTCCAACTCGGCCAACAGCACGACATCGCTCCTTACACGTACGGTCGCAGCAGGTCGTGCAGTTCGGCGGCGACGGCTTGTGTCTCGATCACGTCGGGCTCGTCGCCGTCAACGAGCGCCGCGGCAAGCTCGTCGGCGAGTTCGCACATACGTAGCCACAGTCGCTTGTCGACGCCGTACGGCGGACGATCGGGATCCGCAACGTCGGTGGCGCTGAGCAATTGCTCGAGGCCGTCGGCGTCGAGTGGGTTGCGCTGCAGCCGATCGCCGGCGAGAAAGAACGTCGTCAACGTCTCGAATGGAAGTCGATCCGCTTCGACGCTCTCGTCGTCGTCGGGCAACTCGACACCCTCGTCGTTCTCGACGTCGTCGAGGATGGAATCGACCAACTCCTCGTCATCGGTTCCAACGAGGAGAACATCCTCCTCCCAGCGGAACGGCAGACCTCTGGCAACCAAATGAGACGTGATCAACTCGCGCTCACTCGGCTCCCACTCGGCCAGGTCATACTCGGTGGAGCCGGCATCGTCGGCCAACGGAATCGGTTCACGGGCTGGACTCTCGGCGTCATCGGCGGCCATTCCCAATCGCATCTCGACCTGGGCGACGACGTCGTCGGTCGCTTCCTCTGCCGAGTCGGGCACGATCAGTTCGTTGCCATCCCACGCATGAGGAATTTCGGCATCGGCTAGCGCTGCGGCGAGCTCCGCCATCTGCTCAAAGGACCAATTCTCCAGGTCGTAGTGCACCCGCGTCGCGTCGGGATCATTCGGGTTCCAATCGTCGGTCACGAGAGTTGACGATATCCGCCAAGAACGTGTGAGGCCAGAAACCCCTGCATACGGCGGTACTCGTCGAGCTGATTCTCGGGCTTGCGAAACCCGTGACCCTCACCCTCATACACCACCAACTCGACCCGACCACCTGCCGCCAGACAACGCTCGACGAAGGCGCGGCTCTGATCGACCGGAACAACCGGATCGCTATCGCCGTGCAAGACCAGCATCGGCGTGGCGGCCAGTCGACTCGCAAAGCTCAACGGCGACCGGTCGCGGTACAACGCCGCTGCATCGGGCAGCCGTCCCACGAGCGAGTCGCTGTAGTGCCGCTCGAAGCGGTGACTGCGTTCGGCCAGGTCTGAAAGATCGGTGACCGGATAGGCAACAATTGCGGCCGCGAGCAGCTCAGGATTCGAAGCGACCACACCAAGGGCCGTGAAGCCTCCAGCGGACGAGCCGATGATTGCGGTTCGCCTCGGTGAGCCCCAGCCGTGCACATGGGCGTGACCGATCACGTCGACGATGTCGCTGACGTCTAGTTCGCCCCAGCGGCCGCGCAGGGCTTGCTGATAGACGCGACCGTGGCCTGTCGAACCACGGTGGTCGGGCACGAGCACGTTCCATCCCTGTGAGCGCCAGTAGGCGATGCGCGGCATGAACGTGACCTGCCACTGATCGGTCGGGCCGCCGTGCAGCCAACACAACAGACGATCGGTCGACGTGTCGGCGCGGTACAGGCGGGCGTGCAGCGTGCAGCCGTCCGTCGCAGCGATCTCGACGAGGTCGGGTTCAGCGAGCGGCAGATCTTCCCAGCCGCTCAATGGACCGACTGCCACGACCGTGCGTTCCCACGTGACATCGTCGTAGACGACCACCTGGGTCGGGGTGAGCCCTCCCGATCGCAATGCAGCAACCCGGCCTGCATGCCACGACAGCTGACCATGCACACCGCGTGCCACTTCCTGAATGCTGCGACTGCCGACATCGACGACACACAACCGTCCGAATCCGCCGTCGTTGCGGTTGAAGGCGACCCGCCGACCATCGGGTGAGACGACGTACGATCGTTGGCCCATGCCCCAACTCGGGCCGCCATGCTCGAACGGTTCGTCGATCAGCGGTGCATCGTCGAGCCAGACGTTGAGCCAACCGTTGTCGTCACGCAAGCACACAGGCGTGCCATCGGGCATGAAGCGGATCTGTTGAATGCTCGCGCTCGGCACGTACTCGTCGACGCCAGTTCGATCCAACGTCGCCCGTTCGACTCGAGACGAATCCCACGGCATGTCAGGCACGTTCCATCCCTGCCACACCACAGCCGTACTGTCGGGCGTCGCGGCCGGATCGAAGATGAAGTCGGCGGTGCCCCTGTCGAGTCGCTCGCTTGATCCGTCGTCGAGCCGAGTTGCCCACACTTCGCATTCGTCGACCACATACACGACGCGGCTGCCGTCGGCGACTGCAGCAGGTGCTGCTGCAGTTCGGTCAGGACCGAGCTGCGTCAGCTGGCGCACACTTCCGGTCGGCACCGGTTGCAACCACAGATTCCCATCGACGGCGACGTAGATCGCCGCTGCGCCGTCGGCGCTCCAACACCAGCATCCACCGCCGAACCCACGACCCGGTCGCGGAGGCGGGTATGCGGTGAGTTGACGAACGGGCGAGCCGTCGAGCGTGTCGATCAGCAGCGCCGCTGACCCGGCAGCTGACATGGCGTACACGACGCATCGTCCGTCGAGACTGAGTCTCGGCTCGGCCAGATCCCGCGAGACGATGCACCGCTCCACAGCAATCGTCATGGCGTTCGACTGTACCCGCGTTAATTCGTTGGACGGCCGCCGCGTCGGTCTGGCACTCTTGCCGGAACCGAGACGAAAGGAGGTGCCCAATGTTGTTGATCAGTATCGATTCAGCGTTCGACGTTGTCGCGCACCCCTGCGGCATCGGCATGCGCACGGCCTGACGACCGCTTCTTCGCGAATCGCTCAACCTGCCCCACGAACCATCGAGTGCGCTCGCGCGCGCGCCCGATTCTCTTCCAAACCCACCAAACATCACTCAAGGGAGCACTCCCATGTTCACAAACCACCCCTACGTCGCCCAACAGCTGATCAACGATCGCCAAGATCGCCTTCGCCAGATCAGCCAGCGCACACGTCTACTTCACGACGCCAAACGCAGCCGGCGACAGCATCACATCAAGACGTAATCCAACGGGCTTCGTCCGTCCACCGTCGCCACGCGGTACGGTGGACGGGCGATGGCCCCGAATCAGTCTCCACAGCAGCCGGATCGCAACCTGGCACTCGAGTTGGTGCGAGTCACCGAGTCCGCTGCACTCTCGGCTTCACGCTGGGTCGGGCGTGGTGACAAGAACGGCGCCGACAAGGCCGCGGTCGACGCCATGCGCACCGTTCTCTCCACTGTGCCGATGGATGGCATCGTCGTCATCGGCGAAGGCGAGAAGGACGAAGCCCCCATGCTGTTCAACGGCGAACGGGTCGGCGACGGAACCGCGCCGCTCACCGATGTCGCCGTCGACCCCATCGATGGCACCACGCTCACCGCATACGGTCGCGCCAACGCCATCGCTGTCATCGCCGTCAGCGAACGCGGCACGATGTTCGACCCCGGTCCGTGCGTGTACATGCACAAGATTGCCGTTGGCCCCGAGGCCGCGGGTTCGATCGACATCACCGCTACGCCGACCCAAAACCTGCGATGGATCGCCAAGGCCAAGGGCGAATCCGTCCGCGACCTCACCGTGGTCATCCTCGACCGCGAGCGCCACACCGACCTGATCGCCGAAGTCCGCGCCAGCGGAGCTCGCGTCAAGCTGATCACCGACGGCGACATCTTCGGTGCGATCGCGACCGGGTGGCCCGACGCCGGCGTCGACGTGTTGCTCGGCACCGGCGGAACTCCCGAGGGCGTCACTGCCGCCGCCGCGCTGAAGTGCATGGGTGGCGAGATCCAAGGCCTGCTCGCCCCGCGCGACGAGGTCGAGCGCCAGGCGGCGATCGACTTGGGCTACGACCTCTCCGAGGTCCTGACGACCGACAATCTGGTCAAGGGCGACAATTGCTTCTTCGCGGCCACCGGTATCACCGACGGCGAGTTGCTGCGTGGCGTGCGCTACGAGCACGGTGGTGCGCGTACTCAAAGCCTGGTGATGCGTTCCAAGAGCGGCACGGTTCGGATGATCGACGCCCGCCATCGCATCGACAAACTCTCGTCGTTCGCAGCAGTCGACTACGGCTGACCAGCAGCTTCAGCCGCGCTGAACCAGGCTCGAGATACGTCGGGCCAGGCCCCGCGGCGCGATGCCCGATGCCGCAGCCATCGCCTTGTACAGCGCACCGGGGATCGACAACGCCCGGCCTTTGGCGACGTCGCACAGGCCTGCCTCGGCGACATCGCTGGCCGACAGCCACGCCAACGATGGATACTGCTCGGTGTACGAGTCTGAGTTGCTGACACTCTGGAACTCGGTTCGAGTCAGCCCGGGGCAAAGCGCCGTGACGTGCACGCCGGTACCGCGCACCTCCTCGTGAAGGCTCTCTGTCAATGACGTCACGTAGGCCTTGGTGGCTGCATAGACGGCCAGCTTCGGTGCCGGCTGGAAGCTGGCCACACTGCTGACGTTGAGCAGAAAGCCACTGCCGCGCGGCACCATCACGCCGAGCGCGGCCCGGCAGATGCGCGTCAGCGCACCGACGTTCAAGGCGACCTCATCGCTGAGCCGATCTGGATCCAGCGTGTGAAAGGCGCCCGATGTGCCGAACCCGGCATTGTTGACCACGAGGTCGACTGGACGGTCAGCATCGACAATTCGACGCACGACCAGGTCGACGCCTTTCGCGGTCGTGAGGTCGGCAGCCAGAACTTCGATGCCCTCGTACCGGTCGGCCAACTCGTCGAGCCGATCGACGCGCCGGGCGACGATCACTTGGGGTACGCCAGCCTCACCGAGTAGTTGCACCATCGCTTCGCCGATCCCGCTCGACGCGCCGGTGATCAACGCCGAGGTGAACGGATACGAAGTGGCCATACGTCGATGCTACGACCCCGACCCACCTCGCCGTAGCCCTCCTGGACCGTTTGATGACTCACGCCCCGCAACGGGGCCGCAGATGTCAAACGCTTGGGCGCGGTGAGGTGGCGGGCGTCAGTGGGAGGCGCCGGTGCCCGTGCCGATTCCACCGGAGGCGTTGAGGCGGGCGTGGGCCCGGCTCAAGGCAGCCACTGCCTCGGCATCGTGTTCGTGACGCAGCGTTGCCTCGGCTCGCTCCATTGCGGCCGTGGCCCGGGCGCGATCGATGTCGTCACCCAATTCGGCGATATCGCTGAGGATGCTGACCTTGTTGCCGCCAACCTGCACGAACCCACCATGTACTGCCACATCGAGCTGTTGGCCATCGGCCAAGGTGATTCTGGTGTGGTTCTCTGTGAGAGCACCGAGGAACGCGGCGTGGCCGGGCAGGAACGCGATCTCGCCACCGCCGAGCGTGCGCGTGATCACCTGTGTCGCCTCACCAGAGAAGACGACCTTCTCGGGTGATACCAACTCGACCTGCATCGTCGCCATGACGGACTACGCGACCTGCTCGGCGAGCAACTTGGCCTTCGCCAACACCTGCTCGACACCACCGACGTTCAAGAAAGCCTGCTCGGGAACTTCGTCCATGTCGCCGCGAAGAATCGCCTCGAAGCTCCCGACAGTCTCTTCGACCTCCACGAACTCACCTTCGATACCCGTGAACACCTTGGCGACGTAGAACGGCTGCGACAGGAACCGCTGGATCTTGCGGGCCCGAGACACCGTGAGACGATCCTCTTCGGACAGCTCGTCAAGACCGAGGATGGCAATGATGTCTTGCAGTTCCTTGTAACGCTGCAGATTCTCCTGCACGCCGCGGGCCACCAGATAGTGACGATCGCCCACAACGTCGGGTTGCAGGATGGTTGACGTCGAAGCAAGCGGATCCACAGCGGGATAGATGCCGAGGGCCGCCACCTGACGGCTCAACTCGGTGGTTGCGTCGAGGTGGGTAAAGGTGGTGAACGGTGCCGGGTCGGTGTAGTCGTCGGCGGGTACATACACGGCCTGCAACGAGGTGATCGAACGGCCACGAGTCGAGGTGATGCGCTCCTGCAGTTGACCCATCTCGTCGGCCAATGTCGGCTGGTATCCCACGGCCGATGGCATACGGCCGAGCAGCGTCGACACTTCTGAGCCGGCCTGCACGAAGCGGAAGATGTTGTCGACGAACAGCAGCACGTCTTGGTTTTGCACGTCGCGGAAGTACTCGGCCATCGTCAGCGCCGACAGCGCAACGCGCAGACGCACGCCCGGCGGCTCGTCCATCTGACCGAAGACCAGGGCGGCCTTTTCGAACACCCCGGACTCCTCCATTTCGATACGAAGGTCAGTACCTTCACGCGTTCGCTCGCCGACACCCGCGAACACCGACACGCCACCATGCTTCGAGGCAACGCGGTTGATCATTTCGGTGATCAACACCGTCTTGCCGACGCCTGCGCCGCCGAACAGGCCGATCTTTCCGCCCGACAAGTACGGGGTGAGCAGATCGATGACCTTGATGCCCGTCGTGAACATGCGCCGCGACGGCTCGAGGGCGTCGAACAGCGGTGCGTCGCGGTGGATGTCCCAGCGCTCCATGTCGGCGTACTTGGCGGGATCGTCGTCGAGCACGTCGCCCCACACGTTCCACACATGACCAAGGGTGCGGTCGCCGACGGGAACCTGCAGGCCGTGACCGAGATTGCGCACCGGAGTGCCCCGAGTGAGACCGTCGGTTGGCTTCATGCAGACCGCACGCACGCGGCTGTCGCCAAGCTGTTGGGCGACCTCGGCCAGCACGACGACCGGCTTGCCGTCGACCTGCACGGTGAACTCGAGCGCTGTGTTGAGCTTCGGAAGCGAGCCTCGCGGGAATTCGACGTCGACCACCGGGCCGGCGATACCGACAACGCGGCCGTCTTTGAGATCTGTCTCTTTTACTGAGTCGTTGGTCATGGTCATGACATGTGCTCTTTCTTGCTCATTGTCGAACTGTGCTGAGTACGGTCGGTGTGTCGGGTGAGCCGTCGTGCATGATCTCGAAGTCGATGACAAGTCCTTTGTCGACCCCGGACAGCGCCTCGGCGCCACTGACGATCTCCATGATCTCGGTGGTGATCGAGTCTTGACGGGCACGGTTCATGATGCGGCTGAGGTTCTTGATCAGCTCCTCGGCATTGTCGGTGGCGCTCTTCATCGCCCGTTGGCGGAAGGCGTGCTCGCTGGCCGCGGCATTCAGCAGCGCCGCGTAGATTCGGGCCTCGACGTACTTCGGCAGCAGCGAGTCGAGGATCGTCGTCGGATCCGGCTCGTACTCGAAGTCGCCCGACGGGACGTCGGAGTCGGAGGGCGGGCGACCGTCGCCACCGGCAACGGTGTCGCGGTCGAGGGGAACCAATGGACGTTGGACGACCTCTTGCGAGCCGGCGGTGATGAAGCGGGTGTAGATCAGCTCGACACGATCGACGTCGCCGCTGACGAACAGGTCGACAACGTGTTGACCGATCTCCTTCGCGTTGGCATAGCTCGGCGCATCGCTGAACCCGGCGAATGTGGTCTTGATCTTGTAGCCGCGGAACTTGAAGTAGCTCTCTGCCTTGCGACCGACAGCGATGACCGAATAGTCGCGGCCCTGCATCACATCGGCCTTGATCTCACCTTCGGCGGCGCGCTGCACCCCGGCGTTGTAGCCACCACACAGACCACGGTCGGCGGTGATCACCACGTAGGCAACGTTGCTGACGGTGGGGCGACCGGCGAGCAACGGCGAAGCTGTGGATCCGCCTGCGGCAGCCAGATCCTTGACCACCTCGGTGATCTGCTCGCTGTACGGCACGGCCGCGGCCACTCGCTGCTGGGCCTTGACGATGCGTGATGCGGCGATCAGCTCCATGGCGCGCGTGATCTTCTTCGTGGCCTGGACGGTACGAATCCGTCCCCGAAGAATGCGCTCCTGACCTCCAGCCATCGCCTTATTCCGTCGCCAGGGTCTTGTGGCTCACGGCTTCGCCAAGCTCGGAAGCATCGGTGGCGGTTGGGTCGGCAATTCGTGCAGCCTCGGCAGTGGCGGCGACGAAACGCTCCTTGAACTCGACGATCACATCGCCGAGCTCGGCGGGCACGTCGGCCTTTGCGTCGTCGCGCATAGCCGCCAGTAGCGCACCTTGCGTGGTGCGCATGTGGTCGAGCAGTTCACCCTCGAAGCGCCGAACATCGACAACGGGCAGGCTGTCGAGGTAGCCCTTGGTGCCGGCGAACACCACCACCACCTGCTCCTCGACCGGCATCGGACTGTTCTGAGGCTGCTTCAGCAGCTCGACCAGGCGATAGCCACGCTCGAGCTGTGCCTTGGAGATTGCGTCGAGCTCCGAGCCGAAGGTGGCGAAGGCCTCGAGCTCGCGGAACTGAGCAAGATCGAGCTTCAACGTTCCAGCAACGCTCTTCATCGACTTGATCTGCGCCGCGCCACCGACGCGCGACACCGAGATACCGACGTCGACAGCCGGGCGTACACCCGACTTGAACAGGTTGTCCTGCAGGTATACCTGACCATCGGTGATGGAAATGACATTGGTTGGGATGTATGCAGACACATCGCCGGCCTTGGTCTCGATGATCGGCAAGGCAGTCAGAGAACCGGCACCACGCTCGTCACTGAGCTTGGCAGCACGCTCGAGCAGGCGACTGTGCAGATAGAACACATCGCCCGGATACGCCTCACGACCCGGAGGACGTCGCAACAGCAGCGACACCTGACGGTAGGCCTCGGCCTGCTTCGACAGGTCGTCATAGACGATGAGGGCGTGCTCGCCATTTTCCATCCAGTGCTGACCGATTGCGCACCCGGCGTAGGGAGCGAGGTACTTGAACGGCGCCGGGTCGCTGGCGGGCGCTGCAACGACGACGGTGTACTCCAACGCACCGTGCTGCCGCAGCGTCTCAACGGTCTGGGCCACCGTCGAGCCCTTTTGACCAATCGCCACATAGATGCACTTCACGCCAAGACCGCGTTGGTTGATGATCGCGTCGATGGCGACTGTGGTCTTGCCGGTCTTGCGGTCGCCGATGATGAGCTCACGTTGGCCACGGCCGATCGGAGTCATCGCGTCGATCGATTTGATTCCGGTTTGCATGGGCTCGTGCACCGGCTTGCGACCCATGATGCCCGGGGCCTGGATCTCGACGCGGCGTTCGATGCCGCCGACGATCTCGCCGCGGCCGTCGATTGGTTCGCCGAGTGCGTTGATGACCCTGCCGAGCATGGCGTCGCCGACCGGCACGCTGAGGATGCGGCCCGTCGCCTTCACCGTTTGGCCCTCTTCGACACCATCGGCGTCGCCGAGAATGACGGCGCCAATCGACTCTTCGTCGAGGTTCAGCGCCAAACCGACGCTGCCATCTTCGAACTCGAGCAGTTCGTTGACGCCGCAATCGGGGAGGCCGCTGACGCGGGCAATACCGTCGCCAACCTCGGTGACACGCCCGACCGTGCGGGCCTCGAGCGAGGGCTCGAAGCCCTCCAGGTTCTTCTTCAGTGCGGCGGCGATGTCGCCGGCGCTCAGCGTGAGTTCTGCCATGGGTTTCTCATGTCACCGTGTGGTGTCGCGCCTTAGAGGCGGGACTTCAACTGCTCGATGCGGGTGCGGACGGTGCCGTCGATGACGGTGTCGCCAACGGTGGCCACGATGCCGCCCAGGACGGACGGATCGACGATCACTTTCAGATTCACTTGCTTGCCGGTGGCATTGGCCAGCGCGGCGGCCAGACGAGTTTCCTGATCGGCCGTCAGGGCTACCGCAGTGCGAACCTCGGCGACTTCGAGGTTCTTGGCAGAGGAGGCTCGGGCGACGAGCTTGTCAACGATCGCCGGCAGATCGCGAGAGCGACCGGACCCCACGACCATCGAGATCAGCTGCGTGGTCGTGCCGGTGACCTTGCCGCCGAGCAGGTCCTCGACGATCGATTGCCGCTTGCCGGCTGGGATCTGCTCGTCGCTGAGCGCATTGCGAAGCTCGTCGCTGCTCTCGTAGCTGCGGGCGAAACGGAACAACTCGTCTTCGACCTCGTCGATCGTGCCCTCGGCGCGGGCGATCTCGAACAGACCTCGGGCGTACCCCTCGATACGTGAATCGCTCACTTGCCGACCCCCACTCCTGCGATGAAGCTTTCGATCAGCTCTTGGTGCGTTGCCTCGTCGAGCGAACCGGTGACGACGTGGTCGACGGCAGCGCTCGACAATCGAGCGATCTCGGCGCGCAGTTCGTCGCCGGATCGACCGGCGGCCGCGACGATGTCGGCTGCAGCGCGTGTATCGAGCTCTGCAAGCTCTTGGGCGAGCCGGGCCCGTCCGTCTTCCAACAGTGCAGCAGCCTGTGTGTCGGCCTCGGCCAGCAAGCGAGCACGTTCGCCGGCGATGTCGCCTTTCGCGGCGCGGATCTGTTCGGCCTCGGCATCGGCAGCGACCCGAGCCGCCTCACCGGCATCGAGTTCTGCTTGGATCTTTGCAGTGCGCGCGGCCATGCCCTTCTTGATCGGCGGGCCGGCGAACTTCCACAGCAGGAAGAAGACCAGCAGTGATGCCGGAACACCGAACAGCAGCTCGTACCCCTCTGGCCAGAACTTCGACGGGGTCTGGGTGATGTCTTCGTGCTCGCCCTCGGCAGCAGCAACCAACAACGCTACGAAGTTCACTTGCCACCCCCAGCCATGAGTGCCGTGACAATGCCGTTGACGGCCGCAGCATCCGGTCGTCGACCGGTTGCCAGTTCGGCGACTCGACTGCTGACGTCGGCGACTGCGGCCTGTACGTGCTCGGCAGCAGCGGCCTTGGCGACGTCGGTAGCAGCAATCGCCTCGGCGCGGCGAGCGGCAATGCCCCTGTTGGCTTCGGCCAACGCAGCCGAGCGCTCGCCCTCCAGAGTCTGGCGCGCAGCGTCGACGCGCTGGCGTGCTTCGGCCTTCACGGTGGCCAATTCGGCCTCATACGCAGCGACTTCGGCCTTGGCGTCGGCACGAGTTGCCTCGGCAGTCTCATGGTCGCCACGGATCTTTCCGTAGCGGGCATCCATGCCCTGCTTCAAACGCGGGAAGAGCACCAAGCGCATGAGAACGAACAGCAAGATGAACGCGCCGGCACCCCATGCCAGTTCCTTGATTTCGGGTGCGATCGGGCTCGGACCTTTGTCCTCGACGGCCGTTTCCGCTTCCCCAGTGGCCTGAGGAAGATGGACGACCACGGTGTGGCCCGCACCCGTCGTGGTGACGGTGACGGTGAGCACGGGTTCTCCTTAGAGACCGAGAAGAATGAAGACGACGAAGCCGATGAGGGCGAGCGCCTCGGTGAAGGCGATACCGAGGAACATCGTGGTGCGGACCATGCCGGCAGCCTCAGGCTGACGGGCCATGGCCTCGATGGCCTTGCCGACGACGTAGCCGATGCCAATGCCTGGGCCGATGGCGGCGAGGCCGTAGGCGAAACCAGCGCCGATTGCAGCGTTGGCGGCTTTGATTTCGTCGGCTGTCTGCGCTGGTGGTGTAGCAGCGATGAGACGAGCGAGTGCTTCCATGTTGTTTCTATTTCTCCTAGTGAGGTTGGTAAGGGAGATCAGTGCTCAGGATGCTGAGCGGCATTGATGAAAACAGCGGTGAGGATGGTGAAGATGTAGGCCTGCAGCAAGCCGACCAGCACTTCGAATGCGGTCAGGAAGATCAGCATGAAGAACGGCAGGATGCTCATCGGTTTCAACATCAGTTGCTTGGTCTCGGCGAAGAACAACGCGTTGGTCAAGAAGGCGAACGTGATCAGCAACATGTGGCCGGCGAGCATGTTGGCGAAAAGTCGGACGGCCAGCGAGAAGGGGCGCAACACGATGTTGGAGAGCAGTTCGATCACGCCCACCAGCGGCCGCATCCCCACCGGCACACCGTGCGGCCAAGCCATGCCGGTGATGTACTTGATGCCGTTGTGCTTGAAACCGACCGCGTTGTAGATCACCCATACGACCAGGGCGAGGAACAGCGGGATGGCCATGCGGGCAGTGGCCGGCATCTGGAACAACGGGATGATGCCCGGCAGATTGCACAGGTAGACGAAGATGAACAGCGACAGCAGGAACGGCGTCCACGGCAAGCCTTCCTTGCCCATCGTCTGCATGACGATGTCGTTCTCGATGAAGGTGACGCTGCTCTCGGCAAGGTTGCGCACGCCGGTGGGCGCCACCAACGGGTCTTTGCGACCGGCCAGTAGGAACACGACGATGCCGATCAGGGCCGCGAGTACGGCGATCAGCCCGACCTTGTTGAAATTCGAGAAAATGTCCCTCCAGCGGATCAACTCGTTGATCGGCGGAAACTTCAATGCGAGCATTCCGAGGTACTCCCTATTTGC
>JANPBZ010000197.1:0-12468 GCA_031430695.1 Ilumatobacteraceae bacterium
CCCCGGAGGATTCGGTGCCGACACCATCATCGGCTTCGACGCCAACGCCACCGGAGGTCAAGACTTGATCAACCTCACCGGCCTCGGCATCAACGCCGGCAACTTTGCCGCCAACGTCACCATCACCAACAGCGGCGGTGGCGCCACCCTGATCACCATCGCAGGCCACGGCACCATCCGCCTCACCGGCGTAGTAGTAGCCAACGTCACGATTGCAGACTTCATAGTGTAAGGGCACGTCTGGTCGGGGTGCGGAGCGACAGCTATCCGCACCCCAACCGACAGTTGAAGATGATGCCCTCCCCCCGTACAGGGAGAGGGCATCATCGCGTTTAGGCTCGACGGATGACCGGTCCGAGCCATCGTGGGGTCGACGTGCCCGGTGTTCGGGCCCCTGCTGCAAGCTTCGTTCATGCCACGATCGTTGCAGCTGGGTCCGACTTGCTGTTCGTCAGCGGGCAGACACCTGAGGACCTCGATGGCTCTGTACCGACAGACTTCGAGAGCCAGGCCCGACTGGCTTGGCGCAACGTCGAGCGCACGCTGGCAGCCGCCGATTTCACGCTCGACGATGTGGCCAAGGTCAACATGTACATCCGCGATCGCGGCTACCGCGAACAGAACCGCACGGTGCGCAACGAGGTGCTCGGCGACCGCCGTCCGGCACTGACGGTGCTGGTCACCGACCACTGGGATGATCGCTGGCTCATCGAGATCGAGGTCGTCGCGGCCCGCCAGCCACTCAATCCGGGCGAGGCTCGGCCGTGATGCAGGGGCCGGTGAGCCCACCGGATTCGGACCTCGCCTGCCAGGCACGCGACCTCGTTCACGCAAGCTGCGAGCCACATATCGCGGCGCATTGCGAGCGAAGCTTCCAGTTCGCCGCACTCGTGGCACGAGCGGAGCGCGCTGACGCCGACCTCGAAGTGCTGTACATCGGCACGCTACTGCACGACGTGGGTTTGTCGCAGCGGTTCGCCGGATCTGAACGATTCGAGATGCGCGGCGCAAACGCGGTACGAGCGATGCTGCTGGATGCCGGCATGGACTGCGTTCGAGCCGAGAACGTGTGGGACGTGATCGCGTTGCACGCCTCGACCGCTATTGCGGCACACAAGAGTGTCGAGACTCGAATCGCCAACCGCGGCATCAGCATCGACGTTCGCGGCGTCGGCTCGGAGCAACTCCCGGCCGATGCGGTACGAGCCGTGCTCGATACGTGGCCGCGACATGAATTTCCACCGGCGTTCTCGCAATCGTTGATCGATGAGGTTCGCACCAATCCCTCGAGCGTGAGGTCGAGTTGGATGGAGTGCATCGCGGTGGATCACGTGCCGGGGTTCGAGCGGGCGGATTTCCTGTCGACACTTCACTCGTCTGCTGACTTCGCCTAGTTCAATATCGGTATGGCACGCTCTTCAGGCCAACCATCCAATAGGCGGCACTCGGCGCGCCCACCTGCTCGGCAACGGTCTCGACTGCGATCTCGTCGTCGCCATCGCGGCCGATCACCGTGACGAGATCACCGAGCGCCGCGCCGCCGACGTTGGTGAGATCGATCACGGTGTATTCGGCCGACACCGACAACACCGCACACCGCTGGCCGCGGCACAGCATGTACGCGTCCGCACCCGCGGGGCCCTGGCGGTAGCCGTTGTCCATGCCGAGCAGGATCACGCCGACGGTGGCGTCGGCCTCGAGGCCAGCCGCACCGGTGCCGGGAAGGTCGTCGCCCTGTTTGCGGTGCCCGATGTGGATCACCCTCGCGCGAAGTGCCGTGAGGGCTTTGCGAAATCCCGAATGCTCCGCCCGGGCGCCGGTGATCGGATGCAGCCCGAAGGTGATGTGGCCGGCAGCGATGGTGTTGAGTGAGTCGGCGAGCCCTCGGGCGAACACCGAGCTCGCCGCCGCCTGAACGAAATCGATCGTGCCGTGCTCGGCCTCGATTGTTCGCACCACCTCGGCAAAGGCTCGCAGACGTCGGCGCGACCACGCCTCGCCGGCTTCATCCGAGAACGGTATGTGTGTGTACACACCTTCGAGCCGAACGTTGGGAGCGTGTGCCACCTCGCGGGCAAACGCGACTGTCTCGTCGAGTCGTACACCAAGGCGGCTCATACCTGCATCAACCTTGATGTGCACGTTGACGATCCGCTGCGAATCCGTTGCGAGCGCACTGATCGATTGCAGCGAATCGATCGAATAGACGGTTGGCGTGAGGTCGTGCTGCAACAGATAGCGGTTGCCCGACGGCAACTGTGCGCCGTACAGCAGGATCGGCAACGTCGCGCCCGCCTCGCGAATGGCGATTGCATCGTCGACGTTGGCAGTTGCGAGGCCATCGACGCCGAGGGACGCGAGGTGCAGACCAACGACCGCTGCCCCATGCCCGTAGGCATTGGCCTTGATGGGCACCAGCAGCTTGACTGGTCGGCCGGCGCGCTCGCGGATCAGCGCGATGTTGTGCGTGATTGCAGCGAGGTCGACCTCGGCCCATATTGGCCGAGCATCGGCGTGGCCGCACAGTTCGTCGACTGATTCGGAAGTGGTCACGGCGACCGCACCGAGTCGGCGAGCTCTTCCAAACAGTTCGCATGTAGCGGCACCAACGCCGGCAGATCGCGATCGTCGTACACAATGTGTTTCGAACGCGTACTCGGGCTGGTCGCCTTGTTCGACATGGCGTTGTACGTCAGGGTGATCATTCGCCGCGGCCACGGCGACAGATTGGCTGTCGAGCCGTGCAGCGTGTTGACGTGCATGAAAATTGCCGACCCGGCGGGGCCGGTGGGGGCGATGATGCCGCCGCGACTGACCTGGTCAGTGACAGTTTCCACGTCGGCGTAGCGAAACGAATACGACGTGCCCTTGTTCGAGACGTCCGGTCGGTCGGTGACATGGAGGTATGAGCCTGGCACCAGCATCAGAGGTCCGTTCAGGGCATTGACCTCATCGAGGAAGACAAGGGTGTT
Source organism: Ilumatobacteraceae bacterium (assembly GCA_031430695.1). GTDB lineage: Bacteria > Actinomycetota > Acidimicrobiia > Acidimicrobiales > Ilumatobacteraceae > JAENVT01. The sequence continues at coordinate 2,973 of JANPBZ010000197.1, forward strand.
CATCATCCTGGGTGTCGGAATGTGGTCGTCGTACTGGTAGCCGGGGTAGTCCTGGTGCCAGAACCATACATCGCCGTTGAAGCTCGCCTTGCTGTTCACGCCCATCTGGAACGCATACACGTCGTCGTCGAGCAACTCCTGCGCCGCGGCGACCAACGTCGGGTGAGAAATCAGTCGCTCGAAGACGTCGCTGAAGAGATGCGGGTTGACGATCGTTCGAACTGTTGTCGCGTCCTTCTCGAGCAAGAAGCGATCGGCGCGCCGATGGCCGAGCAATAAGCGCTCGGTCTCACGGACGAGGACATTGGCCTCGATGGCAGACAGCAGCCCAGGACGAAAGACAAACCCATCCCGTTGGTAGTCAGTGGCCAGATCGCGCAACATGCGAGAAAGTATCACGCCGAACACCTGCTCACGGCCCTTGAGTGACACTTGTCTCGGCCGGAATCGAAACCTTCTGGTCAGCCCAAGCGTCTCTTTTCGTAACGTATCCGTAATATTTGTCATCTGTTTGTCACGAACAACGGAAGGCAACGAATCGAAGGAGATTGCATGATCGACGTCGCCGACCATGACATCCGCAGTCCGGAGCGTCCCAGCTCCGCAGCCAGCCGAAATCCTGGTTCGCGGCCGCGCCGGTCGCAATCGTCGCCCCATCACCACGGCCATCTCACGGCCGCCGTGGTTCTGTTGCCCCTACGTATCTTCCTGGCTGCCGGCTGGCTCCGCGCCGGCGCCGAAAAGCTCATCGAGCCGCAGTGGTGGAACGGGGCTCAGCTCCGCACGTTCCTCGGTGCGCAACACGACGAGGCGCTGCCGTTCTTCCGTCCAGTCATGGAACACTTCATTGCTCCGGCCGCGACCGTCGTCGCAATCGTTGTCGTGCTCAGCCAGATCGGCTGTGGACTCGCGATCGGGCTGGGGAAGCACCTTCGGCTTGCCTTGCGATGGGCGTTCCTGATGAACGTCATCTTCATATTGACCGGGAGGGTGAATCCGTCCGCGTTCTACCTCGTGATGGAGATCGTCCTGCTCTTCGCCATTGCCGATGGCACGATCGGCGTTCGGCCAACGGTGCCGTCATGGCGAACCGTCGCAACGGCGGGTGTATCCGTCGGGCTCGCGGCCGCAGTTGTGCCGTATGTCCGCACGATCGAGCCGGCCAAGGTGATCGACGACCCGGCGATGATGCTTGTCTTCCTCGGACTCGTCATCGCTGCAACGTCGATGGCTCGCCGAGCCATGTATCACCCACCGACGTACTTCAAGGGTCTGTGGACCACATGGATAGCGGGATGGATGCACGCCAAGCCGAAGAAGGTGGTTCGCAGGGACTACGAGCGCCGAGACGCAGCACGAGACCGTGGATTCGCGCCGCCGCGCCGCGGGACCGCAGCCAGGTTGCCTCCCTTGCCTCAGGTCGATACGGCGCGCTCCGCGGTGACCCCTCTGGAGAAGTGACAGGGGGGGTATAGCTGCGCCGAATTGACGAAGGGTCGTTTGACCCTAGTGATTGCCACGCCGTGCGGCATGTGATGGATGCATGAAAAAGGTTGTCATCCTGGGTGGTGGCACCGGTGGCACGCTCGTTGCCAATCGCCTGCGCCGGCTCGCCGACACCAACGAGATGGAGATCATTGTCGTCGATCTCGATAACCGGCACGTGTACCAGCCCGGTCTGTTGTTCGTCCCATTCGGTCTGACGCACGCTGAAGACATCGTCAGAACGCGGGCGCGCCAGTTTCGCGGCGACATCACCTTCATCGAGTCGGCGATCGAACGGGTCGAGACGGAGACCAACGAGGTTCACCTGACCAACGGCCAGGTCCTTGCGTACGACGTCTTGGTTGTGGCGACGGGCGCAATGCTGGCGCCGGACGAGACCGAAGGACTGACCGGACCCGGATGGATGGAGCGGATGTTCACGTTCTACTCCCCCGAAGGCGCCACTGCGCTCGAGATGGCCCTGGCCAAGTTCGAGGGCGGCCGGCTCGTGGTCAATGTCATCGACATGCCGATCAAATGCCCTGTTGCGCCGCTCGAGTTCTGCTTCCTCGCCGACTGGTACTTCCGCGAACGCGGGATCCGAGACCAGGTCGAACTCACCTACGCCACGCCCCTCGACGGCGCGTTCACCAAGCCAGTGGCCGCGCAGCACCTCGCGGGAATGCTGGCCGAAAAAGACGTGGAGCTGGTTACCGAGTTCAACACCGGCGAAGTCGACGGCACCGAAGGAAAATTAGTCTCCTACGATGGGCGCGAAGTCGCCTTCGACCTTGCCGTCGTCGTCCCACTGCACAGCGGCGCCGCGTACATCGGTCGGTCGCCAGGACTCGGCGACGCATTGAACTTCGTCCCGACGGATGCGCACACAATGCAGTCCGAGGTCGCGCCGAATGTGTTCGTGATCGGCGACGCCGCCAATGTACCCACGTCCAAGGCCGGCTCGGTCACCCACTTCGAGGGTGAGACGGTGGTGGAAAACGTGCGTCACTTCCTGGCGGGCGAACCGCTCGTCGCAGGCTTCGACGGCCACGCCAACTGCTTCATCGAGACCGGCTTCAGCAAGGCACTGCTGATCGATTTCAACTACGACACCGAGCCATTGCCAGGGCACTACCCCGCAGCTGTCGGCTTGCCGCTGCTGAAGGAATCGCGGATGAACCACCTCGGCAAGCTGATGTTCCAGTGGTTCTACTGGCACAGCCTGCTTCCCGGCCGCGACATCCCCGGCATCGGGTCGACCATGCCAACGGCCGGCAAGTCGATGGCCGCCACACAATCAAAAGGAAACTGATCATGTCCAACAGCACAATCGCCGACACCGACGTCGAACTCAACGACGAAGGTTTCTTCATCCACCCCGAGCAGTGGACCGAAGACATGGCCCCCGAGCTCGCTCGACGCGATAGCATCGACGAGCTGACCGAACCGCACTGGACCGTCCTCCGGTTCATGCGAGCCGAGTACTTCGCCAAGGGCACCGGCCCCACGGTCAGGGTCCTGGGCAAGGCATCCGGCGTGTCCGTGAAGGAGCTGTACCAGTTGTTCCCGAAGGGGCCAGCCAAGATCGCAGCGCGCGTCGCCGGAATCCCCAAGCCGCGCGGCTGCATCTGACCCGCTCGTACCGACCACGTTCTCTGAAAGGAATCGTCATGAGCGACGCAATCACCAAGGTCTCGATCATCATCTCGAGGGGATCCCTCGACGGCATCTACCCCGGGTTGATCATGGCCAACGGCGCCCGCGCCGAAGGCATGGAGGCCAACCTCTTCTTCACCTTCTTCGGCCTCGACGCGATCCACAAGGCCCGCCACGAGCACATCAAGCTCTCCACCGTCGGCAACCCCGGGCTGCACATGCCGACCATGCTCGGCGGTATCCCTGGCATCTCCACAGCCGTGACCCACTTCATGAACCACAAGATGGAGAAGCTCGACATCCCGTCGATCCCAGAGTTCATCGAGATGATCTCTGACACCGGAGCTGGGCTCTACGCCTGCAAGGCCTCGGTCGATCTGTTCGGGCTCGAGAAGAACGACTTCATTCCGCAACTCGACGACATCATCACCGTGGGCGAGTTCTACGAGAAGGCCGCTGGGGGACAGATCATCTTCACCTGATCAACCCATTCACCCAATCGACATCCAACTGGAGGTCACATCCATGAAGGCACTCGTCTACCACGGTCCGGGCAAGAAGGCCTGGGAGGAAGTCCCGAAGCCGACGCTGCAGGCCGACACCGACGCCATCGTGCGCGTCGACGCTGTCACCATTTGCGGCACCGATCTGCACATCCTCAAGGGAGACGTGCCAGCGGTGACGGACGGACGCATCCTCGGCCATGAGGCGGTCGGAACCGTCGAAGAGGTTGGCATCGGGGTCAAGAACCTCAAGCCGGGCGACAAGGTTCTCGTTTCGTGCATCACCGCGTGTGGCTCCTGCAGGTTCTGTCGCGAGGGCCGCTACGGGCAATGCATCGGCGGCGGCGGCTGGATCCTCGGTCACAAGATCGACGGCACCCAGGCCGAGTACGTACGAGTGCCGTTCGCCGACAACTCGACGTACCCTGCCCCTGCCGGCGTTTCCGATGAGGACCTACTGATGCTCGCCGACATCTTGCCCACCGGCTACGAAGTCGGTGTGCTCAATGGCGGCGTTCGCCCCGGCGACGTTGTTGCCGTGGTCGGCGCAGGCCCGATCGGCCTCGCCGCGATCATGGGAGCCAAGCTCTTCAGCCCCAGCCACATCATCGCGATCGACAAGGCCGACACCCGACTCGAAGCGGCCAAGCAATTCGGCGCCGACGTTGTTGTCAACAACAGTCGCGAAGATGCACTTGCGGTAGTGCAAGGTCTCACAGAGGGACTCGGTGCCGACGTTGCGATCGAAGCCGTCGGCGTGCCGGCCACGTTCGAACTGGCGGCCGAACTGATCCGCCCCGGCGGTCATGTCGCCAACATCGGAGTCCATGGCGAGCCCGTGACACTGCATCTGGAAACACTGTGGATCAAGGACGTGACCATCACCACCGGTCTCGTCGATGCCTACTCCACGCCGACCTTGCTGAAACTGATCACCAGCGGTCAGGTGGCAGCAGGCCGGTTCGTGACGCACCACTTCGAACTCGACGACTTCATCGAGGCCTACGACGTGTTCGGTCGCGCGGCCGACACCGGGGCGCTGAAGGTCGTGCTCAGCCGCACGCCGTGACGCCGTCACATCGACCGGATCTAGATTGAGTTCCGTGGTACACCCGGTCGAGACCCCCTTGCTGCGTCATATCCGCGACTCTGTCATCGGCGACGATCAGGTGATGGACGGCCCGTACGGCCCCCATCGAATCACCTACGCCGACTACACGGCATCGGGTCGGGCATTGAGCTTCATCGAAGACTTCATCCGCGACGAGGTACTCCCTCGATACGCCAATACGCACACCGAGTCGTCTGGTACCGGGCTCCAGACGACTCGACTGCGCGAGGACGCCCGCACCATCATCGGCGATGCGGTCGGCGGGGACCCCGAAACCTGCGTGATCTTCTGCGGGTCCGGGGCTACCGGTGCGATCGACAAGCTGATCGGCATCATGAACCTTCGGCTTCCGGCTGATCTCGATGACCGCTACCAACTGTCGCAGTGCATCCCGGCTGATGAACGTCCGATCATCTTCGTCGGACCGTTCGAGCACCATTCCAACGAACTGCCGTGGCGCGAATCGATTGCCGACGTGGTGACCATCCCAGAAGACGTCGACGGCCACATCGACCTGACGAAACTCGAGGCAGAGCTGATCGCCAACGCCGACCGCGTGCTGAAGATCGGATCGTTCTCGGCTGCGTCGAACGTGACGGGCATCGTGTCCAATACGTGCGCCATCGCCGACCTCCTCCATCGTCACGGAGCCCTGTCGTTCTGGGACTTCGCGGCCGCCGGCCCGTACGTCGACATCGAGATGTACCCGCAATGCGCTGAACACCCACTGGCGTACAAGGACGCTGTGTTCCTGAGTCCGCACAAGTTTGTCGGCGGCCCCGGAACGCCGGGTGTGCTCGTGGCTCGTCGCTCGCTGCTGCACAACCGCGTGCCCGACGTCGTCGGCGGCGGAACCGTGGCATATGTCAATCCCACCGACCATCGATACCTCGACGACCCGGTGCATCGCGAGGAGGGCGGCACGCCGGCCATCATCGAGTCGATCCGGGCAGGTTTGGTCTTCCAACTGAAGCAGGCGGTTGGCGTCGCAACCATCAAGGAGCACGAGGAGTCGTACTGGCGGCGCGCCGTCGCGACCTGGTCGGCCAACCCGGCGATGCAAGTCCTCGGCAACACGTGCTCCGACCGCCTGTCGATCCTGTCGTTCGTTGTGAAGCGTCCAGGCGGCCGCTATCTCCACCACAACTTCGTCGTTGCCCTGCTCAGCGATCTGTTCGGCATCCAGTCGCGCGGCGGGTGCTCGTGCGCGGGGCCGTACGGTCACCGGCTGCTCGGAATCGACATCGAGCGCTCACACGAGTTCGAGCGCGAGATCACCCATGGCTGCGAGGGAATCAAGCCTGGATGGACGCGGGTCAGCTTCAACTACTTCATCTCCGAGACCGTGTTCCAGTACCTCGTCGACGCCGTCGATATGGTCGCCGAGCACGGCTGGAAGCTACTGCCCGAATACCGCTTCAACCCGGCGTCGGGTCTATGGCGCCATGAACACGGGACGGTCGAGCCCCCACTACGGTTGTCGCAGCTCAGCTACGACCCGGCCACGGGTGATCTGCGCCGGCCACCCCTCGACAGGGCCCGCGCGTCTGAGGATGTGCTCGCGGAGTACCTCGACGCTGCTCGAAAACGCTTCGATGCCGCTGCGGACTGGATGCAGAGCGACCCGCATCCGGGAGCATTGTCCGCGGAGTTCGAGCACCTGCGCTGGTTCGACCTCCCCGACGAATCGCTTGGAGATTGATACCCCTGGGGGTATCATGGATTCGACAAACCCCCAAAGGAGGGCGATCGGCATGTTCTTCCGCCAGTACTACCTCGGTTGTCTCTCACACGCGAGCTACCTGATCGGTGACACCACATCCGGCGAAGCCGTGGTCGTGGATCCCCAGCGCGACGTCGCCGACTACCTCGCCGATGCCGAGGAGCACGGGCTCACGATCGTGAAGGTATTGGAAACCCATTTCCACGCCGACTTCCTGTCCGGTCATCTCGAGATGGCAGCCCAGACCGGCGCCACGATCGGGTATGGCAGCGCCGCCGCCGGAAGAACCGAGTTCCCGATCGAGACCTTCAACGACGGCGACCGCATCCGTCTCGGCGAGACAGCCCAGAGCGTGGAACTCGAGATCCGCTCGACGCCAGGCCACACGCCGGAGTCGATCAGCATCGTCATCTACCCGAACGGGGCAGCCGACGAACCGTACGGAGTGCTGACCGGCGACACACTGTTCATCGGCGATGTCGGCCGGCCCGATCTCCTCGCGTCCGTCGGCGTGACCGCCGAAGACCTCGGCCGCCAGCTCTACCACTCGCTGCACGACCAACTCATGACGTTGCCTGACAGCACGAAGGTGTTCCCGGCGCATGGTGCTGGCTCGGCGTGCGGCAAGAACCTGTCCACCGAGACGGTCTCGACCATCGGCGAGCAGCGCCGCACCAACTACGCGCTCGCCCCGATGAGCGAAGACGAATTCGTCGAAGCCGTCACCCAGGGACAGTCGGTCGCCCCGCTCTATTTCGCCTTCGCAGCCAACCGCAACCGCGAGGTCCGCGACCTCCTCGACGACACCAACATGCCGAGTCTCACCATCAACCAGGTGCTCGCCGAGCAACGCGACGGCGCCATCGTCCTCGATACCCGTGAGCACATGTCGTTCGCGGCAGGCCATCTTCGCGGTTCGGTCAATGTCGGGTTGGGCGGTCGATTCGCGGAGTACGCAGGCGAGGTCATGGCGCCGCAAACGCCGATCGTCCTGGTGACACCTATCGGACACGAAGCCGAGGCAAAAGTGCGCTTGGCCCGCATCGGATTCGACCGGGTACTCGGTGTGCTCTCCGACCCAGTCGACACGTTCGTCGCCCACCCCGAACTCGTCGAACCTCTGTCTCGACTGTCCGCCGAAGCACTCGCCGAACGAATCGACTCCATCGAGGATCTGGTGCTCATCGACGTTCGCAATCCGGGCGAGGTCGCCCTCGGCACCATCGAGGGAGCCCGCATCATCAGCCTGCCCTCGCTACTCAGTCAACTGGGGCAACTCGACCAGACGACGCCGACCGTCGTGTTCTGCGCCGGTGGTTACCGCTCGGCCATCGCCGCCAGCCTGTTGCGCTCGCACGGATTCAGCGATGTCTCCGACCTGATCGGCGGATACACCGCGTGGCAGCAAGCCCACCTGGCAACCACCACGACCAAGGCAGTGCCGGCATCTCCGGCGCAGTGACCTGAACCCGACGTGCGCGCCCTTCTGGCCTCACCGCTGGGGTTCCTGATCGGCATCTCGCTTGGAGCCCTCGGAGGTGGTGGCTCGATCCTCGCGGTCCCCGCCCTGGTCTACGCCGCAGGTCAGACACCAAAACACGCCACGACGACGTCGCTCGTGCTGGTTGCCCTCACCGCGCTCATCGGTCTCGTGCCACACTGGCGCGCCGGTCGGGTCAGGTTCGTGGCCGGCACCATCTTCGGCCTTGCCGGCATCGGCGGCTCGCTGCTCGGCTCGCACTGGAACAAAGGTGCAGACCCCGATGTGCTGCTACTCGCGTTCTCCGGACTCATGCTGATCGCTGCCTACGGCATGTGGCGGCGAGTCAAGAACACACCGGCTTGCGCTCCCGTTCGTTCCCTCGGCGCAGCGGCGGCCGCGCCCCCGACTGCTACTCGCCCGGTCCAGATCAACGCCACAACGGTGCTCAAGGTCGTCGTCGCCGGCAGCATCGTCGGACTCCTCACCGGATTTTTCGGTGTCGGTGGCGGCTTTGTGATCGTGCCAGCCCTGGTGTTGGCGCTCGGATTCACGATGCCCGAAGCCATCGGCACTTCGTTGATGGTGATCGCCATCAACTCCGCTGTGGCTCTCACCACACGCTTGCAAGCCGGATCGATCGAGTGGGGCACCGTCGTCCCGTTTACGATCGCGAGCCTGCTCGGCGTCGTCGTGGGCAGCCGCCTGGCGAGCACCCACGACTCCTGCTCGTTGCAGCGCTGGTTCGTTGCGCTCCTGGTGATCGTCGCCGCCTACACCGCAGTGCGCTCCGGCCTCGCCCTGCGCTGACTGAGCGACGTCACCCTTCGGCTGACGGTGTGATGATCGCAAGTCTGCAGCTGCCGGAGAGCCCCTACGAGAGGGGCTGCGACAAGCGCCGAACCGCAGATCGGCGCTCTCTGGAGTTGGTCCACGGCGTTTGATGACTGGCGCCCCGCATAGGGGCTCGAGTCGTCAAACGCACCTGTGTGATCAATGCGTCTGATGACTGGCGCCCCGATCCGGGGCCGGAGTCGTCAAACGCTGCGTCGACTAGCGAGCACGATCTCCCACTGGCCGGGCTCGACCCGCCCGGCGCCGGGAGGATGTGGTACTCAGCCGAACGTCCACCTGGCGTCTGCTGGGTCTTCCGGAGAAGCTCCTCGCCCTCGCGGTTCCACGTGATGTCGACCTCGGCGTCTGCGTCGAGCAGGTACACCACGAAGATGCCGGGTTCGTCGTCGGCGAAAGTGTCAGTGTACGTGCTCGGGTCGGGCTCGTCCGCCGACGTGTCGACGCTGCCAGCCATGTGAGCCCCGGCGAAACTCGCCTGGCTTGACGCGCCGTCGGAGGATTCGTCGGCGACCGGCGACCGGCAGTGCCGCCGCTGTTCAGGTACTCGTGAGCGGTCTGGTATCCGTGCGAGTGGCAGACCCGCATCTCTGCGGCCTCCTCCTTGATCGTCAACAGGCTGCAAGCCGCCTCGACCCGCTCGACGCTGGTGCTGGGAGTCCTCGACGCCGTGTCCATGGCCCGGG
>JANPBZ010000198.1:0-6037 GCA_031430695.1 Ilumatobacteraceae bacterium
TTTGGGAGCAGGGGGTCGGGAGTTCGAGTCTCCCCATCCCGACGCATGCCACATGGCCATTCAACGACGGACCAACCGGCAGTCGATCTGGCCATCGTCGGTGCAACAGCGCTCGTCGGCACTCCTGCGATCGGGGTCGACGGTCCGGCGGAATTCGCGGCAGGCACCACGATTGAAATCACCAACGGTGCGATCACGTGGATCGGGCCATCGGCAGAGTTCCGGCCAGCTGCATGCGAGTTGATCGATGCGAGCGAGCTTGTGGCGATGCCCGGGCTCATCAACACCCATTGCCACGCGGCGATGACCTTCCTGCGCGGCGTCGCCGAGGACGTCCCGATCGCCAATTGGTTCAATGACTACATCTGGCCGATGGAGGTCAATGTCGGCGCACGCGATGTGTACGTCGGGACCATGGTCGCCGCCGCCGAAATGATCGAGTCGGGAATCACCTCGTTCGCGGACCACTACTTCTTCATGGACGAAGCCGCCCGGGCCGTCGACGAAAGTGGCATGCGCGCCAACCTCGGCTCAGCGTTCTTCAGCTCGCAAGGCGACGAGGGGCTGGCCCAGTCAGTCGAGTTCGCCGAGGCCTGGCATGGTCGCGCAGGCGGACGGATCGCGACCTCGATTGCCCCGCACGCGCCCTACACCTGCAATGACGACTGCCTGCGGGGCGCGGCTGACGCCGCCCGTCGGCTGGGTGTGAGGGTCGACGTCTCCGGCTTCCACCTGCCAGCCCATGCACGACCTCGCGGCGACTCTCGTCTACAGCGTGCAAGCATCGGATGTTCGCACCACCATCGTCGACGGCAAGGTACTGATGCGCGACGGACAACTGACGACGATCGACCGTGAGGCCCTGTTGATCGAGTTCCGCCAACGCGCGTCGGCCCTGACCGACCGATCCCACGGCCGCACCATTCAGGGGTACACGAGCTGAGTTCGACGCCGTTCCAGCCCTGTGACCTGGCGTGACTCCATCACCGCATTCAATCGGCGATACGGTCGACCGTCGTGGTCGTACCGGACTGGTTGGCAGTTGGGTCGCGTCGCCCCTCCGCCAGATCGAATCGGGTAGCGCGCCGGGTTGCGCCATTCGTCGTCGCGGCACTGGTCTGCCCGGCGGTGGTGTTGGTCGGTGGGTCCACTTCGGCATTGGACAACGGGCGGATCCCGGCCGGTGGGGTGCTGCGGGTCTCTGTTCCTGAAGCCATCGGTGGCAAGACTGTCGTCGGACAACTGACAGTAGACCGGGCGGTTGGTGCGGGCTTCGTGACCGCATACGGCTGCGACGACGACCTCCCGGCCAACTCCGACGGCACGATTAGCCGATCAGACCTCAACTTCGACGGAAATGTCTCGCCGGTGGCGTCGAACCGGCTCATCGTCAAAGCCGACAACAACGGCGACGTGTGCTTCTTCACGCAGCGCCCAGCGGCATTGATCGTCGACATCAACGCCGTCACCTTTGATACGGGGGTCACCTCGTTCGCCAACCGTCGTACCGACACTCGCACCGGGCCGAACGGACTCGTCGCCGGCGGTGGTGTGCTCCGGGTGTCGGTTCCCGAAGCCATCGGCGGCAAGACCATCGTCGGACAACTGACAGTCGACCGCGCCGAAGGAGCGGGCTTCGTGACGGCCTACGGATGCACTGATGACTTGCCGACCAAACCTGACGGCACCGTCAGCCGATCAGACCTCAACTTCGACGGAAGCGTCTCGCCGGTGGCGTCGAACCGGCTCATCGTCAAAGCCGACAGCAACGGCGACATCTGCTTCTACACGCTGCGCCCCGCGGCGCTCATCGTCGACATCAACGGTGTGTCCGATGTCGGCATCGGCTCATTCCCCAACCACCGCACCGACACCCGCAATCTGTCGAACGCACTCGTCGCTGGCGGTGGCGTGCTGCGAGTGTCGGTACCCGAGGCCATTGGTGGCAAGACCGTCGTCGGGCAACTCACCGTCGACCGGGCAGCGAGTGCCGGCTACGTGACGGCATACGGCTGCGACGATGGGATTCCCACAGACGCCGGCGGGGCCGTCAGTCGATCCGACCTCAACTTCGACGGAGTCGTGTCACCAGTGTCATCGAACCGGCTGATTGTCAAAGCCGACGACAACGGCGACATCTGCTTCTTCACCCAGCGCCCAGCAGCGCTGATCGTCGACATCAACGGAGTGTCTGACGTCGGCATCAGCTCATTCCCCAACTACCGCGTCGACACCCGCATCCAAACGTTGCCTCCCGGCTCCGTCACCGGGATCAACGTGCCGATCTGGCCGTCCTACACAACGCTTCCGCCGCTCGCCGGCGTTGCTGCGCTCACCGGTCTACCGGCAGATGCAACGATCACCAGCCGACCGATCTTGGCCGTCAAGATCGACAACTACGGAGTGGCGCGACCGCAATGGGGGCTCGAGCAGGCAGATGCGATCATCGAGGAGAACGTCGAGGGGATCACCCGGTTCGTCGCCCTTTTCCACACCAGTCTGCCCGAATACATCGGACCGGTTCGTTCGGCACGGATCGGTGACCTCGATCTGTTGTCCGCGATGAACCGCCCGGTCTTCGCGTACTCCGGCGCCAACCCGGGCGTGACCGACTGGATCAACTCCGCGGCGAGGTCGGACGTACTCGTTGACTTCACGGTGCTGCGCAATCCGTGTTACGTCCGCTCGGCCGACCGGCCCGGTCCCCACAACCTCTTGCTCGACCCGAACTGCACTGTTGCAGTCGTCACCGCTGCCGGCCCTGCCCGCCCGCTGTGGTCCATCGATCCGTCGTGGACCGCACCGGTCAATGCCGCCGGTCCTGCCGACACGACGTTCACGCTGTCGATGGCCGGTGTCGTGGTCGATTGGACCTGGGACAACACAACGGGAACGTACCTGCGATCCCAGGATGGACAACCACACGTCACCGTGACCGGCGCACAGATCTCGGCGCGCAACGTCGTCGAGATCTCCACCGTGTACGTGCCATCACCGGCCGATTCCCGATCACCGACCCCGATCACTGTGGGTTCCGGCGCGGCAGTCGTGCACCGAAACGGCACGGCGATTCCTGCGACGTGGTCCCGGGCCACGCCGTACGAGCCGTTCCGGTTCGTCTCGACTGCAACCGGTCAGCCGATCCCGCTCAACATCGGGACGACCTGGCTCGAGCTCGAACGAATCCACTGAGCGCTAATCGAGCGGGCCGACTGCCTCGCGAACGAGTTCGTGAAAGACGCGAACACCTTCTTCCCACTTCGGGCTCAGCACCCCCACGTCGTAGTTGCCGGCAACGAGATTGCGCTGCACGTGTTCACACACCCGGGCATCCTCGTCGGCGACCTGCTCGCTGAACTTGATGATTGCCTCGACGTCGTGTTCGGTGTCGTCGGCGAAGAAGTACTCGAAGATCAGATCGCTGTGGCTGTGGCCGCGCGGTAGCCAACGCTCGACTGCGAATCCACCGGGGAACACGTCGAACGCAAATGTCGGCCAGAACCAACCGAACACTCCGAACGTCGATTCGTCGCGCGGTGGCATCTCGTGGATGTTCCACCGACGGTCACCCTTGATCAGCACCTTGTAGTTCAACGCGTCGGCATCGCGGCTCATGGCCGGATGAACCGTGGGAAGGTGATAGCCCTCCATGAAGTTGTCGCCGTAGGTCTTCCAGTTGCACGCCACCCTGCGCACGCTGCGGCTGTGGAAGCGGAACGACTCGAGCGGCACATCGGCAACCTCGTCGGGGAAGGCGCCGAGCCATTCGTGCAACGGCGCGACGCTGGGGTCGAGACACGCGAACACCATGCCCCGCCACGATTCGACCTGGATCGGTGTCAGGTCCATGCCGTCGGGCACATCGCACCCGAAGTCGCGAGCGTTCAGCAGCGTGCCGTTGTCACGGAACGCCCACCCATGATAGCGACACACGAGGTTGGCCTGATGGCCCTCGCCATCCCACACGATCGGGCCGGCACGGTGGGGACACAGGTTGTAGAAACCGACCAGGCTGCGATCCTCGTTGCGACGGATGAAGATCGGCCAACCGGCCAAGTTCTCGGCGACATAGTCGCCGCGCTGCCGGAGCTGATGATCGTAGGCGATGTGCACCCACGCCGACCCGAAGATCGGCCATCGCTCACGCTCGAACACGCCGGGATCGGTGTACCAACGCGCCGGTAGGGTCTGCACCAATTCCACTGCCACGAGCCTACGCCTCGGGTGGCTTCGGCCGGGCCTGTACCTGCAGCTGTTGCATGGCGATGAGATCTCGCATCTGGTCCTGCATTCCGGCCGGTGATCCATCGAGGAAGAGCACATTGCCCTTGCCGTTCTCTGCCATGTGACGGATCGATTCGGTCCACATCGAGAACAGGATCAGCGACGAGTCGACGCTGTTGTCTTCGAGTTCACGCGCGGCCTGAGCAAGACCGCGAGCAACTTCTTCGCGGAACAAAGCCACACCTTGACCGCGAAGTTGTGCCGCTGTTCGCTCGGCTTCGGCCTCGATGCGCACCGCCGTGCCGACGGCCTCGGCTTCCTTGGTCTTTCGGATCAGCAATGCGTCGCCCTCGTTGGTCGCGGCAGCCTTCAGGTTGTTCGACGCCACGACCTGCGCCATCGAGGTGGTGATGGCCTGATCGAAGGTGATGTCGTTCAGCTGGAGGTCGATCACGTGGTATCCCCACGTCTCGACAGTGACGTCGAGGTTCTCTTTGACTTCCTTCACGATCTCGCCGCGCAGGCCAAGGATCTCGGCCTGCTTCATCGAAGCAACGAACCCGCGGGTACTGCCCTCGACGCTGCGAATGAGCGCAGTCAGGAAGTCCTTCTCGGTGACGAACTTGAACGCAACATTCTTGATCGTCTCTTCCTGCTCGTTGAACACGCTGTAGACCATCATGGCCGTGAAGTAGACGTTGGCCTGGTCTTGCGTGATCGCCTGGAACTGCAGTTCGACGGCACGGTTCTGCACGCTGATCCGCCGGTGGATGCGCTCGATGAACGGGACCAACAAGTTGAGGCCCGGCCGCTTGATCGCGTGGTACTTACCGAAGATCGTGGTGACCGCGACATTGGCTTGGGCGACTGTCTTGATCGAGGTCAACAGACCGATGAGCACGATGACGACGACGACGATGCCGAGAATCTGGGTTGCATTCATGAGACCACGCTACGCCTCGGCGCTGGCCGCCGTGTCCTGGCATCTACCGCTTGATGATGCAATAGACCTTGCGGAATGTCTCGCTGACGTCCCACCGTCCGGTGAACCCCGCGGGAGTGAGCAGCACCGAGCCGGGTGTTAGGTCGTAGCGAACGCCGTCGTTCCCTGTCATGGTGGCCGCTCCCGACAGGCAGATGAACACCTCGTCGTAGCCATCGCGGCTCGCCGGGAAGCTACCGGGTGTTGCCTCCCACACGCCGACGTTCAACCCGTTGTGCACCCACAGTTCGGCCGTCGACTCGTGCGGCTCACCCTTGATGGGGTTGGCGCGCGGTGCCGGTGCACCGAGTGTCATCGTGTGCGCGTTGGCGAGATACGCAGCTGGCGCGGCCTTTCCTGGCCGGTTGTCGATGACGTACAACTTGCGCACCGTTTGATGCACCGTCCACGTCGATCGCCATTGCCGTGGCGTGACCCACGACGTGCCAGGAGCAATGTCGTATTTGCCGTCGTCGTGCGACACCGTGAGCCGCCCGGAGGCAATGCACATCATCTCGTCGTAGTCGCCGGTGACAACGCTCATCGTTCCCGGTGCGCACTCCCAGATGCCCACCTCGACCCCGTCGTAACCCCACTCCCACAACGATTGCGCCGGGGTCGTTTGTGGCTGGATCGGGACGAGGTTGGCGGAGAGAATGTTCTGGGCGTACATGCAGACCATTGTGGTGCACGCGGTCATTGTCGAGCACACCGGCGGTCGGACGACGAGTCGAGATATGCTCTCGATCCCAACATCGCGGGTGTAGCTCAATGGCTAGAGTTCCAGCCTTCCAAGCTGGCTATGCGGGTTCGATTCCCGTCACCCGCTCC
>JANPBZ010000199.1:0-10923 GCA_031430695.1 Ilumatobacteraceae bacterium
TCGGTTGCGTCTGCCGAGCTCAAGCGACCTGCACGGCGTCCTTGAGCTTGGCGGGGACCTTTTCGGGGAACGACACGACGAGGTGCCGGTCGAGTGCGGTGGCGACACGGGCGAGCGTGTCGATGCGATTCCGGGCCCCGCCTCCTTCCTCCAGTCGGGAGATCACCGACTGCGTGGTCCCCATGCGCTCGGCGAGCTGGCGCTGGCTGAGACCCGATTCGGTGCGCAGGTCGTAGATGAGCTGACCGAGCGCGAGGTCGTGCTCGACCTCGGTCCGCGTGTCAGGGGCTGGCTCGCGGCGCTTGTTCTTGACGTCGTCCCAGCGGGAATAGTTGGCCATCGTTTGCTCCTTCATGGGTTCTCTCGGGCGCAGCCCTCGGCGGCCTTGCGTGCCCGGCTGATCTCGGTGCGTTCGTTGTTACGTTGCTTGCGGAAGGTCGTGAGCAGCACGATCCTGCCGTCCTTGGTGAACCGGTACGTGATCCGCCTTGTTGTGGGTCCGAGCGTGAACCGCAGCTCGAACAGGCCCTCGCCCAGACTCCTGGACAGCGGCATGCGCGCCCGACGAGCCGAGCGTGGCGAGCCGATCGATGACGACGACCGTCCGGTCCCACTCGTCATCGTTGAGCAAGTCCATCCAGTCGACGATCTCGTCATGTAGCTCTACGTCGGCCACGTCCCTGAGTATATCGCACTACTGCGATGATCGTACAAGTGCGATCATCGGCTCTGAGTCACGCCCGGACTTGGCTTCCACCGGATCTTCTACCGGACGGGTAGGGACGGTCTGGTTATCCACAGCACACTTCAGCACGTCGAATCGCGAAAGCCCAGATCAGATGCCACGAGATGGACTCGGCAACACCATCCAACACCCCTGCAATGAGAGTTCAAGTCCCCTCGCCCACGGTGAAGCCCCTGCTCAGCGGGGCTTTTGTCGTTCAGGCGCGCCGCGTGCGCATGACGTGCCGCGCGATCGCGCGACCACCACGCTGGTCTAGGCTGGGCTTTCCCCCAGACCGAAATTCACAGGAGTCTGCAGGTCGTCGCGGACGGCGACGGCAGGCTCCGCGTACATGCCGCCGAATTCACTTCCTCTGCTGTCGTCTCGACGACAGGTACTCAGTGCAGGGGTGGCGGCCGTCCTTGGTTCGGTAGCTGCGCTCGAACTGTTCGGCGCAAGCACCGTCAGCGCCCGCGCCAAGGCAACCCCGGCCACGAGAATCGCGCTGATCGGCGACTCGCTGACCATCGGCACGATGCCGTACCAGGCAGGCGCATTCTCCGACGTCGGGTGGGCAGGATCGATGATCGACGCGTACGGCAGTCGAGGGGTGCGCACGAAAGTGAAGTCCGATCTCCATACCGGCCTCACGGCCGTCGACGCCATCCGCACGACCGTGGGAGACTGCGACGTCTGGGTCGTTGCGCTTGGAACGAACGACGCCGGCATCTTCGCCAAGGCGAAGCATCCCCAACTGATCCGACAGATGATGGATCGCATCGGTGGCGGCCACTACGTCATGTGGGTGAACGTCTACCTTCCGGCGACGCCACCGCGGCAGGAGCATTGGAACGCGGCACTCGAAACGGTCGCCGAGGAGCGGCCGAACGAATTGTTCGTCTTTGACTGGGCGTCATTGGCCGCGCAGAACGAACGATGGCTGGCCGACGACCAGGTGCACTGCAGCGGCAAGGGGTACACGAATCGCTCGACCGAGATTGCTTCGGCAACGCGCTCCCTCATGCCTTCGGTGCCGCCAGCGGCGGTGCCGGGTCGACCGCGCCGCCCGTGGTTGAAGTCACTCGCTCCCTGAACCCGGCGACCTAGCGACGTCTCGGCCTCAGCTCAGTTCGGCGAGCAGTTGGTCGGTTGCGGCCTCGAACCGAGCAGGATCATTGTGCAGCCGGGCAACGAGCATCGCTCCCTCGAGGGTGCCTATCACCACCTGCGCGGCGTTGCGCGCTGATCCACGGTGGTGCAGCGTGCCGGCCTGCCGACCCTGATCGAGCACGCCCTCCAGCCACGACTCGTTGAGATCGAAGAATCGCACGACAGCGGGCTGCATAGGTGTAGGCAGGGTTTGGTATTCCGCGGCCAGCATGCCGCACAGGCACATGCGCTGCTGACGCAGCACGTCGAGGTAGATGGCGGCGTACGCAGCGACCTTGGACGGTGCGTCGCGGAGCCGCCGATCGATGTCGTCGAGCGCAGCCCCGAACCGTGTCGTGTACCGGTCGATCAGTGCCTCGCCGAGTTCGGCCTTGCTGGCGAAGTGATAGTGCAACGCTGCCTTGGTGATGCCCAGTTCGGTGGCGACATCGGCGTAGCTCATTCCATTGAACCCACGCATCTGTACCAGCCGCTCGGCGACGTCGAGCGCTCGCTCAGCCGTATCGGCTCCTGCAACCTTCACTCTTGACGAGTTTACCTACTAGTAAGTAGGCTGGCAAGTTGAGACAGGAGATTCACCATGAGCGACACAACTGACACAGTCGCCATCGTCGCCGCCTTTGGCGCCGCGTGGCGTGCCCACGACCTCGAGACCGCACTGTCGATGATCACCGACGACTGCGTGTTCGAAGCCACGGGCCCGGCGCCCGATGGCACCCGGCACAAGGGCCACGAGGAAATCCGCCAGGCGTGGAAGGGGATCTTCGACGACACCGGCAGCCGCTTCGAAGTCGAGGAATCGTTCCCGGTCGCGGATCGGGTCGTCGAGCGCTGGGTGTACAGCTGGGACGGCGGCCACATTCGTGGCGTCGATCTCTTCCGGGTCCGAGACGGCAAGGTGGCCGAGAAGCTCGCCTACGTCAAGGGCTGACAATGAGCGCGATCGACCTTGCGGCGCTACATCGAAGTGCCCTCGACGCAACGCGGCGCTACGTCGTCGGCATCGACGACAGCCAGTGGGAAATGCCCACGCTCTGCGACGGCTGGAACGTGCGCGATCTGTTGAATCACATTGTCGCGGGCAACATGTGGGCGGCGGAGTTGGCGCGTGGACGCACGATCGCCGATGTCGGCACCGCTTTCGATGGCGACGTGGTGGGCCGTGACCCCGTCGCGGCCTACGACCGTTCGGCAGAACTGGCTGCGACCGTGTTCGAAGCGCCTGGCGCGCTCGACGCCCCGTGCGCTGTCTCGTACGGACCCGTCCCCGGCTCGGTCTACGCCGGACACCGTCTGATCGACGTGTTCATCCACGGGTGGGACCTGGCGTCGGCTACCGGCCAACCGACCGAGCTCGATACGCAGCTCGTCGACGCCTGCTGGGAGGTCGTGCGCCCGCAACTGGAACTGCTGCAAGGTAGCGGTGCGTTCGGAGCCGATCTCACCGGCGGCGACGCCGACGTCGACAAGGGTGATGCACAGACCAGTCTGCTGGCCGCGCTCGGTCGCACAGGCTGATCCCGCGTGAGACGCCGAGTACTTCACTCGTTCGATTCGACCGGGCCCGGCTAGGTTCGCGCCGTGCCCAATCTCTCCGACTCCGACGTCGCAACGGCAGCTCAGGCGCTATATCAAGCCGAGCTCGACAACGTGCCGATCACACCGATCTCCGAGACCTACCCGAACGCCGACATCGGAGATGCATACGCCATCTCGCAGGCGGTCACGAACCTGAAGGTGGCTGGAGGTCGAGTGATCAAGGGCCACAAGATCGGCCTCACGTCGAAGGCCATGCGAGCCCTCACCAATGCCACCGAGCCCGACTACGGCACGATGTTCGACAACTGGTTCGTGTTGGAGGGCGGCATCGTGTCGCGCAGCACCATGAACCGGCCACTGGTCGAGGTCGAGCTGGCATTCGTCTTGAAGGAGCCGTTGGTGGGTCCAGCGGTCAACGTCGCCGATGTGATCAGGGCGACCGACTTCGTGCTGCCGGCCATCGAGATCGTCGACACTCGTCAGGCGGGCCGCGGTCCCAACACCTTGATCGACAGCATCTCCGACGCCGCGGCCTGCGGCTTGGTGATCCTCGGCGCCAACCCGACGAAGCTGAAAGACATCGACGTGCGCAACGTCGGCGCGACCTTGTCGATCAACGGCGACATCGAGGAGAGCGGCATGGCTCGCGCGGTAATGGGCAACCCCATCAACGCGGTCGCGTGGCTCATCAACAAGCTGTCGGAGTTCGGTGTTGCGCCCGAGGCAGGGCATGTGATCCTGTCGGGCTCCTTCATCAAGGCCATCCCGTTCCAGGTCGGCGACAACGTCGAGGCGCTGTTCAACGGCCTCGGTGAGGTGACGTTCCGCGCCCGCTGATTCAGTCGTCGATGTAGGCGATGAATTCGCAGGTCGCGAGCTTGGCGTTCGACACGAACTGCGTGTGCCGTGCGGGGCGCGCTTCGGGATCGGGAAAGTGTTCGACCCAGATCGGGTTGCACGAATCGCGAAACGAGACGTCGGGCACGTAGAACGTGATGCGTGCGACGTGGCGCCATTCGGCGCCTGCCTCGTCGAGGATCTGGCCGATGTGATGGAACAGGTTGGCGTACTGCGCCTCGGCACCCTCTGGCACTGTGGTCCCATCCGGGTCGCGGGCGGCGATCACGCTCGACACCAACAGTGGCCCGATGCGTGACGCCGCCGGGATCGGGTTGACGTGCTTGAAACTGCCGATCTCGATGGATCTCCTGGCCATGGTCACTGACCCTTCTGCTGGTTGGCTTGTCGAGCCGCGAACCACGCTTCGTACTCGGCGCGTCGCTCTTTCGACACGGGGAACACACCGGTGGTGCTCTCGCCGGCATCGACTCGTTCGAGCGCCCACGTCTCTTCGGCCTCCTGCTGCACCGACGCAGCGGCAAGCTCGACGACGAGCGACGGCGGGATGATGACAGCGCCCTCGCCATCGCCGACCACGATGTCACCGGGCATCACGGTTACGCCAGCGCAGGCGATTGGGATCTGATGTTCGAGGGGCATGTGCTGGCGCCCGAACGTCGCGGCATGCGACGCCTGGTGATAGACGGCAATGTCGAGTTCGGCAACCGCCGGGGTATCGCGCACCGCGCCGTCGGTGATCACTCCGGTTGCACCGCGGCGCAAGGCACGCAGCGCGAACACATCGCCGAACGTGCCGGCGTCGGGCACACCGCGGGCCTCGATCACCAACACCTCGTCAGGAGCCATGCTCTCGATCGCCCGACGCTGCGCGTTCATCCCCGACGTGTACTGCGAGTTGAGGTCTTCGCGTAGTGGTACGTAGCGCAGCGTGTGCGCGTACCCGAGCATGCGCTGGCCGGGCTTGATGGGCTTCAAGCCGCTGAGAAACGTCGATCGAATCCCCTTGCGCTGGAGTTGATTGGTCAACGTCGCCGTCGACACCGAGTTGAGCTGCGCACGCACCTCGTCAGTGAGCAGAACGGGACGCGGTGGCTCGTCGGATGACATCGGCCTAGTCAAGCACGACGCGGCGGTGAGCTCGCAACGCGGGCAGTCAAATCACCGTGCCGAGGTCAGCCGGCGACGGCCTGCTTCACCAGCGCATCGAGATCGGCGACGGGCAGTTCGCCCGATGAACGGGCCTTCACGGTGCCGTCGGCCCCGACGATCACGAAGCTCGGGAACCCTCCGATGCCATATGCAATCGCGGCGTCGGAGTTGACGCTGTCGGCCAGCAACGGCCAGGACCATTCGGAAGCGATCAGCCACTGACTGGGCGGAAAGTTCTCGCGCTGCGAACTGACTGCAGTCGAGACACCGACGATGTCGAGATCCGGCGGTACGCCACCCGCCTCGGCCCAACCTTGCAACACCGGGATCTCGCGGTTGCAATGCGGGCACCAGTGCGCCAGGAAGACGACCATCTTGGCGCGGCCGTCTGGGACGATGTCGATTGCTGAGCCGTCGAATCGAAAGCCGCGTAGCGTTGGGACGGTCATTCCGATTGCCAGATCTTCGCCCGCATCGGGCGGCGCGGGGAGTGGAGTTCCCTCGACCGTGACCGGCTGGGTTTCGGCCGCCGAACTGCTGGAGTTGTCTGTAGCCGTCGTGCCTTGGCTGACCGTGGTGTCGCTGCCGCTGGTCGACCAGACGGCAATGCCGAGCGCGAGCGCGACGATGCCGACGATGCCGGCCCACAACCACAGCGGCTTCTTGCGGGTGGGTGATGGTCGCATGATCAGGACTCCTTGTGAGATGGGCCGAGCGTCAGTAGCGCAACGATTGCGACGAACCCGGACAACGCCATGAATGGCAACGAGATGAAGCCGAACTGACGGAACCACGGGACTGTGCACGGGGCGGTGATGTCGCAGGTGCCGGAACCGAGCGATGGTCGCCACTCGATGAGGTAGTGATAGGCGGAGATCGCGGCGCCGATCGAGGCGAGCGGAATGGCGTAGCGGCGGATGCCGTCGTCGCGTCGCGCCGCAGCGATCAGCAACAACACGGCGAGAGGGTACATGGCGATCCGTTGGAACCAGCACAACTTGCATGGAACGAAGTTGGCGCTCTCACTGAAGTAGAGACTGCCGGCCATCGACACAGCGGCTATGAGCCACGCCAGCCACAACCGTACGGGTCGCACCAGTTCGAGGAGGTACGGTGCGGCCGGCAGTAGCCGGGCGGCGATGAGGGCGATCGCCAGAGCGCCGGCGAGCAGCGTCAACAGCGCGAAGAAGCGTTCCATCGCCAGAACGGAAAGGCCGACCATTGCAACAACGTAGCCGTGGCATGCATCTGTCGTAAGGCCCGAAAGTCCCGACGCGCACGGGCTGAACGCGGTCAGGTCAGCTCGTGGGTGTTCCAAGTCGGACGTGTGTCTGCTGCCTGCACGTACTGCTCTGCGAGCCGTCGTAGCAGGTAGTTCTCGAAGTCTTCTTCGGACAGTGCCGGCGCGTACAGATGACCCTGCTGGCGCACGCATCCGAGCGCAATCAGGGCGTCGGCTTGGGCACCGGTCTCCACGCCGTCGGCCGTGACCTCGAGGCCGATCTCGCGAGTCAAGGCGATGATGGATCGGACAATGGCACGGTCGTGTGGATGCGTGGTGATGGTGTCGATCGAGATGCGATCGATGCGTACCTCGTCGAGCGGCAACTGCCGAAGCATGCTGAGCGACGAAACGCCCTGGGCGAAGTCGTCGAGGCACACGCGCCCGCCGCGTGCTTGGAACTCCGAGAGGTTCGATGCCGCCGACGGCAGGTCGACGGTGACGAACGATTCGCGCACGTCGACGGTCAGCAGGCGAGGGTCGATCCCGCTGACCAGCAGATCGATCGGGTTGTCGCGCCACGGTCGCTCGGTCGAATGGGGCGCCAGGTTGACGCGGAAGCGGAAGCCCTCCGGCAACCCCAACACGGCGAGACGCCGGATCTGCCTACGGGCGCCACCGAACACTCGCTCAGTCACCCGATCGAGCAGGCCGGCCCGCACGGCCAGGTCCATGAAATCGTGGGCGGCCACGACCGTGCCGTTGGGCTGCACCCATCGAGCCAGCAGCTCGGCCCCGACGATCATGCCTGTGCTGGCGTCGAGCTCGGGTTGAAAGAACGGCACGATGTCGCCATCGTCGATCGCTCTTCGCAGGCGCAACTCGAGATCGATCCGACCCTTGTTCTCGCGAGCCAACTCGGTATCGAAATGCGTGACTCTGCTTCGGCCCGATGTCTTGGCCTGATACAGCGCGACATTGGCGTTGGCCAACACCTCGCTGACGTTGGCGCCATGGGTTGGAGCATGGGCGATGCCGATGCTGACCGACGACGGCAGTTCGCGACCGGCTGCATGGATGGCCTGGCTGAGCACGCCCTGTAACTGGTGGGCGACGGCCACTGTTGTCATCTCGTCGGCACCGGGCAGTGCGACCACGAACTCGTCGCCGCCAATGCGACCGGCAACTCCGTTGGCCTTGATGCACCGATCGATTCGATCCGACACGATGCGCAGGAAGTGGTCCCCGCCACGATGTCCCAATGCGTCGTTGACCGATTTGAACCGGTCGAGATCCAAGAAGAGGACGCCAACCGGTTCGGTCGAGGCCCCGGCAATCAGCGACTCCAGAGTTTCGAACATTCCACGTCGGTTGAGCAGTCCGGTGAGCGCGTCGTGCGTCGCCTGGTGGGTGAGTTGCTCGATCGAAACTGCCAGCTGGGCATTGGTCTCGGTCAGCTTTGCCTGGTCTCGCTCGATCTCGGCAAGCAGGTCTTCGCTGGTCTTCTGCAACAGGATCGCAGTGCTGACGGTCTTGCTGAGCGTCGAATGAATCACGGTCAGCGCGGCCGAATAGAACACCCACAGGAACGCCAGACCGCGCAAGCGGAGGTCGTCCGACGTTGCCAACGAGAACGCCGACATGACCGCGATCGGCACGAGCAAGCTCACGAACATGTCGCGCCGCCCGGCTGTCAGCATTGCTGCGATTGCGCTGGCTGTGGTCGGAAAGACAGCGAACAGCATGACCATCTCGATCGAGGCAGGACTTGCCACCCAGGTCGTCATGCCGAAGACGACGCCCATCGATCCCAGGCCGATGCGCAGTAGCACGACGATCCAGCGAGGCATCGACCCACCCGTCGGCCCGTCAGTCGACATCCTGGCGTAGCGACGGTAGGTGGTCACGCCGGCCACCAGCAGGCAGGTCGACAGCAGGGCCGCGCCCACCCACGCCTGCAGGCGGGCCATGTCGTTGTCGCCCTTGGTCAGCACGCTGACCAGCACGGTGAATGGCAGCAGCCAAAACGGGGCGATGGCGGTATTGGCGACCACGGGCGCGAGGGCACGCTCTCGTAGACATGCGTCCTGATCGACCACCGTTGGCGATTCCGCCTCCGCCACCGCGTTCTCCTTGGCTGTTCATCGCATATTGCGTGTTGTTGTTATCGGTCTGTCGCGTCCATGGCGTGAGGTGTATCTCGATTAGTTGGCCACGGTCATCATGGTGTATTAGGTGAGAATGGGCCCGTGCGCGGCCGATTTGCTCCATCTCCCACCGGCCCGTTGCACCTGGGCAATCTCCGCACGGCGCTGGTGGCCTGGCTGATGGCGCGACGAGGTGGGGGCGAGTTCATCGTCAGAATGGAGGACCTCGACAGGGTGACGTCGTCGCCGCAACACGAAGCCGATCAGCTTGACTCGCTGCGAAGCATCGGTCTCGATTGGGACGGTGAGGTGGTTCGTCAATCGCAGCGGTTCGGACTGTATCGGCAGGCCATCGACCGGTTGCAGGCAGACGGGCTCGTCTACGAGTGCTATTGCACGCGACGCGAGATTCGCCAAGCGACCCGCGCCCCGCAGGGCACTGACACTGAGGGCGTCTACCCCGGCACGTGCCGGTCGCTCTCCGAACGCGACCGTCAGACATTGCGCGCCGGCGACCGCCGGGCCGCGTTGCGGCTGATGAGCGATGGTGGTGTGGAGTCATTCGACGATCGATTCAGCGGACCGCAGTCGGGTCGAGTCGGCGACCTCGTCCTGCAGCGCAACGACGGCGTGCCTGCCTACAACCTCGCTGTGGTCGTGGATGATGCCGCGCAGGGCGTGACGGAGGTCGTCCGCGGCGACGACCTGGTGGCTTCGACACCCGGGCAGATCATGCTGCTTCGGTTGCTCGACTTGCCGATCCCGCAGTACGGCCACATCCCTCTCGTACTCGCACCAGACGCAACACGCCTGGCCAAGCGCCACGGCGCCGTCACACTCGCCGACTTGGCCGAGCGCGGTATTTCGCCCGGAGAGGTCTGTGCGCGCTTGGCCGCCAGCCTCGGCATAGGAAGCGGTGAGCGCTCCGTCACGGCGCGACAACTGCTCGAGGTGTTCGATCCTGCGCTCATGCCGCGCGCACCATGGACCCTGACTGCTGACGAACTCTGACACGATCGTGCAGATGTTCGACGATCTGCAACAATTGCTCGGCTACCAGGGTGCGATCGACGAGCGCACCGGCGTGACCGTGGTCGCCTCAGATCTGCTGGTCGTACCGTGCTGGACACCGCAGTTCTGCGCCACCGTGGTGCGGGCAGCCGAGGCTGTCGGGGCCTTCGAGCCGCAACCCGACGATCCCGTCCCTGGTCACGAAGTGTCGTTGGCGGTGATCAGCTCCCGGCTGTTCGAACTGGTTCAGGAGGACTTCGGCACCCGCATCTGGCCCCAGCTGCAAACCGTTTGGCCCTACGTCGACTACTACGGGCTCCGCGATGCGTTCGTCATTCGCTACGCACCAGACCAGCAGGAGTCGCTGCGGATCCATCACGATGTTGCTCAGGTGTCGGGTTCGATCAAACTCAACGAGGGGTATTCGGGCGCGGAGTTGGTGTTCGCGCGGCAGGGATTCGACAACTCCAGCGTGGGCATCGGCGAGATGCTGGCGTGGCCCTCGTTGGTCACCCATCCACACGAAACCACCAAGATCGGCAGTGGTGTGAAATATGCACTGACGGTGTGGTTCGAGTTGCCGTCGTTCTGAGGGCTCGATGGAGTAAAATTGCCGACGAGATGAATCGGCGCGCTGCATCCCAATCCCTGCCGATGCTGTTTCCTGCGTTGGCGCTCCTGCTGGGGTCGTGCTCGCAGAACGGTTCGCTGGTCGCAGCCCAGACCGTTCCTCCGCCGATCACCCTGTCGGGACTTCCAGCTCCGACATCCCAAGACGTGGTCACGAGCCCGGCGACCGAGCCGGCGACAACTGTGGCAACCACGACCACCGAGCCGGCCACCACCACCGAAGCACCCACCACAACGACCGAGGCACCGACCACGACAGCCGAGCCGACCACCACGACCACCTTGCCGCCGAACGTCGAGCTGGTGGGCGCGTCCGCAGTGCCACTGGAAGCAGTTGGCGGGCATAGCGGCGAGGCCACAGCGGTGATTCAGGCCAGGTTGCTGCAGCTTGGCTTCTGGAACGCCGGCGCCGATGGCGAGTACGGCTTCACGACCAAGCAGGCGGTGATGGCCTTCCAGAAGTACATCGG
>JANPBZ010000200.1:0-15669 GCA_031430695.1 Ilumatobacteraceae bacterium
GGCAACATGTCTGACAGCGGGATCGACTCGCCGCGGCGGTAGATCCGGAATCGCCAGCCACCGTCGACGCGTTGCAGCAGATCGGTGGTGACCTCGGCGGAGCCGTTGGCAAGTGCATCGATGTTGACAAAGTCGAGTGCGGCAACCGACGGCTCGTTGAGCTCGTCGTAACCAGCAGGCATCGCCGGCTCGAGCCGACTGGCCAGCTCGGCCCGCGCGCCAAGCGAGACTCGAACAGCGTCGAGCCAATCGTCGGCGATATCGATGGTGGTCATGGTTCTCCCGGCAACGCTGGCGGCAGCTCCCCCTGCTCAGCGACACTAGTCGGTAGCGTCTAGGATATGAGTCGCCTCTCGTTCCGACGCCGGACCGAATCACATCCGGGTCATCGATCGGTTGCAGGTGGTCTTGCCCGCGCTGCCGTGTTCGGGGTCAGCGACGGCCTCGTTTCCAACGTATCGTTGGTGATCGGGTTCGCAGGTGCGGGAGTCGAATCCAGCGTCGTCCGGCTGGCGGGTTTGGCGGGTGCGATCGCTGGAGCAACCAGCATGGCGGCCGGCGAGTGGGTCAGCATCTCGGCGCAGAACGAGTTGGTCTACCGCGAGCTCGGCGTCGAGCGACGCGAACTCGAGTTCAACACCGCATCCGAGACTGCCGAGCTGGCCGCCATCTACGAAGGACACGGCATGACGCGCCAAACAGCGCTCGATGCTGCCGCCGACGTGATGCGCGAGCCCGAAGCAGCACTCGCTGTGCACGTGCGCGAAGAACTCGGTGTCGACCCGAACGAGCTCGGCTCGCCATGGAGTGCTGCCGGGCTGTCGTTGGTGTGCTTCATCGTCGGCGCACTGCTGCCCGTCATTCCGTGGTTCACCGGCAGCGGCAATGGCGCAAAGGTGGCGTCAATTGCGATTGGTGTCGCCGCCGCCGCAGTGGTTGGCCTGATGATCGGCAAGTTCGCCGAGCGTCGCCTGCTGTGGAGCTCGACACGGCAGGTCTTGATACTGCTGGTCGCCTGTGGCGCCACCTACCTCGTCGGCAAAGCGCTGGGCGTCAGCGTCACCTGAGCTCCGATGTTGTGTCGAGATGTTGCAGCTCCCGGGCAATGGCCGGGGAACTTCTATGTCAGCTCACCGAATGACCGTCGCTCTATGAGCTGACACAGACGAAGAAGTACGAGCGCCGAGCGACAGATCGGATCGGATCGGATCGGGTTCGGGAGAGCGCTCACAGTCCCATCGTGCGTTGGCGGACCGGCGCGATCTGCAGGATCACCCGTTCGCTCACGATGTCACCTGCGTAATCGGCGCCCGTGTACTTCTGGGCGAGGAAATCGATGTGCGCCCGCGCCGCAGGACCACGAACTTCACCCGACACGGTGCCGCGCACCTCGCCGTAGGCGTAGGGGTTCTCGGAGCTCCAGATCGCCACAGTGACGTTGGAATTGGCACTGATCGAGGTGTACTTGGCGCGATGGATCTCGGTGTTGATCAACACATGGTCGTCGTCGGCGTCGACCCACATGACGTGGGTGGCGATGGCGCCATTGGGAAGATGGAACGAGATGGAGCCGAAGTTCTTGCCTCGGGCGAGGTCGCGAATCACAGGATCGAACATCCGGCCACGATACGTGCTTCGATTGTGGAATGCGTCAACTGAACGTGCTCGGCAATGTGCTGCAGGCGTGCTCATTGGATCCCTTGACCGGCTACTACCGCACCGGTTGCTGCGAGAACCGAGGAGACGATCCCGGCCTGCATGTGGTGTGCATCGTCGCCACCGACGAGTTTCTCGCCTTCTCCCGAGCCGTCGGCAACGACCTGTCGACCCCCATGCCGCAACATGGCTTCGCTGGGTTGAGTGACGGCGATCAGTGGTGCCTGTGCGCAGCCCGCTGGCAGGAAGCCTTCGAAGCCGGTGCGGCGCCGAAGGTTCGACTCGCGGCCACCCATCTGTCTGCGTTGGAGTACTCGACCTTGGCCGACCTACGCGCTCACGCCGTCGACGACTGATCGATCGTCAGATCGCAAATCTGCGTCGGATCCAGTCTGCGTACAGAGGGTCGACAACCACGACACCGCCACCGACCACCGCTATCTGACCTTGTTCGACGAGGTGCTGCCGTGCATGTTGAGCCGATGATCGAGACAACGACAGCAACTCGGCATCGCGGCCGAACAGCACCCCGTCGGACGCGGCCAGCCGCATGACTGCCTGGTCTGCCGGTGGCAGTCCGGAAAACCGGGTCTCGTGGCTGTCCGCAGTCTGGACGCGACACCGATCCAGTGCCACCTCCCACACGGTGGCGGTGTCGATGCCGTCACGGACAGCGGCCCATGCGGCATCGGCCATCTGCATCGATCGCTGCGGATGACCGCCGGCGAAGGCGTGTATGCGGCCCGCCAGCCCACCTGGCGGCGCGCCGTCGAATCCGGAGTCGATGATGTCGACGAGCGCAGACAGACTCAGCGGAGGAACGTCGACCAGGTCGGCTTGCGCGTAGAAGGGCTGGTCGGTGCCGGTGAACAACATTCGCATCGTCGACGGCTCAGATCCTGCGAACACCAGCCCGATTCGCTGATAGTGATGCTGCAGCTTGGTACGCAGCAACCCAGAAGCCCCATCGACGCGGATGATCGAGGAGAACTCATCGAACACCACAACCGTCGGGTGGGCTTGGGCGTGAGCTACAAGAACGTCCAGCAACCGATCTGCGGTCGTGTCGGGATCGGGGCGATCTGGGCGAGCCAACGACGCCTTGACTACCCCCAAGTTGACTTCGAGACCCGCTGAGATGCGGTCAAGACCGTGTCGTCTCGAGGTCGGTACTGCGGTCAGTGCCCCGTCGAGACGAATCGCGAAATCGGCCCACGATCGCAGTTCGTACAGGTCGACCCGAACAACGGTGACCGTGTCACCGAGTTGCGCTTCGAGACAACCCAGAACACTCGTCTTGCCGTATCGACGCGGGCCGACCAGCACTGTTGGTCGATGTGCGCTGACGCGCGCCACGAGATCAGCGATGAGGTCGTCACGGCCGTGTACTTGTTGTGGTTCGAGAGGGCCGTGATGCGGGAAAGGGCTGTTCATGAACACGTGTTCACTATACCAATTTCTGGCACGCTAGAAGTACCATATTGTGGTACTATCTGGACGCAGCTAAAGACGAGACCACTGCTCATCGCGCAGGACCAACTCGCCATCGAGCGTGATCGCGGGTCGCCCGGTAGCCGTCGAACTTTGTCACCCATGTGATGCCGTCGAGGCCCATCGCGAACGCCGCAGTGGCAAACGCATCAGCCCACGTCAGGTGAGGGCCGACGACAGTCATCGAGGCGAGGGAGGCCACCGGCCGATCGGTTCGGCTGTCCCACAGGTGGCGGCCACGCGCGGAAGAACTACAGCAGATGGTTGTCGCTGAAAATCGTGTACCGCCGCCGAGGCTGCGGCTTGGCTGCCTTCTCCGAGTACCGCGCCCGAACGCGGTCACGAACATTAGCGGGCATAGCTCACACTCTGGTCCACTTGACCCAATCTCGCACGAGATCGCCGTAATGTCAGCGGCTAACTATTCTTGGTGACGCTGTTGCTGGTGTTCGTGTCGACGTTGCCGACGTTGTCCGTGACCACATACTGGTACTTGTAGCAAAATCCGTGAGCGACGGTGTCGGTCAGTGGCGACGCGGGGTTGGTTGCTACGGTCGCGAATGCCGTGTACGCCTCGCACGCGGTGCCGTTCAGTCGTGCGAACGCACGTTGCAGCAGCCGAGTTGCGATGCCGGACCCGGTGTCGGAACTGGTCGTGAAGGTCACGCTGATCGTGGTGCTTGTCTGGCTCCCATTTAAGTAGCTCACCGCGCCACCGGCCGGAATCGTGGTGTCACGGGTCGGTGTGAACGGCGAGGTCGAAGTGCCGGTGGCGTTGTTGGTCGCCGTCACGTTCTTCAGGCCAGGATTGGCCGAGCCGCTCGTCCAAGAATACGTGTGCACACCCAGGGCCCCTGGGGTCGAGGTCCAGTTCGTACCGAGAGCGGGGAACGCGTAGTCGAGGATTCCGGATGCGGTGTCCGACGCCGTCGCCGTCGCCGTGAATGATCCTGAGATTCCGGCGGATGAGTTGAAGTATACGATCGTGCCTGAACCGCTCCAGTACGCCTTTGTGAACGCTGAGAAGACGAGGGCCGACGTGTTGGGCGCGGTGGTGTCGACCTTGATTTCCGGACTCGTGTAGGTGGTGGAGTTGCCGATCGTGTCCTTGACGACGTACTGGTACTTGTAGCAGCCGGAGGCCGGCACGCTGTCGGACTTCGGCGAGGCCGGGTCGGTTCCGCCACTCACGAGTGCGTATGTGCCAAACGTGCCACAGACGCCATCAGCAGTGCCGGAAGACGTGAGCGCCGCGGTGGCCCGATTCAGCAGGGCGCCGGTCGGGGCGAGGCCGCTCGGATCAACTCCCTTGTTCAAGACGATGCTCAGGGTGAGTACCTTGCTATAGCGGGCGCCTGTGCCCAGGAGACCGCTGGCGTCGACGGAGCCGCCCGCCGGGCCGATCGTGTCGGGGATGGTGATCGTGAAGGTCTGCACCGCGCTGGTGTCGACGCCGCCGTTCGCAGTTCCTCCGGTGTCGTGGATGCGGACGCTCACTGTGGCCACACCCGTGGCGTTGGGGGCGGGTGTGTAGGTCAGCGTGCCGCTCGCGCTGACCGCCGGTTGGACGCTGAAAATCGGATTGTTGCTGTTGGTCACGATGAAGTCGACGACCTGACCAGTGTCGCCGGTGCCTTGGCTGATGGGCGTCGCCCACCCAGCGACCGTCTGGCCAGGTGAGTTCGCAGCGACGCTCTGGTTTGTTCCCTTGGTGAAGCTCGGGGCATCGTTGACGGCCACTACGGTCAACGTGGCCGTGACGACGTTGGAATCCAACGAGCCGTCGTTTGCCTTGTAAGTGAACGACGCCGTCCCATTGAAGTTGGCGGGCGGCACGTAGGTGAACGAACCGTTCGAGTTGAATGTCACGGTCGTGCCCGAGACAAACGTCGCCGTCAGCGGAGTGCCCTGAGGATCGGTGTCGTTGGCAAGCACACCTGTGAGAACGGGAACGGTGAGTGTCGTGTCCTCGTTCACCGAGTAGTTGTCAGCAGCAGCAACTGGGGCTTCGTTGACGGCGATGACGAACGTTTGAACAGCGCTCGTGTCGGCTCCACCGTTGGCTGTTCCGCCGTTGTCGTGGATGCTGACACTCACGATTGCCGATCCGCTCGGGCCCGCCGCAAGTGCGTACGTCAGTGTGCCGTCGGCGCTCAACACTGGTTGGACGCTGAAGATCGAGTTGTCGCTGTTGACGACGATGAAGTCGATCAGCTGATCGGTCTCGCCGCTGCCCTGACTGATCGCTGTCGCCCATCCAGCGACTACCTGGACACCAGCGTCGGCGGCAACGATCTGATTGGCGCCTTTGACGAAGCTGGGTGATTCATTGGCTGGATCGACTGTCAGGATCACCGTCGTGGGAGGTGAACTCAACGCCGCATCGTTGGCTTTGTACGTGAACGATGCTGTACCAGTGAAGTTGGCCGGAGGCACATACGTGAACGAGCCGTCGGCGTTCAGCGTCAGACCGGCAAGGCTGGTCACGATCGCCGCTGACAGGCTTTCACCCTCAGGATCCGAGTCGTTTGCGAGGACTCCGTTGTCGACGTCGACAACGAGCGTTGTGTCCTCGTTGACGGAATAGGCATCGGCGAACGCAGATGGTGGAGTTGTGATGGCCACCTGGTCGAACACAGCGGTTGCGAGGTTGTCGCTGTTGCTGTGCGCGGCAACAGCGAGTCCGATGTAGATGGTCGACGCCATCGTGATCGTCGTCGGTGAGGACGCAACCCAGGTGACGCCATCGGCGGACCGTTCGGCCGTGAAGACATTGCCGAGACGTGTAAGCCGTAGCCAGTACGGAGCCGCAGGCCCTGGATAACTCACGAGGGTGGTTGTCTGTCCCGCACCCGGCCGGTACAAGAACTCCGCCTTGTTCTTGTTAGTGATGTCGATTGTGGCGTGGCTGCTGCCGACGTCCAGGGTTTCACGGAACATCACGCCGGCTTGGGCGCCGTTTCCATTCGCGTCGAACGTCAGCACCCGCGCGGTCAGGCGGCCATCACCGGTCAACGAACGGAACAGGAATTGGAGCCCGTCGGCATTGCCACCGAGTTCCCCCTTGCCGTTGCTCACGGTGTAGTTGGGATCCGCGAACGTGCTATCGCCGGGCTTGAACGGCGCACTGATGTCTGCCTTGTCGGTGAAGACACCGAGGGCGCTGTCCGTGACAGCGATGTCGATCGAGTCGGTGTCGGCCAACTCTCCACCCGTTCCGGTTTTGCCGAGATCGTTGGTGACGATCTGCAGCGCCGCTGCACCGATGAAGTCCGTGTTGGGCGTGAGTGTCGCGTTGGCCAGGCTGAGATTCAGGTTGGCGACGGTGCCGGTGATTGTCATAGCCGCGGTCCCGCTTCCCACCGACGATACGAGTCCTGTTGCGCCGGGCAGGGTGAGGTTGCCGTTGGCCGCATTCAATTGCACCTGAACGATCGCATCCCCTGCATCGACATCGCTGATCGAGATGCGGCTGCTGTTCACGAAGACCTTGCTGACGTTCTTCAAGGTTCGCTGGGCAACGGGCACCCGGTTGATCGGCGCGTCGTTGACCGGGTTCACCGTCAATGTGACCGTCACGATGTTGGAGCCGAGTGAACCATCGGTCACCTTGTACATGAACAGGTCCGTACCGTTGAAGTTCGTCCGAGGTGTGTACGTGAACGAGCCATCCGACCTGAAGGCCAGAGCACCGTTGGCAACGCCGGAGTAGAGGATGGCGGTCTTCGTACCGTCCGAACTGTCATTCGTGAGCACGCCCGGCGCTGGAACACTGAGGATGGAGTCCTCGTTCACGGAGTAGGCGTCCGGGACAGCTTCGGGTGGAGCGAGGATCGCGATCGTGTAGAGCCTTGTCGCAGTCGTGGGCGACGTGTCGGTGACGGTGATCGTGACGTCGAACGAGCCGCGAACGCTGGCGTCGACGGTTCCCCAGATGACGCCGGTCACGGGGTCGATCTCGAGGCCCAACGGAAGGCCGGTGGCCGACCAGGTCGACGTGCCCACGGCTCCGATGGTCGTCATCTGCGTAGGCATGTATACAGCTCCGCGTTGACCGGCCGGCAACGACGCCGGGCCGACAATGGTCAGCTGCGAGATGGCCGAGCGAAGGGAGGCGGTCAGCGTGTACAGGAACGGCGCTCGTGAGCCCGAACCCTCCACGGTCAGCGACACGAACGTCGGATGGCCGCTACAGAACTCCGTTGCGGGCGCTGGTACGCAAGTCGCCCTGGCGGAGCTGACGTTTCGACCCATCACGACATCCGTATCCACACCATTCGTGCAGATTCGGCGAACAAGTTGCCGCTCACCGTCGAGCGCATAGCTGACAACCACCTTGGCCTCTGCGGACGCAGATCGATCGATCCAACTGAATCGAACCTTCAACACCAGCGGTTGGCCCGCACACGCGATGCCGTCGGCGTCAGACGGATCCGTGGAAACACCCGTTCCGTCGGGTAAGGCGTTGGCCGGATCCAGCCCTCCGGCGGATTGCGCGTCCCGAGTGAGAAACGATGCGATCAACCCGGCGTCGGTCGAGTCACTGACCTGCTCAGACGTCGCGCTGGAGACGTTGAGCGAGGTGATCAGTGCGGCAACGATGACGCCGCCGATCATGGTGCTGAGAGCAATCGCGATGATCAGTTCGATCAGGGTCATTCCGCGGTCGGCGTTGTGTACCCGTATACGCGATGGGGGTGAGACGTTCATCGATTGACGATCCATGACTGCACGAAGGTCTTCGTGACGGCTCCGGTGACGTCTTCTTGAAAGTTGACCTGCGCCCGGATGATCACTGGCCCAGCGGGGATTGCGGTGTCTGAGCATTGCGATGCCGTGCAGACAGACGCTGAGAAAGTGACGTTTCGTTGAGCGACATCACTGAGATCGGAGCTCTGCACGCTGCCGCAGGAACTGATCCAGTCGACTCTGATTTCAGCGCCGTTCATCTCGTCACGGATGGACCCGGTCTCGGCTGCGCACGTCGTCTTCAGCCGCATGCGCGAGATTGCATTCTCGATCGCACCGTCGGCCGCGTATTCGCGGTTTCTCACGAGTTCGAGGGTTTGGCGGTTGTTGAGACTGGAGGTGGCGAGGGCTGCAAGCCCACCGGCGACGCTGCTGATCATCAAGACGAAGCCAACGGCCAGCAGCATGGCGGCGCCAGAATCTTCGTGGTACCGACGATGGTGTTTCGAGGTCATGGCGTCCTCACCTTGATGTCCATAGACGCCTCGAGGTTCAAAGGCCCGGTGACGGTGAGGATGAATGGATCGAGATTCAGATCCGCTTCCGTCGTCGCGACGCTCGGGCAGACGGTGGGCGCACCCGTTGTCGGGTAGATCGAGGACTGAACGTAATCAAGAGTTGGGAACGGTTCGCCGTCCTCACAATGTTGTGCGGCGGCCTTGATTGCCTCCGCATAGTTCCGGAGTTCAACGTCGGCGCGCACGCTGTTTCGCTGAGCTGTGCCAGCATTGCCGACCGTCGCCAGACCGGACAGCAGTGCTGTGACGGTCAGCCCGATGATCACGATGGTGACGACAATCTCGATCAACGCTTCACCAACGTCTCGTCGCACTTGCATCATCACTCCGGTCTGTTCATTCTCATTGGGGATCCGCCGGTCGTCCGCAACACCCCGCCCGGAACGCCGATGCGTCCGGGCGGGAAAGGGTCAACTCAGCTGCAGACGAACGTCGGGGCAGCGCCACCTGTGCCTGGCGTCATTGTCAAGGTCCAGCTTGTCCCGGACTTGATCGTGGTGTCTGTAACGACCGTGCTGCTTGGCGCCGTCAATGCAGCCCCGCCAGCCACTGTGGCGTCAGTCAGCTGTGTGAAGGTGGTGGGGTAGGTATTCGCATTACCCGCGAAGTACACGGCCGTGGCTGCCTTCGACGCATCGAGCGTCGCACTGCAGGCAGAGGTGGAACCCTTGCTGACCAAGTTGCTGATGCCGACGACTGCGACCGCCGACAGGATTCCGACCAGAACGATGGCGATCAGGATTTCAATAAGAGTGAATCCCTTGTCGCCCTGCTCACCGACGCTCTGGCCCTGGATGGTTGAGCTGTCATTCATTTTCATGTTTCCTCTTATGTGTTGGTGCCGTACAAACGGCACATGTGTTTGTCTTCAGAGACAATCATGAGGTGTCCCTCATTTGACCTGACCAAAGATGCTGTACATCGCTGCGACCTGAGCCACAGCAATAAAACCGACGACGAGGGCGACCACGAGAATGACCGCGGGTTGGAACAGCTCGGTCGCCTTCTTCATGGTGAAGCTGACTTCGCGCTCGTAGTAGGAGGCGGCTTTGCCGAGTTGATCGCCAAGCATCCCCGTGCGCTCGCCAACCTGGATCATCTGGCGAGCGGCGATAGGAAACAGGCCCGTCTCCGCCATCGGCTCGTACAGCCCTCCGCCTCGAACGAGGACCTGTCGCACAGCAATCATCTGTGTCTTGAAGAGGGTGTTGTTGGTGCTGTCCGCCGACAGACCGATCGCCACGGGCAGGGGAACTCCGGCAGACGACAGCGACGCCAACACTCGACAGAAGCGCTCGAGAGAGATGAGGAGGAAGAGGTTGCCGATCACCGGAAGCTTCATTGCCACCGAGTCGCGGCGACTCTTGCCGCGATTGCCGCCGATGACTGCGAACAAGGCCAGGACTACCAGCGCAATCACACCGAGCACGTAGAGCCAGTAGCTCGTCATGAAGTTGGTGAATCCGATCAGCATTCGTGTGGGCAGTGGAAGCTCGGCGCCCAGGCTGCTGTAGAGCCCGGTGAACTTCGGCAGCACGAAGACCGACATCACGATCACCGCAATGAAGGCGACGATGAGCACGACGGTCGGGTACGCCAGGGCACTCTTCACCTGCCGCTTCGCGGCAATGTCGCGCTCGAGGTACGCCGAGAGCTGCGCCAGAACAGTGTCGAGGTCTCCGGTGTATTCGGCCGAGGTCAGCATTGCTCGATAGAACGCCGGGAACACCTGAGGATGGGCGTCGACGGCAGCGGCAAAGCTGGTACCACGATGGATCGAATCTCGAATGCTGGTGATGACGATGCGCATCGGGGGCGATCCGGTTTGCTGAGCCACGATCTCGAGGGCGTCGAGCACAGGGATACCGGCCTCGAGGAACGACGAGAGCTGGCGTGAGAAGGCCATGACGACCTCGGGCTTGATGGTCTTGCCGATGCTGAAGAGCGGCTTCTTTGCCTTCTCGACTTTGATTGCCTTGGCCGAGGCGGCCCAAGCTGACTCTGGCGTGGGCTCGTCGGTCCGGTTGTCAGGCGCGAAAGATGTCGTGCGTGGCTGCGCCCTGTAGTCCGGGGCGGGATCAGCAGGATCAAGTGATTGAGAGTGCATGTTCACGCTTCCACCATTTCTAATTTCCTCTGACAGAATTTTCGGCCCGGAAGATGGCTCCCAACAGGGCCTTAGTACCCAGTCCACGGGGTTCGAAGACCTTATTTCTAATTAGGTGCGAACGCGGACCGCGGTTATTTTCGATATCTGACATTTGACGCTGCGCGCGAATGTTCCAAATGTCGACGTTTCGACGGCTCACAGATGCGTTGGAACTGATGTGATGCCCGCGCCGACGCCCCTGGGGTCCAGGTCGCTCGGGTGCACGAACTTCACGGCTATGTATCGTCACAACTTGTGGTCAACTTGAGAAATCCTTGACATTTCCCTGGAATCGCTCGCGTTCTTGCGCGGGACTGATTGCCCTGTACGTTCGGCCGTTCGGCGTGACACGATGACCCGATGGAGGGTGGCCGAGCATGATCAGACGTTCCAAGAAGCCGGAGCCGACAGCAGTCGCCGCGGTCGGAACCGCTCAGGTGACCCAGATGATCTCCCCAGGGGCACGCACGCGCCTCGGCGATGTGCTGCTATCGGAAAACACGGTGATGCCGGAGCAACTCGCTGGAGCACTCAACCTGCAGTTGGAGTCCGGGCGACAGTTGGGAACGATCCTTGTCGAGCAGGGTTTGCTCGACTCTCATGCGCTCACGAGGGCATTGGCGACGCAACTCGGACTGCCCACAGTCGATCTGCGAACGGTGCGGCCTGCCGCGGACGCACTCTCGTTCATCAAAGAGGACATGGCTCGCCGGCTGCGGATCGTTCCCCTACGTCTGACAGAAAGCGCCCTCGATGTCGCAATCTCCGACAACGCCATCGAGGCGGTGCAAGAGGCCCTGGGGCGTCTCGATATCGACCACGTCAACGTCTACCTCGCAGGGGCCGACGACGTCACAACGTGCATCAACACCTACTACCGCGTGCTGTCGGAGACCGACGACAGCGTGAAGCAGTTCTGGGACACGGCTGCAGCACTCGAGGCAGTCGAGGCCGTGGAAGGCGCCACCGACGACGCGCCGATCATTCAACTCGTCAACAAGATCGTCACCCAGGCGCTGCGCGATCGCGCGTCCGACATACACATCGAGCCGACCGACGGAGAGATCAGAATCCGTTACCGAGTCGATGGCGCGCTGCGCGAGGTGCTGAGCCTTCCGGCATCGACGGGTCCCGAACTCGTCAGCCGCATCAAGATCATGGCCGACATGGACATCGTCGAGCGCCGCCGTCCACAAGATGGTCAGTTCGAAACGAAGATCGACGGTGCCGGCGTCGATGTGCGGGTCGCTACCGGCGCCACCATCTGGGGTGAGACCGCTGTGCTGCGGTTGCTCGACAAGAGCCGGTCGATGAAGCACCTGTCCGAACTCGGCATGCCGTCCGACACCCACGCACGCTACCAGACCATCGTGCGCAAGCCGTACGGGATGATCCTGTGCAGCGGCCCAACGGGTTCCGGCAAGACCACCACGTTGTATGCGACGCTGGCGGAGATCACCCGCAGCGAACTGAACGTCATGACGATCGAGGACCCAGTCGAGTACGTGTTCCCAGAGGTCAACCAGATGCAGATCAACCTGCAGGCCGACGTCACGTTCGCCAGTGGATTGAAGTCGATTCTTCGTCAGGATCCCGACGTGATCTTGGTCGGCGAGATCCGCGACGAAGAGACGGCACGCATCGCCGTCCAGTCGGCGTTGACCGGTCACATCGTCATGTCATCGCTCCACGCTACGGACGCGACCTCAGCGCTCTACCGGCTGATCGACATGGGCATCGAGCCATTTCTGATGGCGTCATCTCTGGTGGGTGTCGTCGGACAACGATTGGTGCGCAAGATATGTCCGTCGTGCGTGACGCCGTACGAGCCGACGCCAGAAGAGCGCACGCTGTACGACCATTTCGGTGGAACACCGAAGGAGAAGTTCGTCCACGGCATCGGCTGCAACTACTGCTCCAACACCGGATACCGCGATCGTGTCGGGGTCTACGAAGTGCTCGCGGTCACCGACGAAATCCGCCAATTGATCGTGACAGCTGCGGCTCCCCAAGACATGCGCGCACTCGCCGTCTCCCAGGGCATGCGCACGATGAGTCACGAGGCGATGGCCCTAGTCGCCGCCGATGTCACGACCATCGACGAAGTCATTCACAACGTGTACGTCAACTAGTCGCAACCGACGACGATGTCTACAAGTCGCACTTGTCGCAGCCGACGTCGATGCGTCCCTTCAGAGTCTCCGTCAAGGTGTTGTTGGGGACCGCCGTGGTGACGCTCACGTCGACCTCGCCATACGCAAGCGTCCGCGACCGCGTGAGGGTGATCTCGGGAACGGGGGGCCGGTACAGCAGATTGATCCCGTACCAATCGCCGCTCTTGTACCCGAAGCGAAGTATGACGCGATCGCGCTCCATCGTCCCAGTGATGTCGACGTTGATGACTGGTAAGTCAACTGGCGCGAATGGTGCGTCGCATTGGTGGGGTGCCTGTGGGATCCCTTCGGCGTAGCCATACAGCTCTCCCGATGGGGGCGCGAAGAACACGACCTTGAACTCCCAGCCGGTCGTGCATTGAACAGGGCCGTGGTCGATCGTGATCTCGGTCCGAGTCGTGCCGACCACGTCCATGTAGCCCGTCCACAGACCAACGGTCGGGTATGACGCCTCGAGTGTGGTTTCGTGTCCCTCGTAGTCAAGGATGGTCGCGACGAGCGTCACCAGCTCGGGCGCGTTTTCGGGCACGAGATACTCGAAGCGGACGACACGTCTCAGACGAGCCTTGTCGCACGCGACGGGACCCTCGAACTCCCAGCCGTCGACTTGCTGGCCGGTGCCGGTCGCGAGCGTCACCGACGCAATTCCGGTCACGATCGAGTCGACAGACACGCCGTCATCAGCCGTGATCTCGATGATGATCGTGTCCCCTGCGCTGACCTGAGCACCCGGGAGTGGCTGGCTGGAGAGGAACGCCATCGGGGCGTCAGTGTCGGACCCGGGAGGGGGACCGGCCTTGCGGAACAACTTGCCGACTTCGGGGCCGGCGATAACAGCGACCGCGTACGAGATCGGCTCGGTGGCGAGGTCGGAACCGCCGAGATCGCAGGGGTCGGCTCGGACCGGCTTGATGAAATCGCCGATCCACCGACCGTAGCCACGAGGTGGGCCGTCTCCGACCCAGGCCGTGACTTCGAACTCATTGTCGCCGCATCGGTCGGCGCCTGTCATCGCCAGCATCGAATTGGCCTGAACCCACGGTTGGCAGGCGGCACCAGTGGTGTCCTCACGCGGTGCGGGGATGGTGCCGCTCGGGCCGCTCGACGGAGGAGCGGGCTCTGCAGATGGGGCCCGCCGGACGAAACCCGAAGCCAACGAGGGGAACGTGATCGGTTCGGGCCGCACCGCGAACAGCATCTCGGTCGTCGACCCGCCAACCGACAGGCTGGCGCGATAACGCCCGGCGGCCAGCGGGCCCGACGCGATCCCGTGCGAGTATGCGATGTCGCCCGTAGAGACATCTATCTGGTGCTCGAAGAGCGGCTGCTCGCCGTCGGGCCCGTCGAGCCACGTCCACGCAACCTCGAGCGGTGCGCCGAGCTCGACCTCGCCGACGAGCGCTACCATGGAGATCTGGGCGACGTCAGAGGCAAACTCGAGTGCAGGGTCGACGGCAGCCCCGTGCTCATCTACGTCGTGAGCGGAAACGACAGACAGGATGGGACCAGAGTCGATTGCATCGCCCTCTGTCGAACTGGTCGTCGTGGCGGTTTGCGCGCTGGTCTCGACGTTTTCAGACCCACCGTCACCGGAGCTACAAGCCCCTACGGTGAGAGCAACGACGAGACCTACGTGAGCCCAGCGCATCGACGCCTCCCGATGTCGTGCCAATTCGACTCCGAAGCGCACATGGACTCAGGAGTCGTTCCACCTCAGGTTACTCGACACAGCGTTTGACGACTCCGGCCCCGCATCGGGGCGCCAGTCATCAGACGCAATGATCACGCAGGTGCGCTTGACGACTCGAGCCCCTATCCGGGGCGCCAGTCATCAAACGCCGTGGACCAACTCCAGATAGCGCCGAACTGCCGATATCGCCCACCTCGCGACGGCTCGTTGATCGTCGAACACAAGCTCCAACTGGTCCGCCTCACCCCTAGAGCGTGACCTCCATCCCGACTCCGCCTCGGACGCGATTGTTGTCGACATGCCGAAACAGTCCAGTTGTCAGGTGAGCAGACAGAAAAGGCTAGCTGAACAGCTTCTTGGCGATCACGATGCGTTGGATCTGGTTGGTGCCTTCGTAGATCTGGGTGGTCCCTCACAACCGTCCATCTCGTGTTGCTCAGTGCCTCTGAGCTGGGACAATAGTCCAGCTCGTGTTGGCTCGTGATGCCCTGTGTCGTCCAGTTGTAGGGATGAAAGTAGGGATTTCAGCCGTCGGAGCGTCGTCGGAACAGCCGCCAGGCACAGACGAACCATAGCCCGATCGCTCCGAGCCAGACTGCCGCGATGCGGAGAGTGTGACCGTCGCTGCCAGTCGCCAACGAGTACGTAGCGCTGTCGTTCGGTGCGTACATGAACCAGCCACCGGTGCCGGGCTCGGAAAAGAGTCGGTTCGTCGTTGCTGCCGCTACAGCGAAAGCCCCGCCGAGGGCGACAACGAGAACGGTCCGCTGGCCGAGGGTCATGTTGTCAGCCTTGCAGCTCGCGGACCATGGTCCAGTTTGTTGCTACGTTCGGGAACCGTTTCGGCCTCTCGTGTGTCAGGTCGTGATGTGGAGGCTGATTCGATGCGCGAGGTCACGCAGGCGATTGATCCGCTTCTCCAACGTTCATCCCAGACTGAGGATGAGCGGGCTCGGTTGGCTGACGAAGTGGCTGCACTGTTCGGCGAGCACCGCGTCCGCCTGACACGTCTCGCTGCGGCGGTGACGTTTGATCGGTCGCTGGCGGAGGAGGTCGTGCAGGAAGCGTTCCTCGGTTTGCAGCGACAGATGAGTCTGGTCGACAACCCGGTCGGGTACCTGCAGCGGTCAGTTGTAAACCTGGGTGTCAATGTTCTCAGGCAACGCAAGGTCGCGACCGGGTACGTCCCTCCGGTTGCCTGCATCGCAAGTACCCCCGAGATCGACGAGGCGTGGAATGCAG
>JANPBZ010000201.1:0-3869 GCA_031430695.1 Ilumatobacteraceae bacterium
CGTGCCAGGCGCGGGTGATCTCGCTTGCTTTCGGGCTGTAAGTGGGCATTTCAGACCTTTGAAACTAGGTGTCGCCGCCCGGCGATGCGTCGCCAGGGAACCGTGAAATGATACGGGCTTCTGGGCGAAACCGGCAAACGACACGCTGTAAATCAAGCCGGATCGGCGTACCACGCGTTGCGGTGACAGTCGATCACGGCCTCGAGCCATTGCTCGATCCTGACGGCCAGGGCGGGGATGGAGTACTGCTCCTCGACCCGCTGTCTGCATTCGACCCGGTCGAGTTCATCGATGCGGCTCACAGCGGCGATCAGACCGTCGACATCGTCGGGCTCGACCAGGAATCCAGTCTTTCCATCGGCGATGATCTCGGCGGGCCCTCCGCGTCGGTAGGAGATCACGGGTACGCCGGTCGCCATTGCCTCGAGGGCGACGTTGCCGAACGCCTCGACCCACTTCGGCGCCATGACGATCGCCGCACACCCTCCGATGGCCGCCTGCAGCTCGTCGGTAGGCAGAAAACCCTCGTACGAGACGTGGGCGCGCGGGTGGGCGGCGATCGCCGCGTCCCACACCGACTGGTCCTGCATGAGACCCCACACCTTCAGCGGGAGGCCCGTTGCTTCCGCAACGGCGACGACGTCGTCGAGACCCTTTTCTGGCGAGATCCGCCCGATGAATCCCAGATGCCGTCGTTCGTCGGCGACGATGTGCATGTCGTACCGCTCGACCGCGACGCCACTGCCGATCACGGGGACGACCTGCGACAGCGTGGGAAACGTGTCGGCCTGGGCCTGACTGTGCATCGCCACGTTGCGCGGACGCAGCGCCGCGGCCCGAGTGATGGCATCGTCCATCACATCGCTCAAGGTCGCCATGCTCACAAGATGGGCGAGCGGAGTGGTCACGAAGAATGGCGTGAGGTAGAACGGCAGCCAGTCGTAGGCCAGGTTCAGAATGACGTCGAACTCGTCCTGGTGCACTCGCGCCCACTCGCACATTGCTGCCAGCACCCCGTCGGCCGGAATACTTACCAGGGTGTCGCGATCGGCCGTATGTGCACTCGGCTGCAGTGCTCCTGGGATTTGATGCACGACGGCGCCGACGTGCAGCGATTGCGCAGGCGCCAACACCTCCACAAGGTGACCACGGCCCGTCAGGCCCAGCACGAGGCTGTGCAACGTCAGTTCGACGCCACCGCCCTCGCCGCTGCCCAGTGGCCCGACGGGGGTCGAGATGATCAGAATTCGTTGTGATGACATCAGCTCTCCCTTCGGCGGCGCTCCGGTGTCAACGACCACGCTCGTAGCATTGTTCCCAGGCCTTTACTCGTAGCCGACTTCCCAAAGGCAGAGCCCGTGCGGTGGAGCGACCTGGCCGGCGCCCTGACGGTCCTTCGCCAGCAGGATGCCGCGCATGTCGCCGGCAGGCAACCTTCCCGCGCCGGCATCGACCATCGTGCCGACGATCGCCCGAACCATCTGATGGCAGAACGCATTGGCTCGGATCTCGAACCGCAACAGACCGACGCCGTAGTCGGTGGGTACCTCGGACCATCGCGCCAGCATCACCTTGCGTTTCATCGACGGATCGGGCTGGCCTGGAACGGCCCTCGGTCGTCGGCAGAACGAGGAGAAGTCGTGCTCGCCGATCAATGGGTCGCACGTCAGTCGCAGGGTCGGCAGCGACAGCGGCAAGTAGACGTGCCATGAGGTTGAGGCGAGGAAGGCGTTCGGCTCCGGTGCATTCCACACGTCGTACCGGTAGTGCCTCCACTTGGCAGTGAAGCGAGCGCTGAACTCAGGGGAATCCGCCCATGCCGCCTCGCGGACCACTACGGCGGGGCCGCACATTCGGTTGACTCGCCGGAGCAACGCCCGGAGGTCGATCTCGTCCGGAAGATCACAGCTGACGACCTGACCCCATCCATGCACGCCCGCATCGGTGCGGCCGGCGCCGACGAGATCGACCGGTTGTTGCACGATCTTCTCCACCGCCTCGCGCAGTTCGCCCATCACCGTGCGTACCCCGTCGTTCTCGGCGAAGCCGTGGAACGACGTGCCGTCGTAGGCAACGGTCAGCCTGGCCCGTCGAAGCGTCACCTCGGTACCTAGCACGCTGTCATAACGCTTGGGAGAACTCGGAAGCGCACAAGGTCAAGCCTAGGCGGCACCGGGTCAACGCTCGTAGACCTCGACGTCTTGCGCATAGCGGCTGCGGAACGACTGCAGCACTTCGCCAGGGCTTGCATGGCGGCCGGTGATGCCCTTCGAATACAGCATCTCGCCGTCGACGATCACGTCGAAGATTCCCTTCGCACCGGTGATCAGGCGAAGCTCAGCGATGATGTGTTGGTAGTCGTGCAGCAGATCGCGGGCGGCGCTCACGGCGCGCTCGAAATAGTCTCAAGGGACGCAATAGGTGATCGAGATGTGGTACCTAGTCACCCTGCCAGCCTACGCGCGAGGCCAGAGGCTGCCCCGTTTCGCTGGGCACTTCGCTCTGCGTCAGTACACAGAACGACTGCCGGTCAGTGAGCTGACGCTGATGTGCAGTGCGAGGCAATCAGGA
Source organism: Ilumatobacteraceae bacterium (assembly GCA_031430695.1). Lineage (GTDB taxonomy): Bacteria > Actinomycetota > Acidimicrobiia > Acidimicrobiales > Ilumatobacteraceae > JAENVT01. Next base: position 2,572 of record JANPBZ010000201.1, read on the forward strand.
TTAGACGAGTTCGATGCGCGCCATGGGGGCGTTGTCCCCCTGGCGCGGGCCGAGCTTCAAGATCCGCAGGTATCCACCGTTGCGGTCTTCGTAGCGCGGCGCGACTTCGTTGACCAACTTGTGGGTCATCTCTTTGTCGCCCAAGTAGCCCTGGATCTGACGGATGCGGTGGACGCGCATGGCGCCCTCATCCTGGGCCTTCTTGGCTTTGGTGATCAGTTTCTCGGCGATCGGTCGCAGCGCCTTGGCCTTGGCCTCGGTGGTGGTGATCCCTTCAGCAGCAATCAACGACGCGGCGAGGTTGGCCATCATCAGCTTCTGGTGTTGCGAGCTACCGCCAAAGTTGCGGGCTCGGCGCGGGGTTGCTGGCATGGTCGTGTCTCCGTTTGCTTCTTAGATCAGCCGCGCAGCGTCAAGCCGCGCTCGTCGAGCTTCTGCTTGACTTCATCGAGGCTCTTCTGCCCGAAGTTGGTGATGTTGAGCAGGTCGTCTTCGGTCTTGGTCAGCAGTTCGCCGACAGTGTTGATCTGGGCCCGCTTCAGGCAGTTACGAGGACGCTCGGACAGGTCGAGGTCTTCGATCGGCAGGTCGAGGTCGGGCGAGGAGGCGGCCACAGCGGCAACCTCACCGTGCTCGAGGCCTTGCGGCTCATCGCTGAGATTGGCGACGAGGTCGACCAGCGAGCGCAGCGTGGCGCCAGCCGAGGCAAGGGCTTCGCGCGGCGTGATCGAACCGTCGGTCTCGATGTCGAGCACCAGGCGCTCGTAGTTGGTGCTCTGCTCGACTCGTGTCGGCTCGATCTCGAACATCACGCGGCGCACCGGCGAGAAGATCGCATCGATCGGCACGACACCGATGGTGCGGTTCTGCGAGTCGCGGTCGCTCGACAGGTAGCCACGGCCACGGCCGACCGTGAGATCGACGGCAAGACGTCCCTTGGTGTTGAGCGAAGCGATGTGCAGATCCTTGTTGAGGACCTCGATCTCGGTGGGGCACTTGATGTCGCCGGCAGTGATGTCGGCGGCGCCACGCACGTCGAGACGCAAGACGATGTCGTCGTCGCTGGTCGACGTCAGGACGATGTCCTTCAGGTTCAAGATGATGTCGGTGACATCCTCGGAGATGCCGGCGATCGTGTCGAACTCGTGCAGGGCGTCGTCGAAACGCACTGCGGTGATCGCTGCGCCGGGGATCGACGAGAGCAGGGTGCGGCGCAGTGAGTTACCGATGGTGTGGCCAAAGCCGGGCTCGAGCGGGCCGACAGCGAAACGCTGTCGATTGTTGTCTTCGTCGCCGAT
>JANPBZ010000202.1:0-1625 GCA_031430695.1 Ilumatobacteraceae bacterium
TGGCGGAAGGAGTGGGATTCGAACCCACGGAGACCCATAAGACCTCAACGGTGTTCGAGACCGTCCCATTCGTCCGCTCTGGCATCCTTCCGGGTGGCAGGCTAGCGGGCTTCGACAGGCGTCCCTATCCGGCAATGTTTCCTCAAGACGCCCGCCCTGCGTGCCGATGCATTGTCCGTGGCGGACACGAATCTCTTTCCCGACGAGGCCAGTTTTACGTCTCGACCTGCATGGCAGGTGATCGAAGCGGCGCGTCGTCGTTATCTCACCGGTGAGCTGACGTTGCCGACCAGTCCAACCACGAGGATCTTCCTGCGCGACGGCATGGTCTACTTCGCCGAGCGGAGCTCCGACGGAGCCCTGCCGATCCGGCTGATGATGGAGGGCGTGATCACCCGCGAGCAGATGCAACGTGGCACGGTGATCGTCAATGGGGTCGAGCACGTCGGGCGGATGTTCGACGCTGACCCAACGATTGATCGACCGTCGGTCGAATTGTGCGCCGAGTTGTTCACCGACGACGTGATGGTCACTGTCGCAAACACGTTGGTCGACAGCTACGAAATGGCCTTGTATCGCCGACACCCGAGCGGGATCGACCGTTGGTATCCGCACAGCGTGCCTGTCGCCGGCCGCCAGGGTGAGTCGGCGGCCGCCAGTTCTCCGACGCCAAAACCGGCCGCCAAGCCCAAGCCCAAGGCAGAGTCGCAACCGGTGGCGCCCGCCGCGGCAGCACCCGCAGAAGTCAAGGCAACGCCGAGGAACAACCTCAACGCTCCTCCGATCACGCAGGCCGTGCCGGTAACCGCTCCGATAGCGGCAACCCCGCCGCCCCCGCCGCCCACCATCCAGATTCCCGTGACCGCGCCACCTACGGCACAGGTGCCGAAAACGATGCCGGCCCCGACGGCTCAGATTCCGGTGACCCCTCCAGCGTCCTCCGACGTGGATGCAACGGCGATCGCCGACGAGGTGGCCGAGGCCATCAAGCGTGCGTTCGCCAGCATGGGTGCCGGGTTCTAGCTGCAGCTCCTACGTGCGACGGTCGGCGAAGAAGGCACGCAACATCGCACCTGATTCCTCGGCACACAGACCGGCCATCACCGGCGGTCGATGATTGAGCCGCTGGTCGCTGCACACTTCGTACAGGCTGCTGATGGCGCCGGCCTTCGGGTCGGTGGCTGCGAACACGACGCGGCCGATCCGTGCATTGACGAGCGCACCGGCACACATCACACATGGCTCCAGCGTCACGTACAGCGTGCAGTCGATCAGGCGCCAGTGCCCGACCACGGCCGATGCGTCGCGTATCGCCAGTACCTCCGCATGGGCGGTGGGGTCGCCGGTCAGTTCGCGCTCGTTGTGTCTGGCCGCGATCACGTTCCCGTCGCGGACCACCACAGCGCCGATCGGCACGTCGCCATGGGCGGCGGCTGCTGCCGCCTGGTCGAGCGCCAACCGCATTGCGTCGTCGTCGGTCAGTGATGCCGTCACAGCGGAGGGGGTGGGATTCGAACCCACGGAGGGTTGCCCCTCACACGCTTTCCAAGCGTGCCGATTCGGCCGCTCTCGCACCCCTCCTGGGGAGCGCAAGGGTAGCGGTCACGCTAGGATTGCACCACCGA
>JANPBZ010000203.1:0-2101 GCA_031430695.1 Ilumatobacteraceae bacterium
GCCGACCAACGAGTGGTATGCCATCGCCAAGATCGCCGGCATCAAGCTGTGCCAGGCCTACCGGCAGCAGTACGGCAGCGACTTCATCTCGGCGATGCCCACCAACCTCTACGGCCCGCACGACAACTTCGACCTCACCAGCGGTCACGTGCTGCCGGCCCTGATCCGCAAGTTCCACGACGCCAAGGCCAACGGTGCGACCGAGGTCGAGATCTGGGGCACCGGCTCACCGATGCGCGAGTTCCTGCACGTCGACGACCTGGCCGACGCTTGCCTGCACCTGATGCAGCACTACAGCGAAGACAGTCACATCAATGTCGGCACCGGCGCCGATCTGTCGATCCGCGAACTCGCCGAGAAGATCCGAGATCTGGTCTACCCCGAAGCCGAGTTGCAGTTCGACACCTCGAAGCCAGACGGAACGCCACGCAAGGTGCTCGACGTCACTCGGCTCGCCGCCACCGGTTGGAAACCCAGGATCGACCTCGACACCGGTGTCCGCGAGACCTACAAATGGTTCCTCGATCAAGAAGCAGCCAACATCGATATGCGCGGCATCGACACGTTGGCGGCCGCAGGAACCTGAGCGTCTTCGCGCAGACACATGTGGGTTTGCCGATCAACACCGACTACTCGAGCAGATCGCCGGTTCGGTGAGCGGATACACGGGTGATCGTGAGCGTTCTCGTCGTCGTTGAGTGATGGCTATGCGCCGTCGATTTCGTTGACGGCGCGTTGCAACATCGCTTCGATGTCGTGCTGTCGGCCGTGAGCGGGCGGATGCCGGCGATCCGAATCGAGCAGCCCGATGATCGTGGCGACGTCGGCCCATCGGTAGAACGTCCGCCCAGTGTGTTGCTCCCATTCGCGGGTGAACACCTCGGCGGTGTCCAACTTGTCGTACAACAAGTTGATGCGGCAATGGGCGATGTCCATCGAAGGTGGGCCGACGCTTGCTGCTTCCCAATCGACGAGGCCCGAGACTGTCGTTCGGTGCCACAACACGTTCCCGGGGTAGAAGTCACGGTGGATGAACGTGCGGTCCTCGTCGGGGACCGGGCCGTGAAAGATCTCGATCGCCCGTTCCCACACCGCCGGTTTCGTCGCCCACTTCGGCAACACATACGACTCCTGGGCGTACACCGCGAACGGGCGCACCGCGCTCGCCGCTACAGCATCGATGCTGTGAACGTCGATGAGCACCTCGACCAGTTGGCGCATCCAGCGCTGGTTGGCCCCCCACTGTGGCCGGCCGGGAAGCTCGGTCATCACCACCGCAGGGGTGCCGGCGCGCTCACCGGTTGGATCGACGCCGATCAGCCGCGGGGTCGGCGTGGCGATCCGTTCGACGAGTTCCAGTACAGCGGCCTCATGCATGGCGACGGCCGGGTCGTCGGCGACCTGGTCCGGGCGGACGTAGCGGCGCAACACCAGCCGGGCACTATCGCCATCGGCGAAACTGACCGTGACCCGGTGCATCGCCAACGACGCCCCACCCGGCATCGGCTCCACCGAATCCACCGATCGCGCTCCAGCCACACTGGTGACCCAAGCCAACGCCTCGGCTGGCGGTACAGCACGCTGCAGCGCTCTCTTCGCATCACCGTCACCACGACCGAGAGCACCCGACACCATCACCACAGTCTCGCCCACCCCACCACCCGTCGCCCGCGCCAACACCGATCACCGGAACAACCCGGGGCGATTGCCGGAACAACCGCGGAGGACAACCTTGAACCGATGCGTGCCATCAATCGGAGCGCACGATATGTGCGGATCGCGTACTTCGGAAGGAGCGCGGATCGGCAGTTCCGTGCCACTTGCACCTGGTCCACCGCGTTTGATGACTTGCGCCCCGCATAGGGGCTCGAGTCGTCAAGCGCACCTGCATGATCAGTACGTCTGATGACTGGCGCCCCGATGCGGGGCCGGAGTCGTCAAACGCTGCGTCGACTAGCGCCTAGTGCCCGGTCCGGCGCGCCGACGCAACTGCGAGTCAGAGCGCAGAACCGCAGATACACGGGTGATCGCCGAAGGTGCGCGAGATCGGCAGTTCGGCACTCCCTCGTTGCGACTCGGGGAATCGCTCGCGCATCCCGAT
>JANPBZ010000204.1:0-18402 GCA_031430695.1 Ilumatobacteraceae bacterium
GGCGATCGGTGACTACTTCGGCCAGTTCTACGAAAGCGTCAAGGACGACAAGGTGGTCACATGGTCGTCGGAGTACGCGAGCAGAATCGTGCGCCACACATTCGACCGCACCAGTCCGATCTCGCAGTACGCGACCGTGCCGCGCGCGTTTGTTTTCATCCAGCGGATCAACCTCGGCTTGTACGCGTTGCTGGGCGAGTTGTCCGCGACGGGCAACTATCGGCGGATGGCCGAAGAGGTGTGGCCGTTCGTGCAGGGGCCACCCAGCACGGCGATGGCAGAGGCCGAACAGACGTGGCTCACGGATCGACGCGGCCGTGACGATGTGTTGTCCGGCTGATCGCCTGCTCGCGCAACCACCTCCGCATCTCCCGCCGGCCGCTGATCGACACGGGTTCGGTGTCGATCTCGATTGCGAGTGCCTGGCAAGCCGTTCGCAGCCGATCGCCGCCGGTGGTCACCAGACGTATTCGCTCGACACCGAGGTCGCCGAGTCGCTCGATGAGGACCGCCTCCGGCTCGAGCGCCGCATCGGAGATGACGAGGCGCGTCCCACTGATTTCGGCCGCGAGCGTGGCCGCCGGCACCACACCATCGGGTGTGTCGGCACCGACTCGAATCACCACGCCATCGAGATGCCGGTAGCGCAATTCATTGCGCTCGCTCCGCAAGCCGGTGGGGTCATGACGATGGCTGAACCACTGCGTCCATGCCTCGCGGTACGACCGTTCGGCGATGTCGAGATCGATCAACGAGGGCGCGCCAGTTGCAAGTTCAGCGACATAGTCGGGCCCGCCCGCCTTCGGGCCACAGCCGACCGACGACCGCTTCCAGCCGCCGAACGGCTGTCGCTGCACGATCGCACCGGTGATGCCGCGGTTGACGTATGCGTTGCCAACGTGCACTCCTTCGAGCCACCTGTCGACCTCGGCCGCGTCGAGCGAGTGGATGCCGCCGGTCAGACCGTACGGAGTGGCATTCTGCAACTCGATCGCTTCAACGAGGTCCTGCGCCCGCATGACGCCGAGCACCGGTCCGAAGCACTCCGTGACATGGAACCACGACCCCGGTCGCACTCCGACGCGTACACCAGGCGACCACAGGTCGTCACCAAGGTCACGGGGCTCGACCAGCCAACGCTCACCGGTGTCGAGCTGGGTGAGGCCACGCAGCAACTTCGGCGAAGGTGCACCGATCAGCGGGCCGACGACACTGCCCGGGTCGCTCGGAGGGCCGACCACAAGGCTGCGCGCAGCATCTGCCAACCGCTGCATGAACGACTCGTCGTCGTACAGCGCGGCTTCGACGATCGCCAGACTGGCCGCCGAGCATTTCTGGCCGGCGTGACCGAATGCCGATCGCACGAGATCGCGGATTGCGAGATCCAGGTCAGCGGCTTGAGTGATGACGATGGCATTCTTGCCACTGGTTTCGGCGAGCAGATGCATCGCCGGCTTCCACGAGCGGAACAGCGCTGCGGTTTCGTAGGCGCCGGTCAGGATCACCGAGTCGACATCGGGATGGCTGATCAATCGTCGACCGACTTCGTTGTCGGGGCAGGCAACGAACTGGGCAATATCGCTGGGGACTCCGGCACGATGCAATTGCTCGACAAGGTGCTGCGCCGTGCGACGCGCTTCGGGCGGCGGCTTGAGAATCACGGCATTGCCTGCGGCCAATGCAGCGAGCACGCCGCCGGCTGGTATCGCGTATGGGAAGTTCCATGGCGACGCCACCACCACGACACCACGCGGCGACACCGGCGCACCTTCGGCCTGCTGGCTTTCGAGCACATCGAGGCCCACGGAGCTGTAGTACTTCGCGAAGTCAATCGCTTCGCTGACCTCGGGATCACCCTCGCGCGCAACCTTCACGGCTTCGTCGGCCATCACCTGGATCGTGTCGAAGCGTTCGCGACGGAGCACCTCGGCGACGGCGCGGAGCACCCGCCGCCGTTCGACGTCTCCGATGACGAACCATCGCTGCTGTGCGGCGACCGCCACGCCGACGATGTCATCGATCTCCTTGATGTCATCAACCACAACTGGATCACGTCGAGTCGACGGTGATGCCACCGCGGCGCGAAGCCGATCGCGGAGGGCAGCGTCAGTCGGATCACTGTCGGGCTCATTGCTGAACACTGCATCGGGTGGCGCGGCGGCAACCCGGCGACGGGTGGTGGACACGTTGTACCGTTCGGCGACAGAGCGACGGAACCGGTCGGCCTGCTCCGCGAAGTCGGCCGAGCCGGGTGTGATGGTGAACAGGGCACGCAGGAAATTTTCCGGGGCGGTGTTCTCGTCGAGCCGCCGCGCCAAGTAGGCAATGCTTGCGTCGATCTGATCGTGCTGCACGACCGGTGCGTAGAGCAGGAGCGAACCGGCCATCTTCCGGACCGCTCGGCTCTGCGCTGGAGCCATGCCCTCCAACATCTCCAACTCGATCCGCGTGCGTTGATCCGCTGGAAGGCGGGCACGCAAGACCAGCGCCCAGGCGACGTCGAACAAGTTGTGGCTGGCGACACCGACCCGCACCGACCCGTTCCATTCCGGTCGAAGCGCCGACTCGAGCATCAGCTTGTAGCTGGCGTCGACATCGGCTTTGGTGGGGTACGGCGCCGCGATCCAGTCATGAAGCTCGGCTTCGACCGCCTCCATCGCCAGGTTGGCCCCTTTGACGATCCGGACCTTGATGCCTGCGCCACCATTGCGACAACGATCAGACGCCCACTCGCCCAGGTGCTCGAGCACTGCATGGCTATCGGGGAGGTAGGACTGCAACACCACGCCGGCTTCGAGCCGGTTGAACTCTGGCTCGTCGAGCACCCTGGTGAACGCAACGACCGTCAGCTGCAGGTCGCGATACTCCTCCATGTCCAAGTTGACGAAGCCGTGTGGACGCTTCAGCAGCGCAGCACGACAGATCTCGCGCAGCGGCTCACAGATGCGTTCGATGCTGCGGTCGAAGTCGAGCGCGTCGAGGTTGGCCACCAGCGCCGATGCCTTGATCGAGACCGCGTGCACGTCGGCGCGGCCCAACTTTTCCAGGACCTGATCGACTCGCCGTGCGGCTTCGTCATCGCCGAGAATCGACTCACCGAGCGGGTTGACCAGCAACCCGATGCCGTCACGCCGGCGGCGTTCGGCGTGTGTGGCAAACCGCGGGTCTTCCGCAGCCAGCACGACTCCTTTGGTTTCGGCGAGAATCCGCCGGCGGACCAGCGGCATGACCACCTGAGGGACCAGCGGTGAAAGCCTGGCGCCGACAGCCATCAGCGAACGGTCAACGCGGCCGAGCGAATCCGGAAGTCGATGCTCTGTCACGACATCGGCAAACCGGCGCCCGGCGCGACGGCTCGACCGGATACGAAGGACCTCGTCGGTCAGCCGTTGGACGAGCTCGCGACCGGCGGGGTCGGCCACAAGTCGTCCCAGGCGCTGGAGCTGACGGCGTTCGCGTCGCGTCGAGTTCGCGAGCGCCTCACGCAGCAGCGTGTCGGCAAGCGCAATCGCCTCCTCGACAGCCGCGGACTCATCTGGCCCGGATTCGTCTGGCACGGATTCATCTTGCACGGGATCGTCCGGTCTGATGTCATCAATGGAGGCAATCATCATCCTCAACACAACACCTGGCGTCTAGGTGCGACCAGCACCACTCCACCGTCGGATTCGCACAAGGATCGTGCCGTGGAAGTACTCCGAGCCATCGCCGATCTGCTCGACGATGTACCGCACGTCATGTTCTGCGCCAAGGACAAGTCGGGCGCATACCTGACGGTCAATCAGGCGTTCGCCGATCGGGCGGGTGTGCGTAGCCCCGACGAGGTGGTTGGCAAACATGTCGAAGACTTGTTCGACGCCGAGCTCGCCGCCTCGTACGCACACCAGGACGCCGAGCTGTGGTCGTCACGACAGCCACTTCGCAACCAGCTCGAGCTGATTCGCCGACCTGACGGATCGCTGGGCTGGTACGTGACCACGAAAGTGCTGATTGCTGAAGTCGATGGTGACGCCTTCCTGGCGAGCGTGTCGGTCGACCTCCGCGCCGCGGGTGACGTACCGACGGCTCATGCCGGAGTTGCCGCCGCCGTTGGATATGTGCGTGCCCATTGCACCGAGCCGGTCCGGGTTGGCGATGTCGCCGCCGCGGCTTCGATGTCGGTGGTGCAGCTCGAACGGGCGACCCGGCGAATCGTCGGTCTGTCTGTTCGACAGTTGCTCGTGCGGTTCCGCGTCGAACGGGCGGTCGGCCTGCTGGCGACGACCGAACTCACCCTTTCCGACGTCGCTGCTCGCTGCGGCTACTACGACCAGAGTGCCTTCACCCGCCAGTTTCGACGTGTGGTCGGTGTCTCACCGGGTGCATACCGGCCGAAGGCGTTGCGGCGGTAACGTCGCCGGATGCGTTTTCGCCCCGTACTCATCTCCGTGGTCATGGTCGGTCTGCTCGCTTCGTGCGGCGACAGCGAGGTCACCTCCGATGCCTCCGCGACGACCGGGGCCGGTCCGACCACGACGGCCGCAGGCGCGCTTCCGAAGCCGGAAGTGAAGATCCCCGCAGAGATCCCGACCGAACTGGTCATCACCGACCTGACCGACGGCACCGGCACGGCCGCCACCGACGGCGACACCGTCATCGTTCACTACGTCGGCGTGCGTTCGGTCGACGGCACCGAGTTCGACAACAGTTTCGAACGTGGCCAACCGCTCCCGGTCACACTCGGCACCGGTTCGGTGATCAAAGGCTGGGACCAGGGACTCGTGGGAGCCAAGCAGGGCGGACGCAGGCAGCTCGATGTTCCCGCCGACCTGGCATATGGCGATACGCCTCGAGGCGACATCATCCAACCAGGCGATGCGTTGACCTTCGTGATCGATGTCGTCGCAGTCATCCCGAAGGCTGATCCAGCCGACGCTCCGGTGATCTCGGTCCCACCGACGCCCAACCAGGACGAGCAGACGTTCGTCGATCTGATTGTCGGCGACGGTGCTGGAATCGAACCGGGCCAGACGGTGGCCGTGCAGCTCGTGGCCTTCAGCGCCGCCGACGGCGCCCAACTCGACTCGTCGTGGGAGGCCGGCGGCACGCCACTGACGTTCGTGCCCGGCGGCGGACAACTGCCACCCGGTTTGGAGAGAGCTGTCGATGGTATGAAGGTCGGCGGCCGGCGCCAGGTCGACATCCCCTTCGCCGACGCGTTCGGCGCCGACGGCAACCCTGGTCTCGGCTTGCCGGGCTCGACCGACCTGATCATAGTGCTCGATCTCGTCGCTGTGTACTGACCGACACCGCCGAGAAGTCGCGTCAGTGCGCCCGGCCGAGATCGTCGGCTGCTGGCACATCCATACCCCATCGGATCATGCCCTGCTCGACTCGATGGATTGCCGTTTCCAGCACATGCACTCGGGCCAGACGCTTGTTCTCGCCGGAGATGACATCCCATGGCGCGAGGTGATGGTCGGTGCGTTCGAACATCTCCTCGGCGGCTGTCACGTACTCATCTGCCTTCGTTCGGTTGCGCCAGTCCTCCTCGGTGATCTTCCATCGTCGTAGCGGATCGTTCTCTCGATCCTCGAATCGCTTCAACTGCTCATCGACGCTGATCTGCAACCAGCACTTGACGATGATCACGCCCTCCAGTGCATTGGCGCGCTCGAACTGGACGATCTCCTCGTATGCACGAGTCCACTGATCCTCCGTCGCGAAACCCTCGATACGCTCGACGAGCACCCGCCCGTACCAGCTGCGATCGAACACCGACATCCCGCCGAGCCCCGGCACATAGGGATAGAAGCGCCACAGGAACGGGTGGCGCTTCTCGTCGAATGTCGGCTTGGAGAACGACGACACCCGGTAGTGCCGCGGATCGAGCGGCTCGACGAGGCGCTTGATGGCGCCACCCTTTCCGGCCGCGTCACTGCCCTCGAACACGAACACGAGCCCCGGCCCGAGCTCACCCGAGCCCATCTGGCCGCCGACGTGCAAACGCAGGTGCAACAACCGCCGCTGCGCAACCGTGAGACGCTCGTCGTACTCCTTGCGAGCGAGGCGCTGCGTCAGGTCGAGTGCATCGAGGCGGCCCATCGCCGACGAGACTACGCAGCGCGCCAGCCAACGCGCTAGCGGCCCACTGCTGCCATCACCGCTTGTGCCGCGTCGGCGACCTGGCGACCAAATCGCTGTTGCGGTTGTCGACTCAATCGCTCAACGGGCCCGCTGAGGCTGACCGCAGCGACGATGTGCCCCTTGCGATCCCGAACGGCGGCGCTGACCGAGGCCACCCCTGGCTCGCGCTCCTCGACGCTCTCCGCGATCTCGGCACCCAGCAGCACGCGTCCGGCGGAGCCACGGTCAAGGGGCAGCAACGCGCCCTGCGGCACGATCCAGCGCAACCCATGAGTCGATTCCAATGACACCACGCAACGCCTGCCATCACTATCTGCGACGTACAGCTGCACACTTTCGCCGGTCGCGTCGCGCAGTGCGGTGAGAACTGGCCGAGCGATCTCGGCGAGCGGAAACTCGTCCTCCGCGGCACGACCGAGGCGGATCAACTCGAACCCGAGGCAGAATCGCCCTTGCGGGTCACGGCGCACCAGACCATGAAGCTCCAACGCGACTGCGAGTCGATGAGCCGTGGCTCTCGGCAGCCCGGTCTCGTCTTGCAGCCTGGCCAGATCGAGTGGCGCGCGGGCGAGGGCGCGCAGAATGAGCACCCCTTTGTCAATGACGCCGACACCGCTTACACTGTCCATGAACGAGAATGATATCTCAGAAAGTGAGATTCGATGAATTCCTCACCTCAGACACTCGCCCAGAAACTCTGGGAGCGGCACGTGGTGCATTCGGCGCCTGACGAACCCGATCTGCTGTACATCGACCTGCATCTCGTCCACGAGGTCACCAGCCCACAGGCCTTCGACGGGCTGCGACTGTCGGGTCGGCCCGTGCGTCGGCCCGACCTCACGGTGGCCACCGAAGACCACAACGTTCCGACCGCCGACATCGACCAGCCAATCGCAGATCCGATCTCGGCCCGCCAGGTCGAGGTGCTGCGCGAGAACACCAAGGAGTTCGGGATCGTCAACTTCCCGATGGGCGACCCCAACCAGGGCATCGTGCACGTGATCGCGCCCGAGCAGGGGCGCACGCTGCCGGGCATGACCGTCGTGTGCGGCGACAGCCATACCGCAACCCACGGCGCGTTCGGGGCGCTGGCGTTCGGCATCGGGACCAGCGAGGTCGAGCACGTGCTGGCCACGCAGACCTTGCCGCAATCTCGACCGAAGTGGATGAGCGTCACGGTCGACGGTCAGATCCCAGCAGGCGTCACGGCCAAGGACATCATCCTCGCCATCATCGGCCGGATCGGCACGGGGGGTGGGATCGGTCACGTCATCGAGTACTGCGGCTCGGCAATCCGAGCACTATCGATGGAGGGCCGCATGACGGTGTGCAACATGTCGATCGAGGCTGGCGCCAAGGCAGGGTTGATCGCACCCGACGACACAACATTCGAGTACCTGAACGGTCGCGCCAACGCTCCGCAGGGAAGCGAGTGGGACGCGGCGGTCGCCGATTGGCGTTCGCTGGTGACCGACGATGGCGCCGTCTTCGACAAGGCGGTCGTCATCGATGCGGCAACCCTTCGACCACACATCACGTGGGGCACCAACCCTGCCCAAGTCACGACGATTGACGGCAGCGTGCCGTCTCCCGATGACTTTGCAGATGCAACAACACGCGAGACCGTTTCGCGGTCCCTCGAGTACATGGGCCTCGCGGCCGGCACGCGCATGCGCGACATCGCGGTTGACACAGTGTTCATCGGCAGCTGCACCAACAGTCGGATCGAGGACCTGCGCGCTGCGGCCGCAGTGTTGCAGGGACGATCGGTCACGGTGCCGCGCGTGATGGTGGTTCCGGGCAGTCATGCCGTGAAAGCCGAGGCCGAGGCTGAAGGGCTGCACCTCGTGTTCCGCGCCGCAGGCGCCGACTGGCGCGAGCCGGGTTGCAGCATGTGCCTGGCGATGAATCCCGACAAGCTGGCGCAGGGCGAGCGTTCGGCCAGCACCAGCAATCGTAACTTCGAAGGCCGGCAGGGTCGTGGCGGTCGCACCCACCTGGTCTCCCCCGCCGTTGCGGCCGCCACTGCTGTCCTCGGCCACTTCGGCACACCCGACGATCTAGGAGCGCTGCAATGAAGTCTGTGCATGTCATCTCGGGACGCGGGGTGCCTCTGCGGCGCAGCGACGTCGATACCGATCAGATCATCCCGGCCGAGTGGCTGAAACGTGTCGAGCGCACCGGATTCGAGAAGGGCCTGTTCTCGACGTGGCGCGATGATCGCAACTTCGTGCTCAACGACGAGCGCTACGTCGGCGCCTCGATCCTGGTGGCCGGGCCCAGCTTCGGAGTGGGCTCATCACGCGAGCACGCCGTGTGGGCCATCCAGCAGGGTGGGTTCGATGCCGTCATCGCGCCCAGCTTCAGCGACATCTTCAGCAACAACTGCGCCAAGAACGGGCTCGTCCCCGTGGTCGTTCCGGAGGCAACCGTCGAAGAGATATGGGCAGCGATCGAGGCCGACCCGTCGACGGAGATCACCGTCGACGTCGAACGTCTCAGCGTCGAGGTGCCCGCCGCCGGTATTGCCCACTCGTTCCCGATGGCCCCGCAAACCCAATATCGGTTCCTCAACGGCCTCGACGACGTCGGCATCACCCTGACGCATGTCGACGAGATCACCAGCTTCGAGCAGCACCGCCCCGCCTGGCTCCGCTGAGCACGGGTTCGGGCGAGGTCGGGCTGACTTCCATGTCAGCTCCTTGAACGACTGTCGTTCCATGAGCTGACACAGAACGTTCGAGGCACTGATCGGCGGTCAAGTACGCCGAGTGCCCGGACTCAGGTGGTTTCGAAGTCGGGGAGGTTTCGCAGCTTCGGGTTGTTCGAGAACACCTCGATCGGCGGCGCCACGTCGAGGCGCAGCGCCCGCTGCAGGATTCGCACTTGTGTGTGCTGGTTGTACTCGGCCATGGTGACCGCCCAACCATCGCGACCGGCACGTGCGGTACGTCCGCTGCGGTGCAGGTAATCCTTGCCGTCGGGTGCGGGTTCGTAGTGGATCACGACGCCGATGTCGTCGATGTCGATGCCGCGGGCGGCGACATCGGTGGCCACAAGCACGCTCAGTTCACCGTCGGAGAAGCGCCGCATGGCCTTTTCGCGGGCCACTTGGGCCAGGTCGCCGTGAATCGCCATCGCCTGCACGCCGAGATCCTGTAGCGATCGCTCGACACGGTCGCATGTGCGCTTGGTCTGGCAGAACACCAACGTCTTGCCCATGCTCGAGGCGATCGCCTGCACCACCTTGTCCTTGTCCATGTGATGCACGGCGAGAAAGAGGTGATGCATGGTGCCGACGGTGTCGGTGGCCGAATCGATCGCCACCTCGATGGGGTCGTTCATGTATCGACGGACGAGGTGCCCGACGTCGCCGTCGAGGGTGGCCGAGAACAACATCGTCTGATGCGCACCCGTGACCTTGCGCAGGATCCACTCGACCTGTGGGGTGAATCCATCGTCGGCCATGCGATCGGCTTCATCGAGTACGACGATCTCGACCTTGTTGAGGTCGAGCTCGTTTTCCTTCAAGAGGTCGATCAATCGCAACGGGGTCGCCACGATCACGTCGACCCCGCGATTGAGCACGTCGATCTGCTGATGTCGTGACGCACCGCCGTACACGGCCAGGACGGTGCGGTTGCAGCCGGCGGCGACCGGCGCCAGCACCTCAGCGACCTGCAATGCCAGCTCGCGGGTCGGCACGAGCACCATGGCCAGCGGGCGTCGAGCGTCGGCTTCACCCGACAATCGGGCGAGCATCGGCACACCGAATGCCAACGTCTTGCCGGAACCCGTCTTTGCTCTGCCACACACATCGCGACCCGTCAACGCAACGGGGATCGCCTTGGTCTGGATAGCGAACGGAGTGGTGAACCCGGCGGCGGCGAGTCCCATGTCCACTTCGGTGGGCACACCGATATCGACGAAGGCGGTGGGGATGTACGCGTCGGGATCGATGGTGATGGTGGGGGATTCGACCGGAGTGCGGGCTGGACTTGGTGTGGGTTTGCGGCGCCGACGCCGCGCTGCCCCAGGTGGGCGGGAGTGTTCAGACATGTCGAGCATGGAGGGTACCGCCGCGTGAGCCTGTTCGCCTTCGGCGTCCCGTCTCACCCACGACCACGGGAGGGCGGCGAGAATCGGCAACAATTCGGACCATGAAGGTCGCACTCACCGTCAACGACTTCCTCCGACGAGCCGAGCAGATCTACCCGCATCGCGAGGCCATCGTCGACGAGCCGGTACAGCCAGCCGAATCGTGGGGAGCAATCACCTACGCGGAGATGGCCGCGCGTGCCAGGGCCCAGGCGGCCGCACTCGACGCGATGGGAGTCGGCGCTGGCGAGCGTGTTGCCATCGTCAGCCACAATTCGGCACGCCTGCTCACCGCCCTGTTCGGGGTCAGCGGCTCGGGCCGGGTACTGGTGCCGATCAACTTCCGACTGGTCGCCGAAGAAGTGAAGTACATCGTCGAGCACTCGGGCGCCCGTGTGCTGATGGTCGATCCGGAGCTCGACGAGGCCCTCGCCGACGTCCACTGCGAGCGGCGGTACGTGATCGGCGGCGACAACGACGCGCCGACAACCCATGCCGAGCTACAACCTTGGGAGTACGACGAGGACGCAACCGCCACCATCAACTACACCAGCGGCACGACGGCCCGGCCGAAGGGCGTTCAGCTGACCCATCGCAACATCTGGCTCAACGCCACGACGTTCGGTTGGCAACTCGGCATCACCGATCGCGACGTGTACCTCCATACCCTCCCGCAGTTCCACTGCAACGGCTGGGGCGTGCTGTACGCAGTCACCGGCATGGGCGGCAAGCACGTCATCATCCGCAAGATCGACGGTGCCGAGATCCTGCGACGGGTCGACCAGCACGGCGTGACGTTGATGTGCGGTGCGCCGGCCGTGGCCAACGCCATACTCGATGCCGCGTCGTCGTGGGACGGACCAATTCCCGGCAGCGGATCCACTCGAATGGTCATCGCCGGCGCTCCCCCGCCGACACGCACCATCGAGCGCATCGAGACCGAGCTCGGCTGGGAATTCATCCAGATCTACGGGCTCACCGAAACCACGCCGCTGCTGACGATGAATCGCAGGCGCGCCGAGTTCGACGCTCTCTCGCCCGCCGATCGGGCGGTCAAGCTCAGCCGTGCGGGCGCCCCGGCCATCGGCGTGGAAGTACGCATCTCGCCCGATGGAGAAGTACTGGCCCGCGGCAATCACATCATGGCCGGATACTGGAACCAGCCCGACGCCACCGCAGACGCCATCCGGACCGCCGACGACGACCCGAACGGACCGTCGTGGTTCCGTACCGGCGACGGCGGCAAGATCGATGACGACTACTACCTCAGCATCATCGACCGGAAGAAAGACGTGATCATCTCCGGCGGGGAAAACGTCAGCTCGATCGAGGTCGAGGATGCGATCTTCAGCCATCCCGAGGTGTCCGAGGTTGCGGTCATCGGTGTACCCGACGAGAAATGGGGCGAGATGGTGATGGCCCTGGTCGTGATGGTCGAAGGGTCGTCCGTGACCGGGGACGACCTGATCGCGTACACCAAGACCAAGTTGGCCGGATACAAGTGCCCAAAGGCCATCGAGTTTCGCGAGGCTCTGGCCCGCACCGCGACAGGCAAGCTGCAGAAGTTCAAGCTGCGCGAGCCGTACTGGGACGGCAAGACCAGGCAAGTCAACTAGCCCGAAACACGGGGGTGCAGTTGGCTGCGCACCCAGTCAGTCGCACTGACCGATCGAGCAGGAAAACCGCCTGATGAATCAAATAGTAGTTGAGCGCGTCGCACGCCGTTAGCGTCCGTCAGCCTGTGCCGGACAGCCCGGCCAGAAAGGAAACGATCTCACCCCCCAACACGTCTTCGAGGAGGCGCACGTCATGGAAGCATTCGACGGGACAACGACGTCCGGCCGCAAGGGAATCGCATACGACTGGCAGTCATTGCTGGTGTCTGCTGAAACAGCAACGCTCGACTTCGAGCTGGCGTCGATGACCCCGGAGTACGCCGAATAACCATGCGCCCCGAGCGTGTGTTGATCTTGGGTTGTGGCTCGGTTGCTCAGTGCACGTTGCCACTACTGATCCGCGATCTGGAGATTGATCCGCAGCACATCACGATCGTCGACGTGCTCGACAACCGCGCCCGCATCGCGGATTCGATCGCGCTCGGTGTCACGTGCCAGCAGGATCAGGTCACGCCCGAGAACATCGATACGTTCCTGTCGGTCAGAGTCGGACATGGCGACCTGTTGCTCGATCTGGCGTGGAACATCGACAATCCAACCATTCTGCAATGGTGTCGCGACCACGGTGTGCGCTACCTGAACACCAGCGTCGAAGTGTGGGATCCATACGATGACATGGCATCGACTCATCCCCTCGATCGCACGCTGTACGTGCGTCACATGGATCTGCGCCGGATGATGGCCGGTTGGGGCGACAACAAGGGCGCGACCGCCGTGTTGGAACACGGCGCAAACCCGGGGCTGGTCAGTCACTTCACCAAGCAGGCGCTGACCGAAATTGCCAGCCGCATGCTGCTCGATGGCCTCGCCACGGATGTCGGCGCGATCGAGGCGGCTCTTGCCACCGATGCCTATGCGACGCTGGCGATGCTGACCGGAACGAAAGTCATCCACGTCGCCGAACGTGACACCCAGATCAGCGACGTCCCCAAAGAGGTCGACGAGTTCGTCAACACCTGGTCGGTCGACGGGTTCTTCGAGGAGGGCGTCGCCCCGGCCGAACTCGGCTGGGGAACCCACGAGAAGCGACTGCCCCCCAACGCCTACGTCCACCACGGCTACGGCCCCTGCAATCAGATCTGCATAGCCCGACCGGGTATGGAGACGTGGGTCCGGTCGTGGGTGCCAGCCGGCGAGATCCGCGGCATGGTCGTGCGCCACGGCGAGGCGTTGACGATCAGCGACCACCTCACCGTGTGGGGCGACGACGGCAACCCGCTGTACCGCCCGACCGTGCACTACGCCTACTGCCCCTCCGACGCGGCGATCAGCAGCGTGCTCGAACTGCGCATGCGCAATTGGAAGATGCAGTCTCGGCAGCGGATCCTGAACGACGTAATCGTCAGTGGCGTCGAGGAGCTCGGAGTGCTGTTGATGGTCCATCCGTACCGGTCGTGGTGGACGGGGTCGCTGCTGTCGATCGACGAGGCCCGAGCGATCCTGCCCCACCAGAGCGCAACGACATTGCAGGTCGCCGGTTCGATCATCGCCACGGTCGCCTGGATGATCGAACATCCGAACGAGGGTGTCTGTGTGCCCGACGACCTTCCCTGGCGCGATGTGCTCGACGTCGCATCGCGCTACCTGGGCACATTGCACTCTGCGGCGGCCGATTGGGATCCGCTGATCACACGCAACGATCTGTTCGCCGGATTCGCCAACGATGCCGACGCTCTCGATCGCAGTGACCCATGGCAGTTCAGCAACTTCCTCATCGCCTAGCACGTTGACAATGCGGACGAACGCGGGCAGACTGATGCCGATGTCGGCCACTCGCACCCTCCTTCTGCTTATGTAGGGCAAGCGCCGCGTACTTCGCGCTTGCCCGTACCCCCCGCCGGTTGGCCGGGGGGTTCTTCATTTTTCCAGCCCATCTCGATCGTCGTTTCCACCCCACTCTTGTTCCAGAAAGCCAATCATGCATCCACAACCAGCCAGCCCGAAGAAGATGAACTTCACCAAGTACAAGCCGTTCGTGCCCGTTGTGCTTCACGATCGAACGTGGCCGAACGTCGTGATCGACAAGGCCCCGCTGTGGTGCAGCGTCGACCTTCGCGACGGGAACCAGGCGCTGATCGATCCGATGGACCCGCAGCGCAAGCGGCACATGTTCGATGCCCTGGTGAAGATGGGTTTCAAGGAGATCGAGGTCGGCTTCCCAGCGGCGAGCCAACCCGATTACGACTTCATCCGCCAGTTGATCGAGGAGGATCTGATCCCCGACGACGTCGAGATTCAAGTTCTGGTGCAGTGCCGTCCGGAGCTGATCGAGCGCACGTACGAATGCCTGCAGGGCGCGCCGCGAGCGATCGTCCACTTCTACAACTCCACGAATCCGTTGCAGCGCGACGTGGTGTTCGGCCTCGACATGGACGGCATCGTCGACATCGCCGTCAACGCCGCAAAACTGTGCCGCAAGCTCGAACAAACGATGGGGCACACCGAGATCCGCTACGAGTATTCACCGGAGAGTTTCACCCTCACCGAGCCCGAGTTCGCCATTCGCATCTGCGAGGCAGTGATGGACGTCGTCGAGCCCACGCCTGACAAGCCGCTCATCTTGAACCTGCCGGCCACGGTCGAGTGCTACACGCCCAACGTGTACGGCGACGTGATCGAATGGTTCGGCCGCACCATCCGCAACCGCGATTCGGTGGTCGTCAGCCTGCACCCACACAATGATCGTGGTTGCGCAGTGGCTGCCGCCGAGTTTGGCGTGATGGCAGGAGCCGATCGCGTCGAGGGGACGCTCTTCGGCAACGGCGAGCGCACCGGCAACGTCGACATCGTCAACCTGGCGATGAACCTGTTCAGCAACGGTGTCGATCCCGAGCTCGACATCACCGACATCGACGCGTTGCGCCGCGTTGCCGAGTACTGCAATCGCCTGCCTGTTCCTCCCCGACATCCGTACGCGGGCGACCTCGTGTACACCTCCTTCAGTGGCAGCCATCAGGATGCGATCAAGAAGGGGTTCGAGGCGCTACCCGACGACTACGACCATTGGGGGGTGCCATACCTGCCCATCGACCCCAAGCACGTGGGCCGCTCATACGAAGCGGTCATTCGGGTCAACTCGCAATCGGGCAAGGGTGGCGTCGCCTACATGATGAAGGCCGAGCACGGTTTCGAGTTGCCGCGACGTCTGCAGATCGAATTCTCCAAGACCATTCAACACATCACAGAAGACTCGGGAACCGAGATCAGTCCGGTCGTGATGTGGGAGGCCTTCCGGCAGCAATATCTGCCGGACGAGCCCCGATTCCGACTCAACAGCCACGAGCTCCACAGCGACTCGGCGACCGGTCGTACGTCGATCACGGCCCAACTGGTCGTCGACGGCTCAGCGATCACGATTGTCGGCGAGGGCAACGGCCCGATCGATGCGTTCGTTCACGCGCTGGTTGACGGCATCAACGCCGAGCTGAACGTGCTCGACTACGCCGAGCATGCAATCGGTCAAGGGTCCGAAGCCAACGCGGTTGCCTATGTCGAAACGTCCGAGCCCGGCGGCGGGGTGTTGTGGGGTGTCGGCGTGGATCCCAACATCATCACGGCCTCGCTCCGTGCGGTATTGAACGCCCACGAACGGCATCGGTTGTAGGGTCATCGCCCATGATGCGTTGGCTACGGCGATTGTTCTGGCTCAGTGTGTTGACGGGTGGAGGGTATGGCACCTACCGGGTGTGGCGACAGCGACAGGCATCGCCAGCAACACCGCAGTGGCCGGCGATGTCGACCCAACCGTCCGAACGCGCGCCGGCAACTACGACGTCACCGGCAACCGTCGCGTCGCCGAGGAACTGGGTCCCGCCCGTGAATGGAAAGTGCCCCGAGGGATATCCGGTGAAGGCCAATGACAACTCCGGCATCTACCACGTGCCGGGCGGACGGTTCTACGCCCGCACCGTCGCCGAGCGTTGCTACGCCAACGCCGATGCCGCCAACGCCGACGGGTATCGTGCGGCCAAAGCCTGAACGGAGGGAAGCGATGGCTGAGGTGATCGAACGATGAGGGTCAGCGTCGATTTCGATGTCTGCGCCTCGACGGGCGCCTGCATGCAGGTCTGCCCCGAGGTGTTCGAGGTCCGCAACGATGGCTACCTGTACATCCTGCAGGAGCAGCCACCCGAGGAGTTTCGCGTCAAAGTGACGGCTGCAGCCGACATGTGCCCGACGGCAGCCATCACGATCACCGACTAATACTCGTTCTGCATGCCTCCTCGGCGGCGATGCGCCAGCTGAGAGCGGTCACATGAGTGCTCTCTGTCGACCAAGAACCACGCTTGTGGAAGATTTATGCTTAAGACCAAACCCTTTCGGATCTTAGGACGTGTCATTACGAAATGATGACAGAAAGGCGCTGCTTTGGAACATCGACTGAGAATCGCTCACGCATTGTCCGCCACCGCCACGCTTGGTGTTGCCGCTATCGCGTTCGCCGCCGTCGACGGTGGCTTGTTCGTCCATGCCGCCCCGGCCACGAGTGCCGGCGCCAGGACGATTGAGATCGTCGACGACTACATCGTGGTGCACTCCCCGACGACAACGACCCCGGCACCGTCCACCGCTGAGGTGACCGAGGCCGTCATCGAGGCCGCCCGTTTGGCTGCCCTCGTCCCACGTCCAGTGGCTGCCCCGGCACTCGTGATCGCCGCTTCCCCTGTGGTGGCGCCCACGCCGGTCCAGGCAGCGCCACCGGGTGACGACGAGCAGTCCGACGAAGGTGGACACAACACCATGCCAGGCAGCCGCGAGCGGGACTCCGACGATGAAGAGCGAGGCGTCGAGGATGACCATGACTCCGAAAAGCACGAGAAGGAGTCAGACGACGACCACGAGTCCGAGGACGACGATTGACGTCGCCCTACGGGCTGAAATGTTGTGCATTTCTTAACAAAGACGGCCTTGAGCAGGAGATTCGCGCAACCGATAACAAAGAGTTATCTAGGTCCAAAATCCGTCGGGCGACTTAAGACGTGTCATTACAAAATGATGACAGAAGGGTGACGTGTGGAACGCCGTCTCGCAATCACGTACATAGTCTCTGCCACAACCACGTTCGGAGTTGGATGCGTGGCGATCGCCGCTGCAAGCGGAGGCCTCTTTGTGAGCGCCGCCCCGAAATCGACGGGTGGCAAGCAACTCGAACTCGTCGATGAATACGTCGTGCTTCGCTCGTCGACGAGTGTGCCCACCATCGAAACCGCAGCGCCGACACTCGACATCGCGGCCGCGCTCGTTCCAGCCTCACCACTCGCTGCAGCCATCGCAGCAAAGCCGGTAGCCACCCAAGCAGCCGGATCCGGCGCCGCGGCGCAGCCCGACGTGGCCGTCGCTGCTTTGCCCACGCCGGAAACGGCCCCAGCGCCAGCACCGACACCCGAATCTGCACCGACACCCGAACCAGCGCCGGCCACCCCATCGGCGCCTATCCCTGCGCCAGCAGCACCTACCACGATGGCGCCCAAACCAATCACAACAACCGCCCCTCCCGCTGCCGTCCCCTCTGGGGCTCGCATTCCGAACGATTGGCCGGCGAACAAGCCGATTCCACCAATCCCACCCGGATGTGAGAAGCCGCAGCTCGAAGACAACGGAAAGTGGAACTGCGAATGAGCGAACTCAACGAACAGCAACTCGCCCGGCTCGCCAGACTGAGCAAGCGCAACCCAGTGGAAACTCCGCCCGCCCCGCCAGCGACTGCCGCCGCAGTCATGGAGAGCGAGGCGAAGCCTGAACTCAACGAGCAGCAACTTGCCAGGCTCGCAAAACTCGGAAAGCGCAACCCCGCAAGTACCCCAGCCGGTGCCTCAGTCACCCCGTCTGCCCATGCCCGCGGGCCACTGACGAGTCGTCTCGCTCGACTGTCCCCGTGGAGTCCGCCGACAGGCCCGCCCGTCATGGGCGCCCGGATCGTGATCGAACCAGCGGCCACAGCAACCGTCGAAGTCGTCGATCGCCAGACGAGCCTTCGGCTCTTCGGCAGTCGCCGACGCCACGTTGCCGCCGCAGGCCGCATCCTGGCCACCGGGCTGGCGACATCTGGGTTTCTCGGCACGATCGCATCGCTGGCAACCGCCGACGCGCGAGCGCTGGAGGCCAAGCAGGCCGACGCCGCACCGCCGACCACCATCGTCGAGACGATCCATCGCGTCGTGTACGTCGACGAGTTCGGCAACCCGATAGCCCCGCCGACCACGCTGGCCCCACTCGATACCACCGCCACAACGACAACCGTCGCAGCAGTCGATCCACTCGCCGTAGATCCCCTGGCGTCGACTACCACCGTTGGCACGGTTGCCCCAGTAGCGCCCGGGGTTGCCCCCGCGGCTGCCGCAGCCGCGGCACCCACACCCGCGAAAAGCAACGGTGGTGGTGCCTCAGCCGCTCCGGCACCCGCACCAGCTCCGGCACCCGCACCAGCTCCGGCACCAGCCCCAGCCCCAGCACCAGCCCCCGCACCAGCACCAGCACCCGCACCCGCACCAGCTCCGGCACC
>JANPBZ010000205.1:0-6862 GCA_031430695.1 Ilumatobacteraceae bacterium
GCGATCTCGAGCGCCAGGTTGGCGTTCTGCTCGACCAGCAGCACCGCAAGCCCTTGTTGCTCGTTGAGGCGCTTGATGATCTGGAACAGCTCCTTGGTGATCAACGGGGCGAGGCCGAGGCTTGGCTCGTCGCACAGCAGCAGCTTCGGACGGCTCATCAGCGCCCTGGCGATCGCCAGCATCTGCTGCTCGCCGCCCGACAACGTGCCGGCCTTTTGCGATCGGCGATCGGCGAGGCGAGGGAAGGTCTCGTACCACAGGGCGATGTCGTTCGCGACCTCGTGGTCGTGGCGTATGTACGCACCTGCCCGCAGGTTGTCCTCGACAGTGAGGTCGGTGAAGGTTCCACGCCCTTGTGGTACCTGGGCGATGCCCATGCGCACGATTGCTTCAGGTGAGCTCTTGTTGATGCTCTGGCCACCGAATTCGAGCTCGCCCTTGCGCGGGATCATGCCCGACACGGCGCGCATCGTCGTGGTCTTGCCGGCTCCGTTGGCGCCGAGGATGACCGTGACCTCGCCTTCTTGCACTTCGAGGTCGACCTTGTGCAACACCTCGACCTGCCCGTATCCGGCCGACAGACCACCGATGCGAAGCAGCACGGTCATACGTCGCTCCCGAGGTACGCGGCGATGACGTGCGGATCGTTCTGCACTTCGAGGGGCAGGCCCTCGGCGATCTTGCGACCGAACTCCATGGCCACCACCTTGTCGCTGATGCCCATCACCATGGCCATGTGGTGCTCGACGAGCAGCACTGTCAGGCCGAACTCGTTGCGGATCGACATGATCAGTTCTCCCAGTTCGTCGACCTCGCCGTGCGTCAGGCCGCTGGCCGGCTCGTCCATGATCAGAAACGTCGGCTTGGCGGCCAGGGCGCGCGCCACCTCGAGACGCTTCAGCGTGCCGAACGGCAACCCCGCGGCCGGCCGGTGGGCGAGGTGGGCGAGACCGAGCCGGATGAGCAGTTCGCCGGCCTCGTCGCGGATGCGACGTTCTTCGCTCCGGGTACCGATCCGCAGCGTCGATCGGGCAAACCCTGCCTTGCCCTGACAGTGCGCGCCGACCATCACGTTCTCGAGCAACGTCATGCTCGGAAACAGCGCAAGGTTCTGAAACGTGCGAGCGATGCCGTGTCGGGCGATGCCGTGGGCGGGCACGCTCAACAGGTCGTCGCCCTTGAACAGCACTCGACCCTCTGACGGTTGATAGATGCGGCTGACGACATTGAACATCGTTGTCTTGCCGGCCCCATTTGGTCCGATGAGGCCGCAGATCTGGCCCTCGTCGATGGTGAAGCTGAGGCGGTCGAGCGCGTGGATTCCCCCGAATCGCACCGACACGCTTTGAACATCAAGCAGACTCACGGTGCGTCACTGTCCCCCTGAAGAGTGTCGATCGTCACACGGTAGTACGTCCGGGCGATGGGCTCGGCCGCCGGGTACCTGTCAAGCTGAGCGCATGGATCAACTCGAGCACACCGATGTGCCACTCGAGGAGGTGGAGATCCGACCCTGGTGGCACAGCAAGCTCAACCTGGGCGTGATCGCCCTGGCGATCGCCGTACTGTGCGGCGCCCTCGGGTGGGTAGTCGGCAACAACCGGGCCATCCCCGATCCGAACAGCACCGATACAGGGTTCCTGCAGGACATGCGCACGCACCACGAGCAGGCCGTGTTCCTGGGGTTGTACTACCTCTCGCTGGAGGGCACCGACCGAGACCTGCGCGACATCGCCCGTGAGATCGTCTTCGGGCAAGGCATCGAGATCGGGCGCATGATCCAGCTGCTGCGCCAATTCGGCGCTACCGAGACCAACGAGAGCGACGTGGCGATGACCTGGATGAACGAACCGACACCCAGCGATCGCATGCCGGGTCTCGCCAGCGACTCCGACATCGACACGCTCCTGACCAGCTCCGGCAGCGCTGCCGACAACCTGTTCGTCGAGCTGATGATCGCTCATCATCAAGGTGGCATCCACATGGCTCAGTACGCGCTCGACCACGCAAACGTGATCGAGGTCCGACGATTTGCCTTCGCAATGATCAGTGGTCAAACGGGTGAGATCGAGGAGCTGCGCGCCCTCATTGCCGCGTGAACAAGCAGACGGGCTTTTGCAGTCGGGCATGCATAAGCTCCACTCGTATGCGTGCGTGGACTGCATCGGCGGTGGCTCTCAGTCTGTTGATCGTCGGCGGTTGCACCGTGCCCAACGTCGACGTCGAAGCCACGAGGTCGCGCCAGAACGACGACGGCAACCTCATCGTCAACAACAACCCCGATGACACCACCGTCGACACCACGGCCGACACCACGCCAATCCCGGTACAGGACGGGATCATCGACTTCGGCGCCAACAAGGAACCGCGGGACTACGACGGGTACCTGACGGCCGCCTTCAGCGACATCGAGGCATTCTGGCAAGAGCAGTTTCCCGCGGTGTACGGCGGTGCATTCACACCGCTTGCCGGGGGTATCTACGCCGCGTATCCGGAGCGAACCGAGCCGATCCCAGGGTGCGGCACTCCGCAGACGGTCTATGACGAGGTCGCCGGAAATGCGTTCTATTGCCTCGATGGCGACTTCATGGCCTACGACGACACCGAGCTCCTGCCACAACTCGTCGAACAGCTCGGGCAATCGGCGGTCGCCGTCGTGCTGGCCCACGAGTTCGGCCATGCCGTGCAGTTCCGGGCCGACGAATTCGGCCAGCCGACCATCCTCAAAGAACAGCAGGCCGATTGCTTTGCCGGCGCGTGGTCGGCGCACGTCGCGCGCGGCGAGAGCGACGTGATCGCGTTCAACGACGACGACATCAGCGGCGGATTGGTCGCCATGATCCAGGTCCGCGACCCGATCGAGTTCGGTGGAACGATCGACGCCGACTCACACGGCACCGGCTTCGATCGCGTCGGCGCATTCCAGGATGGCTTCATCGGCGGCGCCGAACGATGCACGACCTTCTTCACCGAGGGCCGTGAGAACCAACTGATCAACGTCCCGTTCGACGAGAGGGATCCAATTGGCAACCTGCCGCTCATCGATGCGAATCCCGACCCGGAAACCGGACCGGCCGATGTCGTCACGTTGCTCCCACAGGATCTCACTCGGTTCTGGACGGCGCAGCTCGCGGCCAGCAACCTCACACTGACCGCGCCCACACTGACGTTGTTCTCAGCCGACGGCGACCTGCCCACCTGCGACGGCATCGAGAGTTCCCGGTTCGAGAAGAACATCGCCTATTGCGCGGCCAGCAACACGATCTTCATCGATCAGGGTTGGGCAGAGGGGTTGATCGCCGATCCGCTGCTCGGCGACATGTCGGTGGGCTACCTGATCTCACAGGGTTACAGCGAGAACGTGCAGGCGATGCTCGGCAGCACATTGACCGACGAACCACGAGCACTGCTCGACGATTGCCTCACCGGGTCATGGATCCGCGACGACCTGCCTCCGACGCCGCAAGAAGAGGACCGTCAGTTGTCGCTCTCGGCTGGCGATCTCGACGAGGCAATCGTCACCACGATCGTGCGCAGCGACGCCACCAGCGACACGGATCTCGAAGGCAGCGCATTCGAGAAGATCGACGCCTTCCGCGCGGGCGTACTGGGTGGCATGCAGTCCTGCCAAGACCGCATCACGCCGTGACCACAGCGCCTGCCTCGGTCAACCTGGCAGCGCTCGATATCGGCACCAACAGCTTTCATCTCGTCATCGCCCGGCTGCTCGACAACGGATACGAGGTCGTGACACGGGAGAAAGAGACAGTGCGACTCGGCCACGGCGGTGGCGACATGAAACAGCTCTCGGCCGACGCCATCGACCGCGGCATTTCTGCGTTGCGCCGCATGCAGCGCATCGCCGCAGCCCACAACGCGCCCGTGCGTGCAGTGGCGACCAGCGCCGTCCGCGAAGCGCACAATGCCGACGTGTTCTTGGCCAGGGCTAGGCGCGAGGCGAAAGTCGCCATCGAAGTGATCTCCGGCCTGGAGGAAGCCCGGCTGATCCACCTCGGGGTGCTGCAGGCGGTGCCGGCGTTCGAACAGCGGCTCATCCTCGTCGACATCGGCGGCGGCTCCACCGAAGTGCTCGTCGGCGAACGTGGCGAGACGCTGTCCGCCCGCAGCTTCAAACTCGGCGCGGTGCGCCTGACCGATCGATTCTTTGCCGACGGCGTCACGTCGTCCGACTCGGTCAGCGAATGCCGGTCGTACATCCGCTCGATCCTGGCGACGTTCGAACGCGAGGTCGAGGAGTTCGGGTTCGAGATCGCCATCGCCTCGTCGGGTACCGCCGAAACGATCGCTCGCATGGTGCACGCCGCCCGCGACGACACAGCGCTGCACACCTTCAACCGTTTCGAGTTCACCGTGGCAGAGGTGCAGTCGATCGCCGAGTCGCTGGCCAAGAAACGGTCGAGCGACGATCGGCGAGCCACGCCCGGGCTCGACCCGGCCCGCGCCGACATCATCGTTGCCGGTGCGTTGGTGCTCGAAGGCGTCGCCGACATCTTCGGAATCAAGAGCTTCGTGTTCAGTGAAGCCGCGCTTCGCGAAGGCGTGCTGCTCGACACCATCGCCCGCCGTCAGGGCGGTGCCCTCCACCACCTCCGCGACGTATCGCGCCGCTCCATCCGGGCGCTGGCCGAACGCTGCGACGACGACCTCACCCACTCCGCACATGTGGCCACGCTTGCCTTGCAACTGTTCGATGCCACCGAGTCGCTGCACGGACTGCCGAGCGACGCACGCGAGTTCCTCGAGGCAGGAGCGCTGCTGGCCAACGTCGGCCTGGTGATCTCGCACAGCAAACACCACCTGCACAGCTACTACGTCATCCGCAACAGCGAGCTCACCGGCCTGACCGACAACGAGATCGAGATCATCGCCCAAATTGCTCGATACCACCGCAAGAGCGCACCGAAGGCCGGCCACACCGACTTCGGACGGTTGTCACCCGAGGACCAGCGGGTGGTCAAGACGCTGGCCGCGATCTTGCGAGTGGCGATCGGGCTCGACCGCAGCCACGACGGCCGGGTGCGATCGGTCATGGCCCGGATTCGCCGCGATCGTCTCGTGATCGAGACCCAGGCAAAGCGCGGCAAAGAGATCAGCCTCGAGCTCTACACCGCCAACGAGCGCAGCGACCTGCTCGAAGAAGTGCTCCGCCAGCGGGTCGACATCGTCGCCGCACCACTGCCCAGTGCGTGATCCGGCTGGTGGATCTAGCCGAAGAGCGCCGTACTCGACGTGGTTGTGCCGCCAGGGTTGGTGGTCGCCGTCACCGACGTGCTGGTCGTCACCGACGGGGTGGTCGTGGTCGATTTCACCGTGGTGGGCGGGGCAACGGTGGTGGGTGCGACCGTCGTGGTGGTGGCCTCGGTGGTCGTCGTGGCGTCGGGGTTGGCATAGTTGAACGACGGCAAGCTGTCACGCCGGGTGTAGTGCTCGGGCTCTTTGCCATCCTGGCCCCACACGTACACCAGATCACCCTTGTCGACCATCGATGGGAACACCTTGGCGATCGTCTGGTTCAGGCGCACGCAGCCGTGTGACGCCGGCGCCAACGGCACGTTGTCGGCACCATGCACGGCGATCCCGTAGTTGAAGTAGACAGGATTCATCATCCCGCCGAGGGGACTGAGGCGCTTGCCCTCGTACCGGCGGGTGAACCGGAACACTCCGCCAGGCGTCTTGGCATCGGCGCACTCTTGCTTGGTCACCGGTTCGGAGAGCGGCTCACCGTTGGGGCCGGTGTCGTATGTCACCGTTTCGCACCACTTCTTCGGCGTGCCATCGGGATTCTGCTCGCCGGTGGAGATGTGGGCAATCATCTGCGGAACGTCGTTGGCGAACACGATCAACACCTGTTCAGGCACATAGATCTCGACGTGCGTCGAGCCGGCCCCTGTCGGGCGGCGCGGCGGGATCGTGATGCGATCCTGCATGACCTGCCACATCTCGGGCGTCACCCGCCCCTTGGCATTGGCGCGTGGCGTCTTCAGGACCAGCTTCTCGTACGCCCACACCGCCTGCTGCGTGCCCGACCCGAAGAGACCGTCGATCGGGCCAGGTGAGAAACCGAGATCGGTCAAGCGCTGCTGGACCTTCATGACATCGTCGCCCGCGTTCCCGAACGCAATCGGCTGGGCGATGTTGTTCTTGACGATCGCCGGATCGGTGTTGACCACGATCGGCAACGTCGTGATGCCCGCCGATGTCGGCACCGCAACCCCGGCGACGGTGTTCGGCACAGTGGCATCGGCGCTGGTGGCGCCACCGCGACCTGACAGCCCGGCGACGATGACGACGGCCAGCACCCCCGCACCCGCGACTGTCGGCATCCATCGGCCGATCGGTGCAGGCGCGTTGGCACGACGGCGGCGCGGCTGTGGCTTGGACGGTCTACGGGCATTCAAAACAAACAAACTCCGACTGGGGGCGTCGGCCCCAATCTATCAGCCGACCTGTCGTGTCCCGGTCAGGTAAAGGGCCGCACGACCGGTTGTAGGTCACGCAATTCCCGACGCAATTGCACCATTTCGCTGAGGATCTTGCGGATCACGCTGCCCGATGCCAGGGTGCTTTCGCCCCTGGTGCGCGGGAAGTAGTCGACGCCGAACTGGATGACGTTGAAGCCGAGTTTGTTGGCACGGATGATCAATTCGGCATCGACGAACGAGCCCTCGCTCCGCAACGTGATGTGATCGAAGATCGACCTGCGGCACAACTTGAACGCAAAGTTGATGTCGCGCATGCGCACACCGAACAGCCGCCGGATCAAGAAGTTGTAGAAGAACGTGTAGACGGTACGCAGGGAGCCCTCGCCGGTGCGGTCGAACCGGAACGCGCTGACAATGTC
>JANPBZ010000206.1:0-87997 GCA_031430695.1 Ilumatobacteraceae bacterium
CCGGGCGAGTTTGGAGTACTCGACGGCGATGTCGGCGGCCAACGCGGCATTGCGCTTGATCAGCGAGATGTTGGCGGTCAGGCTGCGTCCGACTGTTTGATCCACGATCCGCGAGAGCAGGAAGGGGGTCACCGCCTGGCCGACGATGCCTCGCGCCGTCAGTTCGCCAAGTGCCTCGGTGATCACGCCATCGATTTCGCCAGCAGGTATCTCGTCCTCCGTTGGAATCGGGTTGGCGATGCACACGCCGCGATGCAGTTGCAGACCTCGCCACGTTGCATCGAGCACGGCCGCCGTCTGCGACGCCGTGTCGGCCCGGCGAGGGGCCGGCAGGCCACTCGACCGGCTGTAGAAAGCAGGAAACTCGTCGCTGCCGACGACCACGACGGGCACCCCGACGGTCTCCAGGTACTCGAGTGTGAGGGCGATATCGAGAATCGACTTCACCCCGGCACACACCACCGCCACAGGAGTCGTTGCCAACTCGTTGAGGTCGGCGGAGATGTCGAACGTGGTCGCTGCTCCGCGGTGCACGCCACCGACGCCACCCGTGGCGAAGATTCTGATACCGGCGAGGGCCGCGAGATGCATCGTGGCAGCGACCGTGGTGGCGCCGGTCGCTTTCATTGCGACCAGCCACGGCAGGTCGCGGGTGGTCGCCTTGTGCACGTCGGCTCGATTGGCCAGTACCTCGATGTCGGCATCGTCCACACCGACCTTGCAGACGCCATCGATGACCGCGATGGTTGCGGGCGTCGCGCCGTGATCACGCACGATTGACTCGACCGCATCCGCCATCTCGACGTTCTGTGGATACGGCATGCCATGGCTGATGATGGTCGACTCCAACGCGACCACCGGGTGGCCGGCCTGCACCGCTTGCCCGACTTCGTCACTGACCCGCACCATGCTTGGTCGATCAGGAATTGGTCGGTCAGGCATTGGTCGGTCAGGACCCCAGGGTGCTGTTGGTGATCCCGCAGTTGGTTTCGATGTAGGTCTGGAAGCGGTCCTGTGCCTCGGTGTACTCGGTGCTGGCGAACGTGTCGCTGAGCGTCGTGAACTCGGGCAGGTCGATCATGGTCACAACGTCGAAGCCGTTGCTCTTCACCAACGCGAGCAGTTGCTGCGCGGCATTGTTGATGATCCCGAGGTCGGCGCTGATATCAGAAGGTGCGCCCGCTGTCATTGCTGCAAATGTCGCGGCGAACTCTTCGACGGCCGGCTGGACTTGCTCGGGAGTAGGCGCCTCCTCGAGGTTGAACAGTTCTTGCTGCGAATCAGCCGCATCTTTCGCCACTTGGGCGGCAACGCAAAATGCCGAGCCCGAGGCTGCCCCGCTGTCGCCGTCGTCGTCGGCATCACTGCTGCAAGCCACCATCGTCACCATCATCAATCCGGCCACCGCCAGGTATGTCCGATTCACACTTCCTCCTCGCCGCCGACGCAATGGTATCGCCGGATTGATCGTCGGGTGGGCCACACTGTTCGTCGATGAGCTACTCGATGTGGGTGAGCCTGCACGACTTGGCGTTGCGTCTTGCGGCCGATCCGGCCGTTCGTGTCGTGGTGTTGCGCGGCTCGGGTGAGCACTTCTGCGCCGGCGCGGACATCACCGAACTCCGAGTTCCGCGTCGCGACGACGAACGTTCGTTCTCAGACGTCAACCTGGATGCCGAAATTGCGCTGGCGACGCTGCCGAAGCCCACCATCGCCGTCGTCTCCGGCGATTGCATCGGCGGCGGCTGTTCGCTCGCCATCGACTGCGACATCCGTATTGCTACCGCCACCGTCCGCTTCGGCATCACTCCGTCCAAGCTCGGCATCGTGTATCCGAGCGTCCCTGGAGCGGGCAACGCACCTGCTCGGCCCGGCGGTGACGAAACGCATGCTGTTCACGGGCGGGTTGATGACTGCCGCTGAAGCCTGGCATGTCGGCTTGGTGGATGAGATCGTCGATCCCGCAGCACTCGATGGCCGGATTGCTGCGTTGACCGGCCTGCTCGCCTCGCGCTCGTTGCTGACTCAAGCAGCCACCAAAGTGATGGTGGCAGAGATCATGGCCCACGGGCATGTTCCGGCGGCCGTGCGGGAGCATTGGAATGATGTCGCCGCTCGTGGGCCCGACAGCGCAGAAGGAGTTGCCGCGTTCGTCGAGAAGCGCCCGGCACGATTCACGTGGTCGGGCGATTGACCACCTGGTTGGGTGCGGTCTGGCAAGATCTCGGCATGGCAGACATCGGGGTTGTGACGTGTCCGGCGTGATCGAGAGAGTCGGTGTGGTCGGATGTGGGTTGATGGGCTCCGGTATTGCCGAGGTGGCGGCCAGGGCAGGGCTTGCGGTGGTCGTGACCGAGAGTTCGCCCGCCGCGGCGGAAGCCGGCATGGCCCGAGTCACGAACTCGCTGAAGCGGGCGGTGGCGTCGGGGCGGCTCTCCGAGGCCGACCATGATGCCACCTGGCAACGCCTGGCCTTCGGTCATCAACTCGATGCACTCGGTGACTGCGACCTCGTGATCGAGGCGGTCGCGGAGGACGAAGCCATGAAGATCGACGTGTTCGGCC
This sequence comes from Ilumatobacteraceae bacterium, assembly GCA_031430695.1. Taxonomy (GTDB): domain Bacteria; phylum Actinomycetota; class Acidimicrobiia; order Acidimicrobiales; family Ilumatobacteraceae; genus JAENVT01. The sequence continues at coordinate 2,566 of JANPBZ010000206.1, forward strand.
GGCTCGATGCGTTGTGCAAGCCCGGGGCCGTGCTGGCATCGAACACCTCGAGCATCCCGATCATGAAGCTGGCCAGGGCAACCGAGCGAGAAGCGCAAGTGATCGGCATCCACTTCTTCAACCCGGTGCCGGTGCTACCGCTCGTCGAGCTGGTGACATCGTTGCTGACATCGCCCGAGACGGCCACGGAAATGGAGCACTTTGCCAGCGACACCCTTGGCAAGACTGTGATCCGCTCACGCGACCGCGCCGGGTTCATCGTCAACTCGCTGCTCATTCCATACATCCTCGCTGCCATCCGGATGCTCGAGTCTGGCTTCGCCACCGCAGACGACATCGACACCGGCATGGTCAAGGGGTGCGCGCACCCGATGGGTCCGCTGCGTTTGGCGGATCTGATCGGCCTCGATACCGTCCAGGCGGTTGCCGAGTCGCTGTACGGAGAGTTCAAGGAGCAGCTGTACACACCGCCCTCACTCCTGCTGCGGATGGTCGAGGCGGGCCTGCTTGGCCGCAAAGCCGGACGCGGATTCTATGAGTACTGAGCGAGACAGCAGGCTGCAATGGATCTATGCGTCGCAGGGGGAGGCCCAGTTGCGCGAGCGCTACGACGTCTGGGCTGCAGACTACGACAGCGATCTCGATGATCTGCGGTGGAACGCGCCGCAGGCCGGTGCCGAGCGTTGCAGCCATTTCGCCCAGCCAGGTGCTGAGATCCTCGATGCCGGCTGCGGTACCGGGCTGGTCGGGGTCTCCCTGGCAGCGAACGGTCACGACCACATCGTCGGATTCGACCTGTCGACCGGGATGATGGAACGCAGCGCAGCGCGAGGTGTGTACGCCGAGTTGCATCAAGGGTCGTTGCTGGATCGTCTGCCCTTCGACGATGGCCGGTTCGGCTCGGTTGTTTCAGTCGGAGTGTTCACGCTCGGTCACGTCGACGGTTCGGCCTTCGCCGAACTGGCGCGCGTCACCTCACCCGGCGGGCACGTGTCGTGCACATTTCGCGACGACGCCGTCGACCACCTTGGCTACCGCGCAGAACAGCAGCGGCTGATCGACGCCGGCACGTGGGAACTCGCCGATCTCACCGAGCCAACGGCGATGATCCATGAAGACGGCGACGACATCATGTTGCGAGTGTGGACCTGGCGGGTGTTGTAGCGGCTCGACCATCGGCCGTCGGCCGGGCGAGTGTTCCGATCGACAAGCCGACCTCCGCCTCCAGCGCAGTCATTGCCCAGTCGAGCACGTCGCTGCGCTCGATCACGCCAGGGTGAGCAGCCAGTTGCAGGCTCAACCCGTCGAGCAGTGACACCACCCGCCACGCGGTCGCATCGGGATCGTCGCACACGAAGTGGCCTTCATCGATACCTTCGAAGATGGTTCTGACGACCAACCGTTGCCAGGCCACGTTGAGCCGTCGCGACGTTGCGCCGAGTGCCGGGCGCCGGCTGGCCTCTGCCCATGCGTCGAGCCACATCTGAAAGGCGCGGTACTCCTCGGTGCGGGTGTACGAGGCGAAGTAGGTCGACAACCGCTCAGCGGCGTCACCGCACGCTCGCATTGCGGACTCGGTCTTGGCGAGATCGGCGCCAGCGGCTTCATCGAATGCCGCGGCCAGTACGTCGTCCATCGACGCGAAGTAGTGATGGATCAACCCGCTCGACGTACCCATCTCGGCTGCGACGTCGCGCACCGTGGTGTTGGCGAGCCCCTTGGTCGTGGCGACGCGCAGTGCTGCGGCGACGATCTCTTCGCAGCGAGCGGTCGGGCTGAGGCGCGTCACAGTTGGCAGGATATCTCTTATTGCGCGTATGTCCAATAGCCGTCTACGATCGGTGCATGGTCTTGACGACGCCGTTCCATGAGCGCCTGGCCCCACTGAATAAGACCCAACTGTGGTCGCACTGGTCGGGGTACCTGTCGGCCGTGAAGTACCAGATGTCCGACAAGTTCGAGTACTTCGCGGTGCGCAACTCCGCCGGTCTGATCGACACCTCGCCGCTCTACAAGTACCGCATCGGCGGCCGCGACGCGGCCAAGTTCCTGGGTGGGGTCTTGGCCCGCGACATCGCCGCATGTCGTGACGGCCAGGCGCAGTACACGTTGTGGTGCGACGAGCGTGGCTATGTCGTCGAGGACGGCGTGGTCATCAAGTTCGCCGCCGACGACTTCATCCTCACCTCGGCGGAGCCGAACCTCGCCTACTTCCGAAACCTCATCGGTTACGACCAGGTCGAGATCACCGACATATCTGCCGACTACGGATCGTTGGCGGTGCAGGGGCCACGGTCGCGCGAGATCCTGGCGTCACTGGATCCACAGATCGCCACGCTCGGCTTCTTTCATCACGGACCGGCCAAGATCGGCAACGTACCCGTACATGTCTCGCGCACCGGCTACACCGGCGATCTCGGATACGAGATCTGGGTTGGCTCCGAGGGAGCGATCGAGATGTGGGACACGCTGAACGAGGAATGCGCTGGGCGAGGTGTGCTGCCCGTCGGACAGAGTGCCCTGCTGATGACCCGTATCGAGGCCGGCCTGATCCTGATCGGAGTCGACTTCCACTCCAGCCGCTTCGCGTTCAACGACCATGAATCTTCGACACCACTCGAACTCGGCTTCGCCTGGATGTTCCGCGATCTGGCGACATCGACACGTCGTTTCATCGGCCGCGCCGCCATTGAGCGCGAGGTCGCCGACAAGACATCGCGATGGAAGATGGTCGGCGTGATGGTCGACTGGCGCGATTGGGACCGGCACTTTGGCGAGGCAGGATTGATTCCACCCAAGGACGAGACGCCCGTCGTCTACGAGATGATGCTCTACGACGACGAGGGCAATCGGGTTGGATACACGACCAGCTTCATGTACTCCCCGATGCTGCAGCGCCACATCGCGATGGCAAGGGTTCAGCCCGATCTGGCGAAGCCAGGCTCGCACGTCAACCTCGAGATCACGATCAACCACCGCTATCACACCGTTGCGGCGGTGGTCGCCCGGCCACCGCTGTTCAACCCACCGAGAAAGACAGCGTGACCGATGCCTGCCAAGAATTCCTTCGACGCGATCGTCATCGGCGGCGGTCACAACGGGTTGGTCAACGGTGCGTATCTTGCCAAGTCGGGATTGCGCACGCTGATCATCGAGCGACGACACATCGTCGGCGGCGCTGCCATCACCGAGGAATTGATCCCCGGCTTTCATTTCACCACGTTCTCGTACGCCCTCAGCCTGCTGCGCCCCGACATCATCCATGAACTGGAGCTCACCAAGCATGGTTTCATGCCGATCCAGATGCCCAGCGCTTTTGCGCCGATGGAGAACGGCGACTACCTGTTGATGGGCACCGACCGCAATGAGAACCTGAAGGAGATCGCCCGGCATTCCAAGCACGACGCCGACGCGATGGACCAGTACGAGTACGACATGGCGCAGGTGTGTCAGGCGTTGAAGCCACTGGTCGACTCGGCGCCACCGAATCTGTTCGGCGACGACCCCGCCGACGCCATGCAACTGGCCGATCTCGCCAAGCGGATGAAGTCGTTGCCGTCGCGTGTGCTGCAGAACTGCATTCGGCTGTTGACCGGCAGTTCCGCCGACTTCCTCGACGACTACTTCGACAGCGACATCATCAAGGGTTGGTTGTCGTCGTCCAGCATCATCGGCAGTAAGGTCGGCCCGCGCTCGCAAGGATCGGGCCTGGTGCTGTTGTTCCACAACCTCGGTGAGCACGACGGCCACTTCGGTTCGTGGGCCTTCCACAAGGGCGGCAACGGCGGATTCACCCAGGTGCTGGCACGCGCCGCTCAGGCCTTCGGCGCCGAGATCGTCGTCGACACGCCGGTCAGTCACGTGATCACCGACAACGGCCGAGCGACCGGCGTGGCACTGCAGGACGGCACCGAGTTGAAGGCCAAGGTCGTGGTCAGCTCGCTCGATCCGCGACGTACCTTCACGCAGTTGGTGGATCCTGCCGACCTGCCGATCGAGCTCAACGAGAGCATTCGCCGGTTCCGGTTCCAGGGCACTTCTGCCAAGGTCAACTTCGCGCTCGATGGTGTTCCTCGCTATCCGGCGTTGGGTGATCGCACCGATCAGTTCCGCGGGTTCACCAACATCGGTCCGTCGATGGACTACCTCGAGCGGGCCTACGACGACGCCAAGTACGGCTGGTACAGCAAGCGGCCGTACATCGACGGCTGCCTGCAATCACTGGTCGATCCCGACATGGCCCCGCCCGGCAAGCACGTGATGTCGTGTTTCATCCAGTACGCACCGTACGAGTTGAAGGACAGCGACTGGGATACCGAGCGGCAGGCATTCGGTGACACCGTGCAGGCCACACTGGAATCGTTCTTCCCTGGTTTCGGCGACCTGGTGCTGCATCGCGAAGTCGTGACACCACTCGACATCGAACGCGTCGTCGGCCTCAGCGAAGGCAATATCTTCGCCGGCGAGTTCCTGGCGCCGCAGATGTACTTCTTCCGCCCGGCCCCCGGCTGGAACCAGTACCGCACTCCCATCGACGGCTACTACCAGTGTGGGTCAGGCACGCACCCCGGTGGATGTGTGTCCGGCGGTCCCGGCAAGTTGGCCTCGCAACAGATCATCGGTGATCTCGCCCGCAAGGGCTGAGTGCCCCGGACGAGTGTTTGCCGCCACCTCGGGGTGGCGCGAAACACTCGGTTGGGCAGCGGAGCGTTCGCCAGGCACGAACTCGCGTGATGTTGGGCGGGACGATGCGAGGGTACGGTTCGGCCAGTCGAAACGGGGTTGAGATGACCGAGATCGAAGCGGTGGAGCCGAAGTCTGCCAGCGGCGCGAAGGCGGAGCCGTTCCGCTTCTTCGACAACCGTGAGAAGTACCTGCTGTTCGTGATGACAACCAGCGAGAAGGCCGAGGTTGCAGCGCGTATCGGTCGCGAACTCGGTCACATCGTGCCCCGCCCACCGGCGTTGCGAGTGTTCGATGCGGGCACGGGCAACGGGATGGTTCTGAGCCAGGTGCTGCGCGACTTGCATCGCCGCCTGCCGACCGTTCCGTTCTTCGTCGTCGGCAAGGAAGTCAGCATGGAAGACACCCGTCTGACATTGGCGACACTGCCTGACCGGCTCGCCGAACACCCGCAGTCGGTCGTGGTGCTGACCAACATGTTCTACGCCGAGGCGCCGACGCTGTTCCCGAAAGCCGCCGAATTCCACGACAAGGTGCGCTGGATCGACGTGGCCCTCAAGGGCAACAGCGCGCACGAGTTCTTTCAGCAGATTCACGAGCTCGACGACCACCTCACACAAGGATGGCAAACGGCGTCGAGCCCGAAGACGGGCAACCCGGTGTACGTCACCCCATCGGTGATGGTGCTGTACCGAGAGGATCATGCTTTCGCGCTGAACGACCTCATCCCGCGGCCAACTGGAGGACCACTACCGTACGAGTACGACGTCGTTCTGGCTGCGCAGCCCTACCGCAGCCGCACCTCAGCCGAGACCAAGGTCAAGAACGTGTTGGCGCCGTTGGCCAAAGCGCTTGCTCCGGCCGGGCGGCTCGTCGTCGTACAGTCGACGGGCCACGATCCGGGAATGGAAGTCATTCGTCGGATCTGGCCCACAGAGGACCCGTTCGCGACTCCGCGCCACAAGCTGATCAAAGAACTGGACTCGCAGTTGAACGGCGACGGTGCTCCCGGTTTCGGGTTCGAAGGCACCAGCGACGCTGCGTCGTTGTTCAGCTATCACCTGCATGCGATGCCGAACGAGGTGTCGAATCGCATCAGCACGTCGACGACCATGGCGGCGTGGAATGCGGCCGTCTACGTGGCCCAGATCGAAGACGAGCGAACCGCCGACGTGTTGATGGAGGGCAAGTACCTCGATGCGACGGCCGAGGTCGTACTGAAGCACGGGGGCCTCTGGTTTCAGGACGAGTCGTTCGTCGTGGTACGCCATGCGTCGTGAATCCGCAGGAACACGTCGTTGCCCATCTCGCCCGGCTCGGAGCGGATCACGAGATCGTTCCCTGCGACCCAACCCTCGCTGACACGGCGGCGTTCTGTGAGGCGTACGGCTACTCACCCGACGACTCGGCCAATACGATCATCGTGGTCGGCAAGGGCGGGCATCCCAGGCCCGTGGCCTGCGTGGTGTTGGCAACGACTCGGCTCGACGTCAATGGTCTCGTTCGCCGGCGGCTGGAGGTTCGCAAGGCGTCGTTCGCGTCGGCAGAGGAAACGATGCAGCTCACCGGAATGGAGATCGGCGGTGTCACCGCATTTGCGTTGCCGAACGAACTACCGATCTGGGTTGACGCTGCAGTCATGGCCCGTCGGCGAATCATACTGGGAGGCGGAAGCCGGGCGATCAAGGTACTGACAGCGCCGTCGACGCTGGCAATGCTCGACAACGTGACGGTGATCGACGACCTGGCTCGCGCTCGCCAATGATGTTGGTGACCGCCGACGACAGCACTGGGGCGACCGAAGCTGGGGCGGCGTGCGCGGATGCCGGCTTGATGGTCGAGGTGGTACCGATCGGCGAGGCACCGACGATGGCAGGGTCGGAGAACAGTTGTACCGTGATCGATCTCCGGTCCCGCCATCTGTCCGCCGACGAGGCTCGGCGACGAATCATGGCGATCACCGACGACACCCACAGGGTGCACAAGATCGATTCGACGCTCCGAGGGAACTGGGCCGAGGAGTTGGCTGCGCTCGTCCATGGCGGACGCCGGGTCGTGTTGATCCCGTCACATCCGCGCGCCGGTCGTGTCTGCATCGGTGGGATCGTGCATGTCAATGGCACTCCGGTCGCAGAGAGCGAAATCGGCAACGATCATCGGCTGCCGGTGCGCAGCAGCCGTCCGAGCGAGACCTTGTCCGGCATCGAGCTGGCCGGTCCCGACGCACTCGGCACGTGGTTGGCGACGTCAACCGCCGGCACGGCAATCGTCGATGCCGTGACCCTGGCTGACATCGACCAGTTGGCCTCTCTTGCGCTGCGAATGGATGACATCGTGCTCGCCGGGCCGGCGTCGGTGGTAGAGGCCGTGGCGAGGCTGTGTGCGCCCACCGGTGGTTCGCCCAGCCTGCCCGACCCGTTGCTGCCGAAGCCGATCGTGGTGGTGTGCGCCAGCCTGCATCCCGTCAGTCGCCAGCAGATCGCCCGAGTGGCCGGTGCCGGCATCGACGTCGTGACGTCGTCGGAGCTGCGCTGCAGCGAACCAGATGCCGTCGCCGCGGACGTTGCCGGGCGGGCCCACCGGCGCGTCGACGAGATTCAGGCTCGCACGGTGATCCTTGTAGGCGGTGACACGGCAGAGGCTTTCATCGGCGACAGCGTGGTGAGGGTGTTCGGCTCGATCGACGTCGGTGTCAGTGTGGGTGACGCCGAGATTCGGGGGCGGCGACTTCGAGTGGTCAGCAAGCCCGGTGGCTTCGGTACACCCAATACGCTGTTGGATCTGGTGACGAGATGACAGCAACGATTCCAATGGCGATCACCATGGGCGATGCTTCGGGCGTCGGGCCCGAAATCGTGTTGCGCCGCGCCGCCGAGGGCGCGTTCGCGACTGAGCCGGTCGTGGTGTACGGCGACGTGGCGATCCTGCGTCATGGTGCCGAGCTCATCGGTGTCGATGTCGAGATCGAGACGATCTCGGATCCTGGCCACTGGCGTCCCGGTCCGCTCCAGGTGGTCGATGCCGGGCTGTTGCAGGCGGCCGATCATTGCCCGGGCGTGATCGATGCGTCGTCGGGTGCCGCGGCGCGCCAGTACGTGCTCGCTGCGACGGGCGACGCCCTCGCCGGCCGCGTCGCCGGAATCGTCACGATGCCGATGAACAAGGAGGCCACTCAGCTCACCGATCCTGGGTTTGTCGGCCATACCGAGTTGATCGCCGATGCGTGTGGTGTGCAGCGCTTCACCATGATGCTGACGGCGGGTGATCTGGCCGTCACGCATGTCAGCACGCACGTGTCGCTGCAGGAGGCGATTCGTCGTGTCACGACCGCCCGGGTCACCGAGGTGATCGAGTTGACATACGAGACGCTGCATCGCTTCATCGACCAGCCGAGGATTGCGGTCTGCGGCGTCAACCCACACGCGGGAGAACACGGCCTGTTCGGATGGGAGGACGCCGATCAGATCGTCCCCGCGATCGAGGCAGCGCGCGCGGCGGGCATCGATGCCACTGGCCCGCACCCGGCCGACACCGTGTTCCACCAGGCTGTGCATCGCAAACGTTTCGATGCGATCGTGTGCATGTACCACGATCAGGGTCATACGCCCATGAAGTTGCTGGCCTTCGAAAGTGGTGTCAACGTGACGGTCGGGCTACCGATCGTGCGCACCTCAGTGGATCATGGCACAGCGTTCGACATCGCCTGGCAAAGCGTTGCGTTCACCGGCTCGTTGGATCATGCCCTCCGATGGGCGAAGCGTTTGGTGGGTCAGTGAGGGTCAACCAGGTCGAGGAACTGCCACTGCTTGCCCTCGGCCACGCCCATCAGCTCGCGGCCACAGGTCTGCCAAATGGCGGGGCCCGAGGTGACGTGCTGAGTGCCGGCATGCACATCGCGGTAGAACCGTTGAATGGTGCCGTGGCGTAGGGCCGTGGTGCCACCGGAGAGATACACGAAGGCGGCGATCTCGTGCAGCGTCTTGGTGATGTGGGCGAGCGCGAGACGCACCAGCGTGTGCTGGCGCACGGAGATGCCGTCGCCGGCGTACAGGCTCTTTGACAGGTCGGTGAACGACTCCACCACCAATGCCCGTGCCGCCCGGAACTTCGCTTCGGCTTCGGCGTAGCCCAGTTGAAACGCGCTGCTGTCGGCTTGTGCTCCCGGCCGCCCGGCCTTGCCGTGCACCAGCCCGGCCAGTTCGTCGAGCAGTCGGCGGCCGACGCCCATGGCCCAGCCGCTGTGGCAGGTCACAGCGAACCCGATGATGCCGAGGCCGTACAGGCTGCCGCCGCGCTCTGGCACCGTGGTGACCGCGAAGTGGCTCCAGCCATCCGGTACGAACACGTTGTCCATCGTGTAGTCGATGCTGCCGGTGCCGCGCAGGCCCATCACATCCCAGTTGTCGATCAGGTTCACTGCGTCGATCGGGGTGACGAAGATTCGTGGTTCGCCCGTTTCTTGGACGATGCCCAGCGAGTGAACGTGCGACGAGTGCTTCAGTCCTGAGCCGAAGCTCCACGATCCGCTCAACGAGAGGCCACCGTCGGCCATCGTGGCGGTACCCGGCCGTGTGCCCTGGCCGGCGATCACCGGCTGCCTGCCATCGCCCCACAGTTCGGCGACGGCGTGATCCGACAGGTAGGCGCCGGCGGTGCCGATCGATAGGTTGGCCGCCATCGTCACCCAACCGGCGGACGCATCGGCGTACGACAGGTTCTCGAGCACTTCGAGTGAGTGCACCGGGTCGAGTTCGGAACCGCCCAGCTTCTCGGGAACCCAGATCTTGAACAGTCCGTCGCGATGCAGGGCGGCAACAGCGGTTGGCGACAGTTCGCCTTCTGTATCGGCGAACTCGGCCTCCGCATCGAGGAGTGGAACGAGTGCCTTTGCCTTCTCGGCGAGAATTGAGTGTTCGGTGAGTGTGTCGCCGAGCGGCATGCGCTGACCCTTTCGTTGCGGTGATGTTGTCGTGCCGAGCTTAGGCATCGACGCCGCTCCTGGCAGCTTCGAGCTTGGCCGTCGTCAGCTTGCTGCGACCGACCACGAACAGGCACGTGTAGATCACACCGTCGAGCAAGGAGGCAGATCGCAGGGCGAACCTGCGGTCGACGAGGTGGCTGACGATCGTGACGGTGGCACCACCGATCGCCGCGCCGACGGGCATCATCCCCCAAGCGAAGAAGCGATACACGCTGTTGACACGGCCGAGCAGATGGGGCGAGATGATGGACTGCCGAAGGCTGACGGTGATGACGTTCCACGTTGCGCCGAGCGTCGCGCCGACGGGCCACCACGACGACAGGCCGATCAGCAGTGACGTTGCCGCACTGGAACCGAGGGTCATCGCCAGGCACGTGCCGCTGCCCAAGCGCTTCGACATCCATGGCGCGAGGTTGCTGCCGATCGCTGCGAGCGCAGCAGGTCGTTGGCCCACAGCCAGCGGAAGCCTTCGGCCAGCTCGCTGCGCCAGGGTGCCTGCACATGGTCGTCGGGCCGTTCGGCGCGGAAGCTGCCGGGGATCGCGGCGACTAGGGCGGCCGCGCCCCGCACACTCGCCAGTTCGTCGATTCCCGGGAGGCTCGATTGCCGACTGAGCACAGCAAACGCCACGACCAGCGTGAGACCGAACCGTACGAGGTCAGCGGTGACCATTGCCTTCTTGCGGTCAACGCGATCGGTGATGACCCCGGCGGGAAGGGTGAACACCAGCCACGGCAGGCGCTGTACCAATGCGACGGCAGCGATCAGCAACGGGTTGCGGGTGAGTGCGGACGCGAGCCACGGATAGGCGATCAGCGAAATGCCGTCGCCGACGTTCGATACCACGGTCGAGATGAACAGCTTGTGGTAGTTCGCCCCGAGGCGTTTCGCTGTCATGTTGCAATACTGGCGGAATGCGCACTCGCTCGGTGGTCGTCGTCTTCGGCGCGCTGACCGGGTTGTTCGCCTCCGGCTACGGGGTGATGTTCACGGTGCTCGATGAGTTCCGCGACCAGTACGGCATCGGCGAGGGCGCCCTCGGGCTGATCGTGGCGATGGGGTTCCTGTCGTCATTTCTCGCCCAGGTGACGCTGGCTCCGCTTGCCGATCGAGGCCATGCCCGGGCGATGATCGTGCTGGGCATGGTGTTCAACGTTGCCGGTGTGCTGGGGATGGCGTACGGCACCAGCTTCATCGTGCTGCTGACTGCGCGGTTCGTGATGGGTGTGGGCGTCGGGTTGGCGTTTCCTGCGGCGCGGCGAATCGTGATCTTGGCCGACCCCGATCATCTCGGCCAGAACCTCGGGCGCATGCTGGCCGCCGACGTGGCCGGTTTCGCGGTCGGACCGGCCATCTCCGCGGTGCTGGTTGGTCCGTTCGGGATCGCCGCGCCGTTCCTGCTGATCGCCGCACTCACGATCGCGATGTACCCACTCATTGCCCGAACGCGTGTTGCCGAGACCCACCTTGCCGCCGAGGTGCCGCCCCGATTCGCGTTCGATCTTCTCCGCATCCGTCCGTACCTCGCTGCGCTGTCGATGGGTGCTGCGGTGTTCATGATGATCGGCGCGTTCGACGCGTTGTGGGTGTTGGTGCTCGATGACCTGCGCGCCAGCGACCTGATCGCCAATCTCGGGATCACCCTGTTCGCGGTGCCAATGGTGTTGTTCGCCGCGATCGGCGGGCGATTGGCTCAATCGGTCGGCCCGTTCCGCCTCGGCACGTTCGGCCTGCTGGTGGGCGCGATGGCAATGTTCGCCTACGGTCACGCGCCGTCCGGCGCGATCATGCTGGCGATCTCGTTGGTGCATGCCACGAACGACGGCTTCACGGTCAGCAGCTGCGGTGTGGCGGTGGGGTTGGTTGTCCCCGGTGAGCGCCAGGCCAGCGCGCAGGGGTTGCTTGGTGGAGTCGAGACGTTGACGGCAGGGATCACCGCGACGGTCATCGGCCAGGTCTACGAACACTTCGGCCGCACGGTTGCCTACACCAGTTGCGCGGTGACGATGCTGGTGCTGATCCTCAGCGCCGCAGTGTTGTCGGGCTCGTCCTGGGGGCTACGCGACGTCTCCGTACAGAAGGCCGTCGCCTCCGTCTGACATGTGCCTCTGGCGTCAGCCGAGTTGGTCGGCGAAGAATCGGAAAGTGCGCGCCTGGGCGATCGCTGCCGGTACGGCACTGAACGATGCGCGGTGGTCACAGTTGAATCCGTGCTCGGCGTCGTAGACGTGCACCACCACGTCGGGCCATGCCGCAGCGATCTTGTGCACGTCGTCGAGCGGAATGGCGTGATCACGCTCGCCGAAGTGCATGATCATCGGCGCCACTGGAGCCTTGTCGATCAGGCTGACCGTGCCGCCGCCGTAGTACGACACAGCTGCGTCGAACACGTCGGCGAGCTGGATCGCCGCCGCGGCGGTCACCAATCCGCCGTAGCAATATCCGACGACTCCGACCTTGCCCGCTTCGCGTGCCATGGCGCCGGCGGCGGCAACGTCGGCCAGGACGGTCTTGAAGTCGAGCCTGCCGCGAGCGATATCGCGACCAGCGGCGATGTCGTCCTCGGTATAGCCGAGCTCGATGCCTGGCCGTTCGCGATCGAAGATCGCCGGCGCAATGGCCAGGTATCCCGCTGCCGCGTATCGGTCGGCAACAGACCGGATGTGGCTGTTGACGCCGAAGATCTCTTGCACCACGACCACGCCGCCGCGGGCCGGGCCCTCCGGGTCGGCGCGGTAGGCGGACAACTCGAAGCCGTCGGACGAGGTCAAAGCAGTGGTGGTACCCATTCCGCCGACTGTATTTCGCCGTGCCGCTCAGTCCAGTGCCGCAGCAACCATGCGAGCGCTGCGGGCAGGACGCTGCGTGATCGCACCGACGACAGCGATGACCGGCACGATCAACAGCGCACGGCGTAGCCCGACCGAATCGGCAAGAATGCCGAGTGCCAGGGGACCGAGGGTGACCGCTGCACCCGATGCCAGCGCACAGATCGCACCGAGGGAGATCGAGTCGATCTTGTGTTCAGCGGATGCGTACAGCCGGTCGACCGTCAGCGGATACAACGGCGCGCCGCCGAAGCCGACAATCGTCAGTCCGACGACCCGCGGCAGCAATCCGGGTGCAAAGCACATCATCAGCGCGCCGACGGCGAGCACCATGAAGCTGATCGTGATGGTGGCATCGCCGAGATATCTCATGACGGTCGGAAGTACCAGTCGGGAGAGGAACATCGATACGCCGAACACGCCTGCCATCGCCGAGGCCAGGCCACCGGAGGCGTTGCCGACCTCCTTCAGGTATGTCGCGGCCCAGATCCCGATGGCGAACTCGCAGACGACGGCGTTGACGATGTGCAGCCACGGCACGAACACGTCTCGGTCGCGGAAATGGGCGAGGGTGAATGCTCCCTGCCGCGGTGACTCGGGTATTGCCACCGGCCAGGCCACCGAGGTGAGGGCCAGCACGATCACGCCGGTCAGTATCAGGTAGGGAGGGCGCCACGACCATTGCAGGGCCAGTGCCGCGCCGATGACCAGGCTGAAGGCCACACCAGCAAGACCGGGAGCACCGTTGACCGCGGCGAACGCAGCGGCACGATGCTCGCCGTGGTGGTCGCTGATCAGGCCAGGCATGACCATCACCAGCAAGGCACCGCCGAGACCGGCCAGCGCCGTGCCGGTGAGCGTGATCGGCCACGCCGGGCCGGTGCAGAACAACGTGATGCCGCCGGTGATTGCTGCCGCCGACATGGCCAGCGACCGGCGGCGGCCCAGGCGGTCGACCACCCGAACACCCCACAGGCCGGCGGCCAGCAGGCCGAAGCCGAACGTGGAGCCGTGGAGCGAAGCGATGACGCCGGAGAGGTCGAATTGCTCGCGCAGCTCGCCCAGTACCACTCCTACGCTCAGCGCGCCGACGAGCAGTGCGTAGCCAAGAGCGGACGCGTACGTCAGCCGATCCCACCGAAACCTGTCGGTGGTCAAGGGGGCCGCGCTCACACCGTCTTTTGTACCAGTAAAGTAGGCCCGCGCGTTGGCTCAATCGCCGAAAGATCGGGTCGTAGGGTGTGACTCGTGGCAACACGCTATGACGTCGCTGTAGTCGGCCTCGGGCTCGTGGGCGTGGCAGCGCTTCGGCACCTGTCGAAGGCCGGTCAGGAATGCATCGGTGTCGGTCCCGCGGAGCCACTCGATTGGGCGACGCACGGTGGAGTTTTCGCCAGTCACTACGACTCGGGGCGGATCACGCGCCGGCTCGACAAGCGTCGGGAGTGGGCGGTCCTTGCAGGTCGAGCGATCGCGGAGTATCCCCGCATCGAGGCGATGTCGGGCATCGGGTTTCACCGACCGGTGGGGGTGTTGATGGCCGACGCCGACCCCGACCGTCTGGCCTCGATCGTTGCGGTCGCCCATGGCCTGGGCGTCGACTTCGAACGGCGCGAACCGGGTGAGCCGTTCGGCGACAACCGGATCTCGGTGCCGGCGTCGGCCACGGTGCTGCACGAGCCGGCACCGGGGGGTTTCATCGACCCTCGGCGAATGCTCGCCGCACAGCTTGCTGCTGCCCGGCAACACGGCGCCGAGGTCGTGGTCGAGCAGGTTGTTGGCGTCGAGAACCGGGCAGGCGGTGGATGGCTCGTACGAACCATGAGCGGATCTGCAATCCATGCTGCCCAGGTGGTGATCGCCACCGGCCCGCACGCCGACGAACTGGCCGGCCTGTCACGTCGGCCATTGATCGATGTCGTCGCCGAGACCGTGGTGATGGCCCGGTTGTCGAGCGAGGAACAATCGAGGCTCGCCGGCCTCCCGTCGATCATCGTCGACGACGTTGGTGATCATCTCTACGTCGTCCCGGCGACGGAGTACCCCGACGGTCACGTGTACGTGAAGCTGGGAGCGACGCGCCACGACGAGTGGGTCCTGTCGCCACAGGAGCGTCGGGAATGGATGACCGGCAAGCAACACGAAGCGGACCTCGACTGGCTGCGGGCTCTACTGCTCGATGTGCTGCCCGGGTTGCAAGCCGAGGCCTGGGTGACGAAGCCGTGCCTCATCCCCGACACGCCGACCAAACTGCCCTACCTCGAGATCGTCGAACCTGGTCTGGTGATGGCCGTCGGCGGCAATGGCTATGCGGCAAAGAGCGCGGATGCGATCGGCGCGTTGGCCGCCGGTCTGGTGCGCAACGGCGAATGGACCGATGCCGATCTCGACGCGCGATCCTTCACGCTGATCAGCCGCGACTGACGCGGGTTCAGCGGGTCGGGGTCCAGCCGGGACGGCCGAACACGTGGCCAAACTTCCGGCGTAGCCCGCTGGCCGACCGAACGTCGCGGGCGATGTCGGCCATCTCGTGATAGGCGATGCGCAACGGGTTGTAGGTGTTGATGTTCTTGGTCAAGCCGTACCTCACCCGCCGCACCTCGGGCTCAAAGGTGCCGAACAGCTTGTCCCACAGGATCAGGATCCCGCCATAGTTCTTGTCGAGGTACTGCTCGTTGGCGCCGTGGTGGCCGCGGTGATGCGACGGGGTGTTGAACACCTTCTCGATGGGGTTGGGCAGGCGGTCGATGGCTTCGGTGTGGATCCAGTACTGGTACAGCAGATTCAGCTGACCGGCCTTTGCCGTCTTGGAGGTCGGGAAGCCGAGCAGCGGCATGGGAGCGAACACCCAGAAGGTCAGAAATCCCGACCACGGTTGACGCAACGCCGTCGACAGGTTGTACCGCTCGCCGCTGTGATGGGTCACGTGGTTGGCCCACAGCAAGCGCACCTCGTGCATCCACCGATGGTCCCAGTAGTAGAGGAAGTCCCACAGCACCATCGCCGAGGTGATCGAGCCGCGTCGCAGTCCAACGTTGGCGATGCGGTGTTTGAACAGAGAGCGGTCGACCCGGCTGAACGCCGACAACGTGGCGAAACCGAAGGCGATGTTGCCGGCCAGCATTGCCAAACTGGCAACGGTGTCCTTGCGTTCGTATCCGAGGGGCACTAAAGGGTCGGGCGGCATCTGCGTGCCTGACAATGTCTGCTCGTCGGCGTCGTACAGATCGCCGAGGGTTCGCTTCGGCACGTTTCGCAGGGCCGCGTACTCCGCCAGCATCGTGACTGCGAACAGGGGGATCGACGCCTTGTCGACGAGGTCGAGTTGGCGGAGTGCGGGGTTCTTCAAGAGGCGAACTCGCCGTGGGTGATCCGCCGTTCGGCATACGCGCGGAGCTCGCTGCGCAAGGCGTCGAAACACCACTCCTCGGCGACGGCGCGGCGCACGACATCGACCTGGGCGTCGTTGGTGAGCCCGGCCAATGGCTGGTCGCGATCGAGGTTGGTGGGGAATGCGTAGCCGTTGGCACACGCTCCGACGGCGTTGTCGACCTCGATCGCTGATGCGCCGGACGCCTTGAACTTCAACAGCGACGGGTACACGGCATTGCACATCCGCTCGTGATCGATGCTTTCCAAACACTTGCCGAGAGGAGAGTTGATCTGTAGCAAGTTGGCCATGCGATGCACGTTGGTGGTGCGGTTGGTGCCGGCAGCATGGAAAAGTGCGGGGTTGAAGAACACCGCGTCGCCCTTCATCAGCGGCAACTGCGTGTAGTGCTGCTCGAAGTACGCGCGAAATTCCGGTCTCCACCATGCGAGGTAGCCGTGCAGGTACTTCTGTGCATGAGGCAGGTACATCGTCGGACCGCTCTCGACCGGCATGTCGCAATGGGCGACCGCCCCCTGAAGCGTCAGCGCCGCCGAAAGGCGGTGAATGTGGGCCGGGTACTGCTCGGCGACGGCAACGGTCATGAACCCGAGGTGATAGTCGCGGTGTGGCTTCTGGGCTGCTCCGCCGGGATTGACCACATTGACCTGCGACGTGAAGGTGAAGCCCGGCCCGAGCCATGCCGCGGCTGCCATCGACAGGATGTCATTTGCGTAGTAGGCGACGAAATGGTCGGGCGCATTGACTGCCAACTTCTCGAGTGCGTTCCAGACTCGGTCGTTGTCGCCTGGCTTGGCGTAGTGGTCGCCGGAAACCATTCCCATGCTGTGCTGCTCGGCGATCATCGCGTTGAAGGCGACGGTGACCCCATCGACAATCGTGATGTCGGCAAACGCCCGCTGGAACACCACGATTCCCGGGCCTTCGAGAAATGCCTTGTTCAGTTCTGCCTGCACAGCGCGCCGCGTCTCGGGGTCAGCGCACTCGGATCGAAGGCGGTCACAGTCGTAGCTCACGACGTTTTGAATGATCGATTCGGCGAACGAATAGTCGCTGATGTCGGTCACTTGCTCGACGATCTCGATGAAGTCGGCGAGGGAACAATCCGACTCGCACAGATATCCAGAGGCAGTGGCGGAATTTACGGCGGACATGCCCACAAATGTAGGCCTTCGTGAGGACTCCACGGCTAGCGTGCACACGTTACTACCACCGCTGACTCCCTGCGGGCGTCCGCCCGGAAAGCGACCCGCGACTCGACGCAATCGTCGACCGGCAGATTGGCCGGCAAGGGCGGGGTCGTGGCAGTCCTCGCCGCAACCATGTTCTGGTCGTTCGGTGGTGTGTTGGGCAAGTCCACCCATGCGTCGGGTGTCGTGCTGTCGTTCTGGCGCATGTGGATCGCGTCGGCCGTCTTGCTCGTGATCGTGGCCGTGACCAAGCGCTGGCCGCGCCGCGCCGATTTCCGTCGCGCCGCCATCGCCGGCGTGCTGTTCGGCCTCAACATCTGCGTGTTCTTCATCGCCATCGAAACAGTCAGCATCGCCACGGCTTTGATCATCGCCGCGCTCGGCCCGGTTGTCGCCTTGCCTGTGTCGGTCGTGTTCTTCGGCGAGCGGCTGAGAGCTGTCAAGGTGATCTGCGCGGCGGCGTCGGTGGTCGGCGTGGTTGTGGCCGTTCTGGTCGCGCCATCGAACGAATCCGGCTCGAGCAGCTCGACCACCGGCTACCTGTGGGCGATTCTGGCCCTCGTGCTGTGGGTGGCCTACCTGCTGGTGTCCAAAGGCGTGCGGGCCAAGGTCGAAACCGTGCGCTTCATGTTCGTCGTGTCGGTGATCGGCGCCGTCACCGTGTCGGCCCTGGTGGTCATCACCAGCAAGGATCTCGGCCAGGTGCACGGTGCCGGCTGGGCCTGGGTCGTCCTGCTCGCGATCGGGCCCGGTATCGCCGGGCACGGGTTGGTGGCATGGGCGCAACCGCGGGTCGACGCCTCGGTCACTTCGGTGTTGATCCAGGCCGAACCCGTCGGTGCGTCTGCGGCGGCATGGGTCATTTTGGGCGAACGGATCTCGCTGGCACAAGCCCTTGCCATGGCCGGCGTCGTCGCCGCCCTGTGTGTGCTTGCATACAGCGAATCGCGCGACGGCGGCGTCGAAATCGTCGACGCCGTCAGCTGACCGAGCGGCCGCTAATCTCGTGTCGAAGGGAGATGCACGTCATGGGAGTTGCGTTCCGAGAGATCGAGATGGGGCCGGTCGGTAGCCGGCTGCCTGGAGGGGCAGTCGCTGCGGCGTTCGCCATCGATGCGGGAATCCTGGTGCAGTTCACCGACGGCGCGGCCACCTTCCTGCCCGATTGGCTGCGCGACAACTGTCAGTGCAACGAGTGTCGAATCGTGCAGACCGACGAGCGTCGTTGGCAGCCGTGGACCGAGCCAACCGCGCCCGTCGTCAGCACCGTCGAAGTCGCCGACGGACGGCTGCTGATCGGCTGGGCGAGCGGACATCAATCGGTCTACGGTCCGACGGACTGGGGCAAGATCCGAACGACCGGTGCACGCGGCGCCTGGACGGCGCGCTTGTGGCACTCGGGCTACGGGATCGAACGCTTTGACCATCAGCAGTGCATCGCCGATCAGATCACGCGCCGAGGCATGTTCGAGGCACTCCGCCGCGACGGCGCGGTGGTAGTCACCGGTTCGCCGACCGAACCGGGCACCGTGATCGAGCTGCTGCGGGCGCTCGGCATCACGATGCGCGACTCGTCGCTCGGTCTCATCTTCGACGTCAAACTCGATCCGGCCGGTTACAACGTCGCGTTCACGTCCGAGGAGGTGCCTCCGCACAACGACAACGCCCAGTACACGCATCCGCCCAGCGGGCAGGTCTTGGCGATGCTGGTCAATGATGCGCAGGGTGGCAACAGCGTCGTGGTCGACGGTTGGTCGGTGCTCGACCAGCTCAATAGCGAGCATCCCGGGGCCATCGACGTGCTGACCAAGGTCGAGGTCGGCTTCCGGCAGTATTCGACCGAAGCGGATGCGTTCACACGCGCACCATTGGTCGTGCGCGACCGAGCGGGCCGGTTCGTACATCTGCGCTTCTCCAATCAGTTGATGCAACCGCTGGCCTTCGACGACACCGAGCTCGCCGAGTGGTACCGCGCCTACCGCCTGCTCGGCGCGGCCATCGCCGACCCGGCCAACCACGTGTCATTTCGGCTCTCGGCCGGCGACACCCTGTTCGTCAACGGCTACCGCGTCTTGCACGCCCGCACCGCCTACCAGCCCGACGGGCCACGTCACCTGCAAGACGTGTACTTCGAGTTGGACGATGTCTTCGGCCACCTGGCCCGAATGACCGGCGAAGCAACCAACGCCATGGTGACTTCCTAACCCCGCCTCCTAACCCCAATACGAGTGTTTGCGGCCCGCTTCGGTCTATCCGAGTGTTTCAAGCCACCCCGGGCGGGACGGAGACACTCGTTTGAGCGTGGTGGGCCGGAAACACTCGTAAGGGGTTAGGCCCAGTCCAGGATCACTTTGCCGCATTCGCCACCCTCGACGATCGCGAGTGCTTCTTCGAAGTGATCCGCCGGCAGCTCGTGGGTGATGATGTCGCCGACGTCAAGTCCGCTCTGCAGCATCGCGGCCATCTTGTACCACGTCTCGAAGATTCGGCGACCGTAGATCCCTTGGATCTCGAGGCCCTTGAAGATGACGTCGTTGATATCCAGGGTCATCGGGCCGGCGGGGATCCCCAGCACTGCGATCCGTCCGCCGTGGTTCATCGCATCGAGCATCTGGTTGAACGCCGTCTCGGCTCCCGACATCTCCAGGCCGACGTCGAACCCCTCCGTCATCCCGAGCTCGGCCATCACGGGCGCGAGCTGCTCGGTGCGCACATCGACCACTCGGCTGGCGCCCTGTCTGGCGGCCATGTCGAGCCGGAAGCGATTGATGTCGGTGACGACCACATTGCGGGCACCGATGTGGCGCACGATCGCCGTTGCCAAGATGCCGATCGGGCCGGCACCGGTGATCAGCACGTCTTCGCCGACGACGTCGAATCGAAGCGATGTGTGCGTGGCGTTGCCCAATGGGTCGAGCACGGCTGCCACGTTGTCGTTGATGTGCGCAGGCACGACGAACACGTTCTCGGATGGGATCACCACATACTCGGCGAACGCCCCAGGTCGGGTGACGCCGACACCGGTGTGGTTGTGGCAGAACTCGCGCCGGCCGCCCTTGCAGTTTCGACAGTGACCACAGGTGACGTGTCCTTCGCCGGCAACTCGTTGGCCGACCTCGAGCCCGACCACGTCGGAGCCCAGTTGCTCGATTTCACCCATGAACTCGTGGCCGACGACCATCGGCACCGGAATGGTCGCTTGCGCCCAGGCATCCCAATGATGAATGTGAAGATCGGTGCCGCAGATCGACGTCTTGCGGACGCGGATCAGCACGTCGCGATCGCCCGGCACCGGCTTGGCGACGTCCTCGAGCCACAGTCCAGGCTCTCGCCGCGCCTTAACCAGTGCTTTCACGAGACCAGACCCATCGCCTTGCCCACACGCGCGAAGGCCTCGATCGCCTGGTCGATGTCGGCATTGGTGTGCGCCGCGGACATCTGGGTGCGGATACGAGCCTTGCCCTGCGGCACGACCGGGAACGAGAACGCGATCACATAGACCCCTTCGCCGAGCAGGCGCTCGGCCATCTCCGACGCGACGCGGGCATCGCCGAGCATGACGGGGATGATCGGATGCCCGGCTCCGGCGAGGGTGAAACCCGCCTGCTCCATCCCGGTGCGGAAGCGGACTGCGTTGTGCTGCAACCGGAGTCGCAACTCATCGCTTGATTCCAACAGGTCGATGACGCGAATGGTCGCCGAAGCAATGACTGGCGCCAGGCTGTTGGAGAACAGATATGGACGCGAGCGCTGCCGCAACCAGTCGATCACCTCGCGACGCCCGGCGGTGTACCCCCCAGACGCGCCGCCCAACGCCTTGCCCAGTGTGCCCGTGATGATGTCGACTCGACCGATCACATCGGCGAACTCGTGGGTACCTCGGCCGTGGTCGCCGACGAGCCCGACGGCGTGCGAATCGTCGACCATCACGAGCGCGTCGTAGCGCTGGGCGAGGTCGCAGATGGCGGTCAGATTGGCGAGCACGCCATCCATCGAGAACACGCCGTCGGTAGCGATCAGGCGGTACCGAGCGCCGCTGGCCTCTTGCAGGCGCTGCTCGAGCTGACCCATGTCGTTGTTGTCGTAACGCAGACGCTGGGCGCGGCACAGGCGGATGCCGTCGATGATCGACGCGTGATTCAGCGCGTCGGAGATGACAGCGTCCTGCTCGTCGAGGATCGTCTCGAACAGCCCACCGTTGGCGTCGAAGCACGACGAGTACAAGATGGTGTCGTCGGTTCCGAGGAACGACGACAGCCGCGCCTCCAATTCCTTGTGCACAGTTTGGGTCCCACAGATGAAGCGCACCGACGCCATGCCATAGCCGTACTTGTCGAGCGCTTGGTGTGCAGCAGCGACGATGTCGGGGTGATCGGCCAAGCCGAGGTAGTTGTTGGCGCACAGGTTGAGCACAGTGGTGCCGTCGGCCAGTCGGATGTGCGCGGATTGCACGGAGTCGATCACCCGCTCGGCCTTGAACAGCCCCTCGCCAAGCAGTGCATCGCACCGTGACGCGAGGTCGTCGAGCAGAGGGCTACGCATGTTGGCGCCGCAGCACTGGCAAAATCTCGGTGGCGATCCTTTCGAACGCCGGCAGCTGGGCCGCGACGGGCGGGTAGTACAACGAGACCTCGGTGATGCCGAGATCAGTTACTTGACGCACCATCTCGACGAACACGTCGTCGGATTCGTAGTAGCTGATCGCGCCGCCGCTGGCACGAGCCTTCGGGTCGAACATGGTGTACGACCGGCGCAGTGTCGCCGGGTCGCGGCCGATGTCGACGCACAGCTGGTCCATGGTCATGCAGCGGTCGGCCAACTCGGCCAGTTGCTCGTCGAAGTCGGCGGCGAAGCTCAAGCTGTTCCAGATGTCGGCATGTGTGGCGGCATGACGCATCATCTGCGGTCCGAGCGCGGCGACCATGATCGGCAGCCGCGGCCGCTGCACCGAGCTCGGGTTCATCACGGCGCCATTGGCCTGGTAGTAGGTGCCGTGGTACATCGTGATGGTCTCGGCCAGCAGTTGGTCGAGCAACTCGACGTACTCGGCGAAGCGCGCGACACGTTCACCGGTGCTCCAATTGGGCACGCCGATCATGTCGTACGACGGATCGATGGTCAGACCCGTGCCGATACCCAGTTCGAGCCGTCCACCTGAGATCTGGTCGACCGTGACGGCCTGATGGGCCAACATGGCCGGGTTGCGCAGCGGCATCTGGGCGACGCACGTCGTCAACCTGATGGTCGATGTGCGGGCTGCGATCGCAGCGAGGCCAGTCCACGCCTCGTGCCACGGTCCCGTGGGATTGCCCCAGTCGCAGAAGTGATCTGGCACGGCGGCCACATCGAGGCCGAGCGCTTCGAGACGCACGAAGCGGTCGAGATACTCAGACCAGGGCACGTTCGGGATGACGAGCACCTGGAACCGCAAGTCGTGGCTCATGCGCGGATGCTACTGCGTCGCACGAGCTCGTCATCTTGGCGTCATCTTCGATCATGTAGCGTGCTTGGACCGATGGCCGACCTGCGAACGCTCCCTCTTCTGTGGGACGAGCTGGTCGACGCCCATGGCAATCCTCGCCCAGCCGCGGCCGCGTTGGTCGAACGATTGCGATCGTTGGACATCGAGGAGCTACAACAACGCCAAGGCCTCGCCGAGGTCGACATTCTGGCGCTTGGCATCACCTTCACCGTGTATCACGACGGGCAAGGCACCGATCGGGCGTGGCCGATGGACATCGTGCCGCGAGTGATCGGGGCGTCGGAGTGGGCACAGATCGAGCGAGGATTGAAGCAGCGACTCACGGCGCTCAACCGCTTCATCGACGACGTCTACCACGATCGACGCATCGTCGCCGATGGCGTGTTTCCCGACGAGTTGCTGCAGGGCTCGGTCAATCTGCGGACCGAGTGCGTCGGCATGTCGCCCAAGTTCGGGGTGTGGGCACACATCTGCGGCAGCGATCTTGTGCGCGATGCCGACGGCGTCGTGTACGTGTTGGAAGACAACCTTCGGGTGCCCTCGGGGGCCAGCTACCTGCTGCAGAATCGGGCCATCTCCAAACGGGCATTCGCCGATCTGTTCGAACTGCAGTCGATCCTGCCCGTCGACGACTACACCGACCAGCTTCGCCGCCTGCTCGTTTCGTTGGCGTCCGATGAGCTGCAAGGTGTCCGTTATCCGCAGGTGGTTGTGCTGACCCCTGGCGTGTACAACAGCGCCTATTTCGAGCATGCATTCTTGGCCCAACAGATGGGCGTGCCGTTGGTCGAGGGTGCCGACCTGTTCGTCGACACCAGCGATCGGGTGTGGATGCGCACGATCGATGGGCCGAAGCCCGTCGACGTGATCTATCGGCGCCTCGACGACCAGTTCCTCGACCCGGAAGTGTTTCGCAAGGACTCCCACCTCGGCGTACCCGGCGTGATGCGGGCGTGGCACGCAGGCAATGTGGCTATCGCCAACGCGCCAGGAGCCGGGGTCGCCGATGACAAAGTGGTGTATGCATGGGCGCCGGATTTCATCCGTTACTACCTCGACGAAGAGCCGCTTCTGCCCAACGTGCCGACCTACCGATGCCTGTATGCCGACGAACTGGCGTACGTGATCGAGCACGCACGCGAGCTGGTGTTGAAGCCGGCCAACGAGAGCGGGGGCTATGGATTGACCATCGGCAGCGTGGCAACCGAGGACCAGCTCGACGCAGCAATCGAGGCGATAAAGGCCGATCCGCGCAACTGGGTGGCGCAGCCGATCCTGCAACTCTCGACGGCCCCGACGCTGTGTGCGGGCGAGCTCGCCCCTCGACACGTCGATCTCCGACCGTTCGTACTCTCCGGCCACGAGACCTACGTCACCATGGGCGGCCTCACTCGCGTTGCGTTGGTCGACGGCTCGCTCGTCGTCAACTCATCGCAGGGGGGCGGTTCGAAGGACACCTGGGTCGTCGAGGATTCGTGATGTTGCTCTCGCGGGTGGCGGAACGGCTGTACTGGGCGGCTCGCTACCTCGAACGTGCCGAGGGCACGGCGCGTATCGTGCGCGAGCACTCCAATGTGATCGTCGATCTGCCGCTGACCATTCCGCCGAACTGGGACAATCTGCTCGGGATCACCGGTGGGCGCGAAGGCTTCGACGAACGATACGACGCCGGCGACGAGGTCTCGATTGTGTCGTTCCTGGTTGCTGACCCGCTGAATCCCGGCAGTGTTTATTCGAGCATCGGTCACGCTCGTGAGAATCTCAGGACGTGTCGCGACATCCTGCCGGCCCAGGCATGGAACGCCGTCAACGATCTCTACCTTGCCGCTGTACGCGGCGCAGCTGACGGCATCCAGCGCCGCCACCGATCGAGATTCTTGGAGAAGGTCATTGCCGAACACCAGCGACTGCTGGGCATTCTGACCACGACGATGAGCCGCGACGAGGCCTACACGATGTTGCGGCTCGGCCGTCACATCGAGCGCGGCGACATGGTGACCAGAGTGCTGGACGTACGCGCCGGGCTGTTGTTGGGCGAGCGACCCGAGCGCGCAGAGCTCTACGACGATCTGCAATGGTCCAGCGTGTTGCGGTGCCTGTCGGCGCTGCAGATGTACAACCGGCGGTCAGCCTCTGGCGACGGCGCTGCGGAGGTGATCCGATTCATCCTTGGCGAGTACACCTTTCCTCGCTCCGTGGCGTACTGCTTGGCGGGCGTGCAGGCGAGTGCAAGGGAACTGCCGCGCAGCGAGTCCGTGATGGCTGCGTGCAGGGCTGCGCTTGCCGAGTTGTCGGCGTCGGATCCAGCCATGCTTCTCGACGCCGACGAGCTGCACAACAAGGCCGATCGTCTGCAGATCCTCATCGGTTCCATCAGCGACCGCATCACCGGCGCCTACTTCGGCCATACCGCATGGCCGAGCTGAGCCGGTAGACCTGAGCCGATGGACCTGAACATTCCCGCTACGTACGTACCGACCGCCGGCCGGTTCGACGAACTCGTGGACGAGAGCGGCGCCGTTCGTCCACATTGGGAATCGATGGTGCGCACCTGGTCGACCCTCGGCGCCAAGGAGATCGTGCGCAGGCAGATGGTTGCCGAACGCCTGCTGGTGGCCGAGGGTGCTGGACACGTTTTCCACGACGATCGCGAAGTCGGGATGCCGTGGGGTCTTGATCCGGTCCCGTACGTGATCGGCGCTGCGGAATGGCGAGCCATCGAACGTGGACTTGGTCAACGCACTCGCGTACTCGATGCAGTGCTCGATGACCTCTACGGGCCAGGCAGGTTGCTGCTCGACGGGGTGATTCCCACCGCCGCAGTCATGGGATCTCGGGCGTATCAGCTCGCCGCGGTCGGGGTTGCCGTACCGCGGCCGCGGCTGACGTTGTATGCGGCTGACCTCGTTCGCGACAGTTCCGGGCAATGGCTGCTGTTGCGCGATCACACCGATGCTCCGAACGGCTGCGGGTATGCGCTGATGAATCGCACCGTCTTGTCGCGGCTCTATCCAGAACCATTCCGTCACCTCGGTGTCAGTCCGCTCTCGGGCTGGTTCGCCGATCTGCGCACCGCATTGTCGGCGGTTGCACCCGCGGCTGTCACCGGACCGCGTACCATCCTGCTCGGGCCCAAGCCGCAACGGCCGGGGTTCGTGGAGGCGTCGTACCTCGCCGCCCACCTCGGCTACCACTTGGCCAGTAGCGGAGACCTGATCACGCGCGGTGGCCGAGTCTGGCTACGCACCCTCGGCGGCCTGGAGCAGATCGACGTCGTGTTTCGCCGGCTGGCCGACACCGGATCCGATCCACTGGAGCTCCGCCCATCCGGTTTGGGTGGGGTCACCGGTTTGCTGCAAGCGGTTCGCGAAGGCCAGGTGGGCGTAGCCAATTCACTCGGAAGTGGCGTGGCAGATCGGTTGTGGCTGCAACCGTTTCTGGCCGACGCTGCCCGCCACCTGCTGGGTGAGACGCTGGAGTTGGCGTCGATCGACACGTGGTGGTGCGGCGATCGCGAACGGTTGGCGGCCGTGCGTGCCGAGCCACAGGCATTCGTGTTCCACGACACCGATCCGGTCTCGCCGGCATCGTCAGTGTTCGGTGACAACCTGACCGATTCCGAAACAGCCGACTGGCTCGACCGCATGACGGCTGCTCCGCACCGATACGTCGTGCAACCGAAGATCGAGTTCGCCAGCACGCCCGTCGCGGTCGATGGCGAACTGCGCAGTGGGAGGGCCAGCATTCGCGTGCAGACCGTGCGCATCGGCGATGAGGCCATCGTGCTACCGGGTGGCCACGGTCGTCATGTTTCTCCAGGGCAGTTGGTGATCAACTCCTTTGATGCGTTCGGCAAGGACGTGTGGGTGCTGACCGATCCGGCGGCGCAGCGTGCGTCGACAGGTTCGGCGTCGATCGCCCGCCGCACGCGGCTCCCGCAGATCGACCTGCGCGATTCATTGCCGACCCGATCGGCCGAGGCTCTGTTCTGGCTGGGCCGCAACGCCGAGCGCGCCGAGGCAGCAACTCGCACGGTCCGGCTGGTCATCGCCCGAAGTGGCAGCGACCCGCCTTTGCTCGCCTCGCCCTGGTTGGCGCACGCCATTGCCGCAGTGCGGGCGGTCAGTGGGGGACGTCCGGTCGAGGAAGTGCCGGTGTCATTAGGTGGAGATCCTGTCGACGACGGGACGGCCATATTGGCCATCGAGGTTGCCGCCGCGCTCGGTGATCGGTCGGGCGCGGTCGCAAACAGCCTTCGTCATCTCGCGGCCAACGCAGGAGGTGTTCGCGAGTTCTTGTCGACCGCGACATGGCGGGTGCTCAACGGGCTCGACACCGAACGATCCGTCCTGTCGCTGACCACCGACACCAGTGATCCCTTCCTGGTTGCGGAGTGCCTCGACCGGATCATGGTCGACCTCGCCGCGCTGGCCGGGCTGGTGATGGAGAGCATGGTTCGCGGCCCAGGGTGGCGATTCCTCGATCTCGGTCGGCGATTGGAGCGTGCGGTGCTACTGCTCGGTGTGATCGAAGCGACCCTCAGCGACCCGCCCGACGACGATGTCGCTCAGCCCGTGTACGACCTTGTGCTCGGAGCCAGCGAAAGCTTGGTGGCCTATCGGCGCCGGTATCGCAGCGACGTACGCGTCGACGCCATCGAAGACCTGCTCGTGCACGACGACAGCAACCCTCGGTCGCTGGCCTTCCAACTCGACCGGGTCAACGAGCATCTGGCGTCGCTGCCTTGGAACCCCGACGCATCGAAGCATCGACGGTTCCTCGATGCGGCGGCACGCGGTCGCCTCGGTGAAGGTCCCGAATCACTCGCGAAGCTGGTGCTCAGCGTCCGCGGTCCGCTACTGGAGCTGATTCGCGAGTTGATGCTGGCCTGGTTCACTCATCCGGCGCGACGTGGTCTCGGCGGTCTCGGCTGATGCGCTATCGCGTGCGTCACACCACCGAATATCGCTACAGCGCGCAGGTGATCAACGGCCATACGGTGGCTCACCTCCGCCCCCGGAAGACACCCACGCAAACTGTGATCAATACCGAGGTCACCACGCTTCCGGAATCAGATCACGCCGACGAGTATCTGGACGCGTTCGGAAATCATGTGTCATATCGCGCGGTCGAACAGGTTCACGATCAGCTCGTCGTCACCGGACTCCACGAGGTCGACCTCACAACTCCGGACCATCTTGCTTGGTCCCCACCGTGGGAGGAGGTGCGCACGATCGTGGCCACCGACGGCAGCCCCGACGGCTTGCTGGCTCGCATGTGTTCTATCGAGTCGACGCTGGTCACTCCGTCGGCCGATCTCGCCAGGTTCGCGTCGTGGTCGTTCCTGCCCGGCCGAGCGTTCCACGAGGCCGTCACCGACCTCAGTCATCGCATCTTTGCCGAGTTCTCGTTCGACCCGAGTTTCAGCGACGTCAGCACGCCACTCGCCGACGTGTTGACTCATCGTCGGGGCGTGTGCCAGGACTTCGCCCATCTGGCGATCGGTACGATGCGCTCGCTCGGGTTGCCGGCGCGGTACGTCAGCGGGTACATCGAGAATGAACCGGCGCCGGGCAAGACCAAGTTGGTGGGTGCCGACGCATCGCATGCATGGTGCGCGGTCTACATCCCCGGATGGGGTTGGCTCGATGTCGATCCGACCAACGATCATGTCCCGCCGCTCTGCCACGTGACCGTCGGTTGGGGACGTGACTATGCCGACGTCGCCCCGGTGCGGGGCGTGGTCTTCGGTTCACCGGCGACGCAGGAGTTGTCGGTCGCGGTCGACGTGTCGAGGATTGGCGACTGACGCGGCGTGTGGAACCTTCATCCCACGATGATCTGTTGTGTGATCGCCCGCTGACGCACCGCGAATCCGAGCTGCCGATACAACCGCGCCGCGCCACTGGGATTCTCGCTGTCGACCTCGATCGAGGCGTGGGTCAGGCCGGCGTGAGCGAAGGCGTGGAGGGAGTGGGCGATCAGCGCCGAAGCGATACCCGTACCACGTCGAGCTGGCAAGGTTCCCAGCGACTCGATCCACCCATCGCTGCGCCCGAGCAGGTCGTCGTCGGCCTCGTAGCGATGGTTCAGGCAATGACCGATGACGCAGTCGTGATCGTCGACAGCGATGAACGACAGATCTGGGCGGGCGCCGAAACCTCGAGTGAGCGCGTGCCAATCCGCTGCACTCGTCGGTGTCGATCCCCAATGGTCGGCGAAGCTGGTGTTCTTCTCGGCCCTTATCTCTTCGTCACGATCATCGGGCCAGGGAATGATCCGCACGCCGTCGATTGCTGGTAGCGGCGGGCGGCTGTCGAGTGCGCGCAGTAGTTCCTCGAAGTAGCGGACCGATTCGAAGCCGAGGCGTGCGAAGAGCTGATTGTTGGCGGCTTGGAAGTCGTAGGACTGCACCCGCAGGTACTTGGGTAGGTCCGTGCCGCTCGACCGCAATAGCTGGCCGCCCCGATCCATTGCCCAGCGCATCAGCGAACGTCCAATCCCTCGCTGGCGATGATCGGGATCAACCGCTCCGAAGATGTAGCAGCGCTCCTCCCGCTCGTCGCTGGGTAGATAGAACGTGTACGCAGTGCCGACAGTTTCACCATCGACTTCGGCGATACGGGTATCGGTTTTCAGGCGGATGCGGACGTCGTCCAATTCCTCCGCCATCTCTTGGTCCTGCACAACTCGTGGGACGCCGTCGAACGACTCCGACCGGCGGATCATCTCGGCGACGCCAGGAATGTCGTCGACCGTCAGCGGCCGCAGCACCAGGTTCATCGCCGGAGCGTACGACGGGGTGTACATCGCGCGCAGTCGATTCAGCGCCTGCAGCTACGCTCGCAGTATGGGGACACTGACCGCCTGTTCGCTCGATTGCCCGGATAGCTGCAGTCTGGAGGCGACGGTGGAGGACGGCCGGCTGGTCGCACTCGATGCGGCTGACGAGGGCCCGAATCCGGCAACGAAGGGCTGGATCTGCGCCAAGGTCAAGCACACACCGCAACTCCTTCACGGCCCCGACCGGGTCACCAGCCCACTACGTCGCGTCGGTCGCAAAGGAGACGGCGAGTTCGTCGAGATCAACTGGGACGAGGCCCTCGACGCCTTTGCCGACCGCATCCGCCAAGCAGTTGATGCACACGGATGGCCGTCGGTCGTGCCGTACCTGTACAGCTCGTCGGCCGGCAACATGGGTCGGGCGGGCCTGTCGCCTCTGGTGTGGGAGCACCTCGGTGCGGCGCGAACCGACATCACCATCTGCGCGGCGACCGTCGGTGAGGCGTGGGACCGTACGTATGGTTCGATGGCCTCGGCTGATCCTGAGGATCTCCAGTACAGCGACCTGATCGTGGTGTGGGGTGCCAACCCGAATGTATCCCACCCACACCTGTCACCCGTTATCGAGGGGCGACGTCGTGCCGGCGCCAAGCTGATCGTCGTCGACCCGCGGCGCACACCGATTGCGGACCGTGCCGACCTGCATCTCGCCGTGAGGCCTGGAACCGACGGTGTGCTGGCGATGGCGGTCGCAGCGCTGCTACAGCGCAACGGACATGTCGATCGGGCATTCATCGACAAGTGGGTCGACGGCGCCGACCAGTATCTCGCCGCTTGCGAGGAGTGGACGGTGACACGCGCCGCCGAGGTGTGCGGCCTCGACGCCGCCGACATCGAGCAGTTCGCCGAGATGTATGGCACCGTTCGTCCAGCGATGTTGCGAGTTGGCTGGGGTCAGGAACGGAACCGCAACGGCGGTTCGGCCAGCCGTGCGGTGTTCGCCCTGCCGGCTCTCGCCGGACAGTTCGGCACGCCGGGATCGGGCGTGTTCAACTCGATCAGTGGTGGCACCGGGTTCCAGGACGACGCCATTCGGCGCGGCGTCGTGGGCGATGCACTGGTGCCCGAGCGGCGAGCGATCAACATGAACCGCCTCGGTCGCATTCTCACCAACGACGAAGGTGGACGGGTCGAGGTGTTGTTCGTGCAGGGCTCGAATCCCGCAGCCACCTGTCCGGAACAGGCCACCGTCATGCAGGGTCTCGCTCGCGAAGATCTGTTCACGGTCGTGCATGACCTGACCATGACCGATACCGCTCGCTATGCAGATCTGGTGTTGCCGGCCACATCCCAGTTCGAGGTCGACGAGGTGGTCGGCAGCTATGGATCGTTCGTCATGCAAGACGCTCCAGCCGTGATCCCGCGTGTCGGCCAGAGCCGCACGAACGACGAGGTCAGCGTCGGCGTCGGCCTTCGGCTCGGGCTCGATCCGCAGCAGTGGGACCCGAGCCCCGAGCGTGTGCGTCGGCTGGCGCTCGGCGAACGGGTGTTGCCGTTTGTGAAGCGTCCGACCGGCGGCACGGTTCAGTTTCGAGACGTGGATCCTGGTGGCAGGGTGCAGCTGGTTTGCGACGCCGACGGCGTCGATCCGCTGCCCGCGTACCGCGCCATCGATCGGCCAGACCTACCGATCACGCTGATCACACCAGCGACCAGTCGCACCACCAGCTCGATGTTCGGCAACATCGCCCCGGCGAGCGCCGACCTGCACCTGCACCCAGCCGACGCGGCAGCCAGAGGATTGGTCGCCGGCGATCGAGCACAGATCACCGACGGTCGGCACATGATCGTGGCGCACGTTGCGGTCGACGAGACGCTGCGACCGGGTGTTGCAACCATGCCGAAGGGAATGTGGTGCCGAGACGGGCACAATGGCTTCACCGCCAATGTGTTTGCTCCGGATCATCTGTCGGATCTGGCCGGTGGGGCCAGCTTCAACGATGCCCGTGTCGAGGTGTCAGCCGCAACAGTGTGATCTCGCCCAGCGTTTGACGGCTGCGGCCCCGTATCGGGGCGCCAGCTCACAAACGCTGCGACGGGAGTTGGATGTGTAACCTCCGCGACGTGACCGGGCCGAGCAGCGAGACGCGAAACATGGTGGTCGTTGTCGGGGCGATCAACGTCGACTTCGTTGTTGCTGCGCGGCGACTGCCCGGGCCCGGCGAAACTGTTGTCGGCGGGGGATTGCAGACCTTTGGCGGGGGCAAGGGAGCCAACGCCGCGGTTGCCGCAGCGCGGGCCGGCGCCGTCGTGCGCCTGATCGGAGCCGTCGGCGACGATGACACCGGTGGGGCTGCGCTCGCCGAGCTGGTCGCCGAGGGGGTCGACGTCAGCGATGTCGCCGTGCTGGCAGGCGAGTCGACTGGTGTGGCGCTGATCGTGGTCGACGACAAGGGCGAGAACCAGATCGCGGTCGGTGCCGGGGCCAACGCGGCGATCGTTGCCGATCACGTCCGGCGCTGCCTGCGCACAGTACTGCCGTCGGCGGGATGTGTGCTGGTCAGCACGGAGATCCCGGCCGCGGCCGTGGCAGCTGCAGTGGAGGAAGCAGCGGGTGCAGGCGTGTTGTGCGTACTGAATCCGGCACCGGTGCTGCCGATCGTCGCCGAACTGCTCGGCCTCGGCCCGATCGTGACGCCCAACGAGACCGAGTTGCGCGACCTGGTGGCACGGCTCGGCGTGTCCGGCGGGTCGTCCGCCGACGACGCAGCACAGATCGTGGCCAGAAGCCGCCAATCGGTCGTTGTCACGCAGGGAGGCGACGGCGTATTGATGGTTGCCGGCGACCTGGTTGCTCGGCGTGTCCCCGCTCCGGCGGTCGAGGTCCGCGATACAACCGGTGCAGGTGACACCTTCAACGGTGTACTCGCCGCTCGACTGGCTGCCGGCGACGAGTTGGCAGTGGCCATACCTATCGCCGTCGCCGCGGCATCCCTTTCCGTCATGCAGGTGGGTGCCCGAGGCGGGATGCCCACCGCGGCAGCGATTGCAGCAGCGATGCAGTAGCTCGGGTTCGCTGACCGAGCCACACGGCGGACAGCACCAGACCTGCGCCGGCGATCTGCGGTGCCTTCAACGTCTGATGAGCGATCAGCCACCCCGCTGCAGTCGCAACAACCGGACTGAACAGTCCCAGCAGAGACGCCTGGCTCCTCGCGAAGTCGTGCAGCAATCGCGGCCGGGTCGACGAGATCGCCAGCATGCTTGCGGTGGACCGTGGTCATTCGCGCTGGGCCAACGACGAGATCCAGGCGCACACCTCGTCGACGCCCGCACCGGTCTTGGCAGATGTCTCGATCGTGCGCACATCGGGATTGACGCTGCGGAGATTCGAGTGAAACAGGTCGAGATCGAAGTCGAGGTGGGGGAGCAGGTCGATCTTGTTGACGATCACGACATCGGCGGACCGGAACATGACGGGGTACTTCAGCGGCTTCTCCTCGCCTTCCGTCACCGAGAACACCATGGCCCGCGCGTGCTCGCCGACGTCGAACTCGGCCGGGCAGACCTGCGAGTCGATCGGCGTCGATCGAGGTCTCGACGTCGCCCTCGACGATGCCGACCCGCACCGACGTTCCCAATCGCAGCAGCACCTCGCGTAGCAACGTGGTCTTGCCGGCGCCCGGCGATGACATGATCGTGATCGTGCCCGTCGTGGTCATGGTCGTCGTTGTTGTGCGAATGGCCCGTTCCGTCAGCGTGGTAGTGGAAGCGTCCCATCGGTGATCCTCCGTTCGGGCTGACCAGAACGCTACTTCGCCATGCGTAGGTCGAACTGCTCGATCAGCTGTCGAGTGGATCTAGCGCGAACGGCCGAGAGTGACAGCAGCCTGGCGGTGAAGGCGACCGAAGTTGTAGTACGCAGCGCAGGCTCCCTCTGACGAAACCATGCATGTTCCGATGGGCGTCTCGGGCGTGCAGGCCGTACCGAACACCTTGCATTCCCATGGCTTGATCACGCCCTTCAAGACCTCGCCGCACTGGCAGGCCTTCGGATCCGCAACTCGCACACCGGGGACCTGGTAGTGCAACTCGGCATCCCAGGGTGCGAACTCGGACCGTAGGCGTACTGCGCTTTGGGAGATGAAACCGAGGCCCCGCCATTCGAAGTGGGGCCGAAGTTCGAACACCTCGGCGAGGATCTCGAGTTCCCGAGGGTTGCCCTCGTCGCGAACGACTCGCGAGTACTGGTTCTCGACCTCGCATCGGCCTTCGCGAATCTGCTCCAGCAGCATCACGATCGCCTGCAGGATGTCGAGCGGCTCGAAACCCGCTGTCACCAGTGGTTTGCCGTACTTCTCGGGCACGAACCGATAGGGCCGGTTGCCGACCACGGTCGAGACGTGTCCAGGCCCCAGGAATCCGTCGAGGCGCAGGTCGGGCGACTCCAGGATGGCTTTGATCGGCGGCACGATCGTGACGTGGTTGGAGAACAATTGGAAGTTGGTCACGCCCTGGTCGCGGGCATGCAGCAATGTCACGGCGGTCGTGGGCGCGGTGGTCTCGAAGCCGACCGCGAAGAACACGACGGCGCGCTCGGGATTGTCGACGGCTATCTGCAAGGCGTCGAGTGGCGAGTACACGAACGCACGTCGGCGCCGCGGGCCTTGGCGCCCAGCAGATTGCCATTGCTACCCGGCACGCGCATCATGTCGCCGAAGGACGTGAAAATGACGCCAGGTGTCTCGGCGATGGCGATGGCGTCGTCGACACGACCCATCGGGATCACGCACACCGGGCAACCGGGCCCGTGCACAAGTTCGACCTGCTCGGGCAGGATGTGTTCAATGCCGTGCCGGTAGATGGTGTGGGTGTGACCACCACACACTTCCATGAACTTGAAATGGTCGGCGCCGGCGAGGTCGGCGATCCGCGCTACCAAGTGGCGCGCCGCCACCGGGTCGCGGTACTCGTCGACGTATTTCACCCGCGCGTCATCCCGCCGGCCGCAACGCAGTCACGGATGTCGGGCTGCTTCCAGCGGTTTGCAGGCGCTCGATCAACATTCCTCCACCACGGCTCTCGTTGTAACGCCTGTGGCTGTTGTCGTCGGCGAGGTCATCAACGCGTCGACCTCGTCGGTGAAGATCTCTCCCATCATCTGCAGCGAGGCGAGGGCGAGTGCGGCCTCTTCCTCGTCGATCTTCGACATCGCGAAACCGACGTGGGTGAGCACCCAATCACCTGGCATGAGTTGCTCATCCTCGAGCAGACCGATGTTGATCATGCGACCGACGCCGCTCACGTCGACGCGTGCGAGGTGGTCGTGTTGCGGATGCAACTCCACGATCTAACCAGGGATGCCGAGGCACATGTCAGCTCTCCTTCTCGGCGATGATCTCGACCCGAACCGTGACCTCGGGTTGCACCTTCAGCATCAAGATCCGTGGCGGCTCCATGCCGAAGTCACGGATGTCGAATGTTGAGCTCCCCGAGAGGGAGAGGCTTCCGTCGGCGACCACCTTGACGGTCATCGCGTCTTCGTATCGGCGCGTGAAGCCGCGGAACGTGAGGTCGCCGCCAACGATGTAGCTCGCCGGTTCGTTGCTCTGTTTCATCGTCTTGAGATCGCCGGCAATGCTCGGATACCGGCGGGCATCGATCCGCCGTCTCAACTCGCGATCCTCGAAGGCGTTGCCCGACCTGAGGTTCTCCACTGGAAACTCGAGATGACCGAGCAACGTCTGATCGACGTTGATCGTGCCATCGGCGATGTCCAAGTCGAGCCACCCTTCGAGTCCCACGGCCTCGGTGTGGATCGGGTGCACGTTGGAACGCGCTTCGATCCACACACGGGACCGGGTCGGGAGGATCCGGTATCGAGCCACGGCCCTTACACCTCGCCCATTTTGAGATAGCGGGCGAGGTCGGGAAGCGACTTCACGACGAGCGAGCGACGCGGGCGAGCAGCAACGAGAAGAGCAGCCTGTGGATCATGATTGGAGTTCCTTCTGTGCATTGGAGGAGATGTCGGCCAGGACTCGGTGAATGGTTTCGACGGCGGGAGCCACCGCGGCTGAGACGGGATCGGAGAGCCCAATACCCTCGTCGAGGGTCAGCGGTTGGCAGCCTACGACAACAACGTGCGGTACCTGGCCGCCCAATCCGGCCAACAGACCGAGAACGATGGCTGGACTCATCGAGTGCGGTCGACACGTGTCGACGGCAAGCACCGCAAGGGCGTGTGGCGTGAGGCGATCGAGCCAGTCGTTGACCGTCATCGGCTGACCGGTGTCGGGGTTGTTGCCAAATCCGGTCCAATAGCCGTCACCGTTGATCTGCTCGTTGGGGATCGAGTCCGTCTACGTCAGCTCCTTGAACGACAGTCGTTGTGTGCGCTGACAGGGACGATCCGGGAGCGGGCGGGGATTCGTCAGCGCTCCCGAACGCCGGTTCATTGCTCGGTGAACGCAGCGATGGCCGCTTGGCCGATGCTGATGCCGCCGTCGTTGGGCGGGATCGTCGCATGCACCAGCACCTCGAAACCATTGCTGTGCAGACCAGATTCGACGACATCGGTGAGGCGTGCGTTCTGGAACACACCGCCGGTGAGTGCGACGGTGTCGAGGGGGGATCAGATCGAGAGCGTGGCTGGCCGCGACGTGGACTCGACAGCGGGAACGTTGTCTGGGCTCGGGCCGTGCACGAGCTGTCGATCTGTACCTCGATCGCCAAGATTGCTCACCAAGCCGCGGCCGGTCGACCGGTCGAACGCGTGCGGATCGACGTCGGACATCTCCGCCAGGTCGTGCCCGACACATTGCGCCACAGCTGGGAAATGGTGGTGTTCGGCACGCCATTCGACGGTGTGGCGTTGGAAGTTCGTGAGGTCCCAGCCGTCATCGAATGCCGGTGCTGCAGGACACGCACGCGGCTTGACGATCCGATCTTCCGGTGCGGCGCGTGTGGCTCGACCGAGACCGACGTCGTCAGTGGCAACGAGCTGTTCGTGACCTCGCTCGACTTGTCGGTCGAAGTGTCATGAGGCTTCGCCATGCTGTCGAGCAAC
Source organism: Ilumatobacteraceae bacterium (assembly GCA_031430695.1). Lineage (GTDB taxonomy): Bacteria > Actinomycetota > Acidimicrobiia > Acidimicrobiales > Ilumatobacteraceae > JAENVT01. The sequence continues at coordinate 38,973 of JANPBZ010000206.1, forward strand.
TCGCTGATCGACAGCGTCGCAACGGAGATGGCCGACGGGCGGAATGGGTCCGAAATCAGTGAAGCGAGAAGATCGCCTTGCGGAGTTCGCAGATGGTGGTGTCGAGCAGATCGATCGTGCCTTCGAGGCGCGCTTGCGTTGGAGCGTCGACCGTTTGGCAGGTCGCTTGCAGCTGCAGACCGGCAGCGAACAGACGGTGAATCACGGTGTCGTAGAGACCTGCTGCGATGCGTTCGCGGTCGGTTGCGACGGCGGTTGCACAGGCTTCGCGTCGCAGGGCATGTTGGCGCTCACGCCCTGTTTGGTTGGGGCGAACCGACAGGGTGTCCGTCTGGCTCGACGATGGCGAGCTAGCAAGCACTTCGTAGTTGGACACGACGAACTCCTGTACGGGCGGGGGCGCAACCAATGAGTCCGGGGTGGCGCGGGGACAGCGTTGTCGGCCTGTATACCCAACGGCTGGCGCTCCTAGACATGCGAGGCGTCGATCGCCACGCCAGTGGTGTTGCAGTCGTGTCGCTGGACTCGTACGGTGGTCGGATGCTTCCGCAGGTGCACCCCGGTCTCGCCATGGGCTTTTACTTCTTCCCGCGGGGCGGCAGCGCGCAGGTAGCCCGGTACCTGTGTCGCGCCCTGGACGGCACCCGCTGGAAGCCGACACTGTTCGCAGGGTCGATCGGATCGGAGTCCGAGAGCTCCGATGCCCGCCGGTTCTTCAGCGGCATCGACTGCGAAGCACTCGACTACGCACCGGCCCTGTCGGACTTTTGTGCGGGTGCCGACGCGATGGCTGCAGCGGTACCGATGCCGGCATCGTACGAAGACAAGCTGGGCGTGCCCGACCGCATCTTCTTCGAACTCGACGACGCTGCGTTCCATCGACAGGTTGCCAGCTGGTCGCGATTCCTGGCCTCCCACCGTCAATCGCGACCTTCCGTGGTGCACCTGCACCATCTCACCCCCATGCACGAGGCGGCTCGTGAGGTGTGGCCCGACGTGCCCATCATCACCCATCTGCACGGGACCGAACTGAAGATGCTCTCGGCCGCACAGGGCGATACGACAACCGATGGGCGTGGGCGCTGGCAGCACGAGTGGGTCGAGCACATGCAGCGGTGGGCCGGTAACTCCGCCCGGATCGTCGTCGTCGGTGCTCATGACGAGCAGTTGGTTCAGAAGTTGCTGCCGGTCGATGGGCAACGCGTTGTGGCAATCGCCAGTGGTGTCGATACCGATGTCTTCGCTCCACGCACTCGCACGGCGGCCCAACGGAACGCGCTGTGGAACCGCTTCCTCGTCGATGAGCCCCGTGGCTGGCGTGCGGCCGGACGGGAGGGATCGATTCGCTATCGGGTCGAGGACCTGTCGGCGTTCACCGATTCGGAAGGGCACTCGGTTCCGGTGGTGTTGTTCGCCGGTCGATTCATGAAGTTCAAGCGGCTGCAGCTGTTGATCGAGGCCCATCACGCGATGCGAGCGACCACGTCATGCCGCTCGGTGCTGATCGTCGCCGGTGGATTCCCGAACGAATGGGAAGGCGAGCACCCGTACGACACAGTGCGACGATTGGGCGCCGAAGGCGTCTTCTTTGTCGGATGGCGAGATCACACCGACCTTTCCGAGATACTCAATTGCAGCGATGTCTTCGCAGCTCTGTCCGTCGACGAGCCGTTCGGTCTCGTGTATCTCGAGGCGATGGCCAGTGGGATCCCACCGATCGGAACCAGTACAGGAGGGCCGCTGTCGTTCATCAACGTCGATCACGTTCGGCCCACAGGCTGGCTTGTGCCGCCCGACGACGTCGCCGCGACCACCCGGGCGCTGGTCGAGGCAATCTCGAACCCTGTAGAACGAGTCGAGCGCGGTAGACGAGCTGCGCAGTTCGTTCGCGAGCACTACTCGTGGGCTTCCACCGCGCAGTCGTTCGCCCGTCTCTACGACGAAGTGACCGACGAGCCAACTTGCTCGAAGCGATCCGGTGGTGCGTTGCCGGCGATCGGTGTTGCGTAGGACAGGATTGTGCTCATCCCATCGTCGGGCAGGAGATGGAGGATCAGTTGATCGCCACGGATCTCAGCCCATATCGGATTGTGAGTGACGACCCGGCCCGACGCGGAGGAGTAGATGGGAAAGGGCACCTCACGCTCCATCACCAGATCGTCGACGTCGAGTAGCCCCAACCCACCAAGCCAGCCTGGGCCGGAGGCAAGCCCGACCTCGGCGACGCCGGCGCACAGCAGATGACCATCGCCGAGCCACTGACAGTCCTGGTGATCGACGAAGAATGCTGGATTGACGCGAGCTGCACGCAACTGCCCCTCGACTGACCAACGATAGAAGCGACGCGACCCCCACGACCACCCGACGAGATCGCCCTCGGGCCCGCATCGCGCGATCGCGCCGACGTGGTCGTCGACATCGAACGCCCGGTGTGGTCCGTCGCCGGGCCGCATTCGGTACACGGTCGTCGTCGAATCGGGCCGATACTCTGCACACGAAATCCAGAACGTCGTTCCGTCGAAGTCCATGCCGCCGGGGTGATAGCGCCAGCTGTCACCGATGGGGACTTGTTCGACCAAGTCCCCTCGATCGTCGGCCGCCATCACGTAGCCGCGTTGAGAACGGACATCGACCGTCGAGATCCACCATGTCGAGTCGACGAGGGCCATGCCTTGCGGATGGTATGAATCGAAGTTCAGCGCCAACTCATTGACGAGTTGCCACCTGGTCGTGCGGGTGAACGATGCAACGGTTGCGGCGATCGCGGCATCCGTGCGCGTCTGATTGCACAACATCTGCTGCGAAGTATCGCGGACGCGAACCAACGCAGCGTTGATACCCGGCGACGTTGTGGTAGCCACAGCATGAACATCGGCTGATCATCACTGACGCCTGAGCAAAAGTGTTCGTGCCGAACAACCGTCGACTTGCCGTGAAGTGGCTTCGAACCGTGGAAGACCCCGGCGATGGCGACGAGCGAAGTGTGCTCTTGGGATGGCTCGCGTTTCACCGAGCGGTGCTCGCCACGAAATGCGCCGGTCGCAGCGTTCGGTGGAACCTGCAGAAGCTGGTGGGCGAGTACGCACGCCACAACGGCCACGCTGACCTGCTTCGTGAGCGCATCGACGGAGCCACCGGAGAGTCCTGAGCTGCCTCGCGTTCGCCGTCAGCGTCATCTGCGCGCTGCCGAGTCAGTCGCGGTCCTGCCAGGTGCACACGCAGGCCTCGTTGCCTTCAGCATCGGCGAGGATCCAGAACGACCGGGCGCGCTTGTCGCTGACGAGGTGGCCGCCGGCCGCGATCGCGTCGGCAACGCGCTGCTCGGCCACGTCGTGAGGCACTATGACATCGATGTGAATTCGACTGCGTTGCAGCCGGGGAGCATCCATCTGCTGGAACCAGAACGCAGGACCGATCCGCAGCGGATCGACGAGTGCGATGATCTGTCCGCCGGCCGTTGTCGGCGGTTCGTCGTCGTAGCCGAGGATTGCCTTCCAGAACGGCCGCACGGAGTCGATGTCGAGTGCGTCGATAGCAACCTCCACACCAAGCGCCAGCCGTGGTTCGCTCGCCAGCCCTGCCTGGGCGGCGCGGTCGGAGATCGTTCTGGCAAGTTCAACATCGGCGTCCGTCAGACTGCTGGTGGCGTGGGTGGTGAGCGTGACGTGCACATATCCGGGGTACCGGAGGTCGACATCGGGATGGTGATCGGCCTGTTCGGCGGCGGCGGCAATCTGGCTGATGAACGCCGACGCTGCCTCGAACGATGACGCCCGGAATCCGGCTTCGATTCGACGTACCACGACTCTCCAATCGGGGAGATCCGTGCCACCATGAAACTGTGTTGCCGAGATCTTGTTGACCATCAGCGCAGCCTACGGACTTTCAGGCGTGGTGATTCTGGCCATAGGTGGCATCGCCGACAACCGCTGCTGTGAGCGAGATTCCCGCGATGGATCCGAGCAACAGCGTGTCGCGGTCGCCAGGGCCCTCGCCAGCCAACCGGCGATCATCTCGGTGACGAGCCCACCGGCAACCTCGAATCGCGCACCGGAGCCGAGATCCTCCCGTTCATGCGGAGCGCAGTGCGCGACCGCATGAAGCACTTCGGAGAGTAATCGCCATGTTCCGGACAACACTCAAAACCCTCGCTGTGCTCGAGCGAGAGATGGAAGTGGTACTGGTTGAGATCCATGGCGGAGCCTTTCGTGTAGGTGATTGGCTCACTCTGCGCCAGCCACCTGAGCCGCCGCTGATGCCGCCCTGACGCGCCCCGGGAGGTCAGACCTCGCCGGACGCCGCGATCTGGGTGCGTTCTGCTTCGATCATCTCGGCCAGGCGTCGCCGGAATCGGATCCCGCCGCCATCGGTCCGCAGGTTGATGTTGGGCGTCGTCGAGTTGGTCGTGCCCCGCTGCGACGCCTGCAGGATCACCTTGTCTTCTTCGAAGGCGCTGCGCACTGATGCAGCAAAGCGACGCGAGACATCGGCATCGTCAGGCGCAACGTTGCGCATCTGGAACCAGAAGTACCTGGTCGTGGTCTCGTCGATTGGTGTCAGGAAGTTGAAGCTGTCCATCGCAAAGGTGTCGGGGTGCAATGGCGTGTGTTCGCCGCCAGCACCGGCGGGCGATATGTAGGCCTTGATGAGGCCATTGCTGGGGTACCGCACTTCGTAGTGCTGCTTGCGGTCGCAGTTCCCTGCGAACTGGAGGTAGGGGGCGTAGAACGGAGCAGGCGCGGTGTCGAACATCCAGCGCCAGGTGGTCACGCCATCTTCGGCGATCGTCATCCGCAGTGGTGTTTCGTCGGACCCATCTCCAGCGAACGAGCCGGGGTGAACCCAGGCGACATGCGATGGATCGAGCAGGTTGTCGGTGATATGCAGGTAGTTGCAGGCAATGACCATGTCATCACCCTCCGTGGTGCCCCATGTCCGGTCACGGTGAGCGCCGGGCGGAGGGCGATCACTGCCGGGGGCCCGCACGCACGTGCCGGTGCAATCGAAGACCAGCCCGTGGTAGCCACACTCGACGTTGTCGCCCTGAACGCGGCCCAGGGACAACGGCACTTTCCGATGCGGACAGGCATCGGCGAGTGCGCCATAGTTGCGCACCCGCTTCCGGAGAGATCCGGTGATGCTGATGGGCTGGGCGAGCGGGTCGGTTCCGGCAGGAGCGAGATGTAGGCTCAATTCCATGGCCACCGCCAAGCTCACACCGCTCCAGGAACTCGAAGCACGTCGGAACGCACCGGCTGGACCAAAGCGGGTGATCTCCGAGGAGGAGAAGGCAACCCGCCGAGACCGGGTCGCCAAGGCCAAAGATGCGCTCGCCCGATCGGTTGGCGCCAAGGGCGAACAGGTCGCACCGGCACGCGCCGCGCTGAAGACCTACCTGCAACGCCTCAACGAGCCCAAGCAGCCCGACGATGCCCAGTTCGAGGTGCTCATCGAGGCACCATTCAAGGCACCGCCGAAGAAGAAGACCAACGACCGTCGTTTCTGACGATCGCGGTGATGCGACCCGCAACAGGTCACGTGGCCGAATGCATCAACGCTGCGTTACGGCACGCTGAAGCGGCGGCGCTCGCGATCCTGGAGAGGCGCGACGACGACGCGTTGGCCGAGGCGGCGGCGGTGGACCGAGCCTTGCCGATCGCTGGTGAGGTTGTGGCGGTCAAGGCCTGCTTCGACGTCGCCGGATGGACGACTCACGCCGGCTCGGCGGTGCTCGCCGATGCTCCCCTCGCTACCGCCGACGCCCCCATGGTCAGCGCGCTGCGATCTGCGGGGGCGATCGTGTTGGCTCAGACCAACATGACCGAGTTCGCGTACGGCGCTCTGGGCTTGAACAGCACCTACGGCACGCCCACGACTCCGTTGCGACCGGGGGAGCGACGCGTCAGCGGCGGCTCGACGTCGGGCGGCGCGGTCGCCGTCGCGCTCGGCTTGGCCGACATCGCCCTGGGGTCTGACACCAGCGGGTCGATCCGCATCCCTGCAGCCTTCTGTGGCGTCGCCGGTTTCAAACCGTCGCAGGGCCGATACCCATCCGGTGGAATGATCCCGCTGGCGCCGACCTTCGACGCGCCGGGTCTCATCGCGTCCACAGCGGCACATGTGCGCCGCATCGACACCGCACTGGTCGATGGTGGCCGCGGGCCATCGTCGGCTGGCTCGATGGGTGACCTCCACATGTTGATCCCGCGAGACGCGATCGACGCCGGTGACACCGATCCAGAAGTTCTGGAGCGGTTCGCGCACTGGCTGCGAGTGCTTGCCGCGGCGGGAGTGAGGCTCACCGAGACCGACCTACCGATGTTGACCGAAGCGAGCCTCGCGGCTCGCGAGGGCTCGGTGATCGCGGTCGAGGCGTTCGACTGGCATCGCGATCTGATCGCCGACCAGTTCGACCGATACGACCCGCGAGTTGGGCCGCGCATCCAGCACGGTGCTGAGGTGCTGGCAAGCGAGTACGTCGCCGCGTTGCGAAAGCTCGGCGACTGCATGCGGCGGTACGACACTGCGCTCGAGGGCGCCGATGCGATTCTGACGCCAACTGTCCCGGTGCTTCCGCCCCGCGTTGTCGACATACAGACGATGCAGGCGTACCTCGCCATGAATACCGAAGTGCTCCGGTTGACCGAGTTCGCCAATCGACTCGATCTACCCAGCGTCAGCCTGCCCGGCGACGTCACCGATCGGCAGCCGATCGGGTTGATGCTCACCGGTCGGCGAGGCGGCGATGCCGCACTGCTTGATCTCGGCGTGCTGTTGGAACGGTGCATTGCCGCCGCCGGGGAGTGACTAGCTTCGGCTCATGATCATCGTTCGCTCGCAAGACATCGCCAATACAGCCCGCCACGTATCTGGTCCTGGTTGGGACAGCAAGCGGATGATCGTCAAAGGCGATGGCATGGGCTACTCCGTTCACGAGACGCGGATCCTGGAGGGTGCCGAGAGCCACCTCCATTACAAGCACCACCTCGAAACCAACTACTGCGTCTCCGGCGAGGGTGAGGTCGTCGACGTGGCGACGGGGGAGACCTTTCAGATTCGCCCCGGCACGATCTACGCCCTCGATCGACACGACGAGCACATCCTGCGTGCAACCAAGGGCGACCTGCACCTCGTGTGCGTGTTCAACCCTCCAGTCACCGGAACCGAGACCCACAACGCCGACGGCGGCTACGAACCACCCGACTGAGATCTGACGGAGTGTTTGGCATCAAGACACCCCGGGCGGGCGCCAGACACTCCGTTGAGAGTATGAGGCAGCTTGCCGTCGACGGCGACCCCGCCACCGCAGTGCCGTCGGCCGCACCGATCAGCTAACTGTCGTGGATCTGCTGAGCGAGGTAGTGCGCATCGCCGACCTGGCGTACGAGCTCGAGCTGAGCCTCGAGCCAGTCGGCGTGAGATTCCTCGCCCAGCAGGATGCTCTCGAGTAATTCGCGACTTCCGTTGTCACTCAACTCCACGCAGCGGGCGATGCCCCGATTGAGCCGCTCGATCGCCTCGCGCTCGAGGTCGAGAGCGAGCTGCAGCTTCTCGACGGCGGTTTCTCCGACTCGGACCGTGCCGACGCGCTGAAGGTTGGGCAACCCATCGAGGTACAAGATGCGCTCGATGAGTTTGTCGGCGTCATGCATTTCGTCGATCGATTCATCGCGGAAGCGCTTGCCCAGACGTTGGTATCCCCAGTTCTGGAGCATCTTCGCGTCGACGAAGTATTGGTTGATCGCGGTCAGCTCGCTCGTCAAAACATCGTTCAGCAACTCGATGACGTCGTCGTGGCCCTTCATAGTGCTCCTTCGGTAACGTCGCGACGTTCTACGCAGCGTGCTCCGACTGAGTCTTGCCGACGTCGCCGTATTCGGCAAGGAGTCGCTGCAGCTCGGGCCAGCAGCCGCCGCAGCGACTGCCAGCGGTGCAGAGTGAGGCGAGATCGTCGACGCTGTCGGCGCCAGCACAGATGGCGGCGTGCACCGTGCGGTCGGTCACTGCCTGGCAACTGCACACGACCACGGTCAGCCGCCCCGCTGGATCTCGGTGGGTCGACCGGTCTTGACACGGCTGGGAACACCGGCCTCGATCAACGCTTGCGCGGCACGCAGTGGAACACGGATGGTGCGGGGGAGCCGATGGGTGATGCCGGTGACTTCGGCGGTGGTGCCCTGCTCGTCGACGGTCAGGCACACGGACTCGACTCGACGGAACCCGAGCGCGGATACCGACGGGCGTGCGACGCCTGGTACGACATCGACCATCCGAACCTCCTTCGCGGCGACGGGCCTTCTCGGCAACCAGCCTTCTCCAAGTATATTAGGCATACCTAATATACTTTGCAACTGATTGCCGAGAAGTGAGGTTCGTTCAGCCCCAGCGCTGCGGATCGTCGGGGTTCAGCCCCAGGCACAGCTTGCCGACCAGCTCGTGGGCCAGCAAGGTGTTGCCGGGGTGGAAGCGGCCCATGCGCACGTCGCGGAAGATCTGCTCGAGGCGGTTGCCCTTGAAAACTGCACTGCCGCCCGACAGATCCATGGCCCGATCGACGATGTCGTAGGCCTGATTGATGATGAAGTGACGAGCACCCACCAGACGAACAGGCCAATCGGCATGTGGTACGCCGGTGGCCCAGTCGGTGGTCACTCGCTCGAGCAGCGCCTCGCAGGCGTCGAGGGAAATGCGCATCTCCGACACGTTGTGCTGCACCTCGGGGTGGTGGGCCATCGAGCGGGTCAGCGCGACCGATGTGCGCTTCGGCATGCGGTCGACCGTGATGTCGAATGCGCGGCGGGCAGCGCCCAAGTAGACGGTCGCGAACCCCATCAGGGCCCAGGCGAAGACGCCGACTTGGAACATGCCGGCGCCGGCAAAGCCCGCCGGGCAAACCAGCACGATGTTCTCGTCAGCCACGAATGCCCGATCGAGCACCGTGTCGTGGCTCTGCGTTGCCCGCATGCCAAGGGTGTCCCAGGTCTCGATGATCTCGTAGCCGGCCGTGTTGCGGGGCAGGAAGCCGTGGACGATCTTCGGGTTTTCCGGGTCGGAAGTGTCCATCGCGTGGAATCCGGCGAGGGTCCATACTGGCGAGAGGCTGCCGAAGATCTCGCCGGCGGCGGCTCGTTCGAGCATCCAGCGGCACGAGGTGTCGCCGGAGCGAAGGAGGTCGGCGGCGACGCCGGTCCAGTACAGATGCATGTTGACGGCAACGGCTGTTGCCGGCGCGTAGTAAGCGAGGCGGCCCTGCAGTCGGGCGACCTCGTCGAGCCGCAGGCCTGCGCCTCCGAACTCGGTGGGCACGGCAGCGAGCAGGTACCCCGACTGGCGGAGTTCGTCCCAATCCTCGTCGAAGAAGCGGTTTTCGCGGTCGTAGATGGCCGCCCGAGTGTCGAACCGAGCGAGCATCTCGTCGGTCAACAGTTCGGTCGTGGTGGTCATGGTCGTCATGTGATGTCTCCAGGTTCAGGATTGGTTGTCGTGACGACGACGATTTCAGCTGGCCGGTACAGGCCCGAATTGCTCGACTGCGACGATGACATCAGCAGGGATTCCCAGGCGAGCCGCTGCCTCGATGAGAGCCTCCGGGTTGGGGGCCTCGTAGAGGCAATAGGTCTTCTTCTTGTCGGCGGACAGAAACGAGTACACCCAGCGGACGCCGACATCATCGTTGACCAGCCGAATTCCGGCATAGTCGAGTACGTCAACAGGCGGAGGATCATTTCCGCAGTGCCCTGGCTGTCGCCGATCGCAGCGAATCGCCGGTGTGGAAGGCGCGTGTGCAGCATGATTGGGCGTTGCTGGCCGCAGCCAGTCACGACATGGTTACGGCTGACTCGTTGGCCAGGCAGGCCCACGCCACAGCGCTAGCGCTGGGCATGGAGGCGCTGGCTGCACAATCCGCTTCGATACTGGATCGAACGCAGGTGCAGGCCTCGACGACGACACACGACGGCATGTCATCACGCGAGCTCGACGTGTTGCGTTTGATCGCTGAGGGTCGATCGAATCGCGAGATCGGCGAGCAGTTGTTCATCAGCCAGCACACTGCCGCCAACCACGTGCGTTCAATTCTGCAGAAGACCGGCTGCGGCAATCGCGCCGAAGCTGCGGCATACGCCGTGCACCGGCGACTGGTGCAACGACCCTCGCACACCTGATGGTGTACCGATGTCCGACTACCGTCGGCGAACAATGACCGTGCTGGTGGGCAACCTTCACCCGGAGTTTCGAGCCTTCTGGCATCCCGTGGCGTGGTCGCACGAAGTAGCCGGAGATCCGTTGGGCGTCACGCTGCTGGGCGAACCGCTGGTCGTCGTGCGTCGCTCGAGCGCGATCGCCGTGTTCCTCGACGAATGCCCGCATCGCGGGGCGCCGTTGAGTCTCGGCCGGCTCGAGGCGGATGAACTGGTATGTGCGTTCCACGGTTGGCGATTCGGGCCCGACGGAGCGGCCACATGCATCCCCGCGCTCGGCGCAGGCGCACCCATCCCGTCGCGAGCGCGGCTCGGGCAACCTGCCGCGGTGTGCGAACGCTACGGCGTGGTCTGGGTTGCGCTCGAGCAACCGCGGCTGGAGATCCCGTCGTGGCCGGATGGCGACGACGAGCGCTTGGGGGGCTTCTCGCCGTCCGCGCACACCTCCGAAGTGCTCGCGGCCTACCAGACCGACAACCTGCTGGATTCGAGTCACTTTCCGTTCCTTCACGACTCGTTGGGCTCACGAAATCCGCTTGCGACGGAGCAGGAGGTCGTCGCCCAGCACGAGCTCGGCTTCTCCACGGTGCAGCGTAAGTTGGCCGACGACAACTTCTCGACAGAGGGGTGGCTGCGGTACACGTACGCAGCGCCGTTCACTGTTCTACTGCGCAGCGAAGAGCCCGATGGTGCGCTTCGCCAGTCGTTCTTCCAGGCGATCCAACCGATCGACGAGCGACGAACACGACTGTTCTTCATGGTGCGGGTCCCCGAGACCGACCCGACCATGGTGAGCGAACTGCTCGCCCAGGAGGAGATCGTGCAACAGGAGGATCTGTGGATCACCGCAGCGTTGCGGCGCAATGGCATGCCGCTGGTCGGTGCCCCCGACCTGCACGTGCGGTCCGATGGCAATGCCATCCTGTTCCGTCGGGTGATGCGCCAGCTTGTCGATCCGCTTGCCGGCTCGCCGCAGGAATGACTCCGCCGGCACGTCCCTGGTTCGTCGGCGCATGGCGTCGCCGGTCGATCACGGTTCCGGGCGGGCAGCCCACCGAGCCATGCGAGGCATGGTGGATACAGTCGGGCGAGGCTTTCGTCGATGTCAGGGTCGCTCTGTCCGGCCTGGAGCACAACCGCCTGCCGTACTCATCGACCCGTGTCTTCGCCGGTCGATTCGAGATCGCCGACCGCGAGGTGCGTTGGCATGTCGTATTGGATTCCGATGGGCTGGTGCCGCGCACCGATCGGGCGGCGGCCGCAGGTCTGTATCTCGCGCCGGATGATCCGCTCCTGATGATCGAGGATGCGCCTGGACGGTTTCGCGAGGAATGGGTGCAGCATGGTGCCGACGGCGATGTCGAGTTCGTGAGCGCAGCACACATCGTGGCGGTCCGCGTCGGCCCGATCAGTGCAGTCGTGATGTCGGCCGGAACGTCGGTCGTCGGACGAATCTGGCATCCGGAGGGATCGATAGGGATCGATGCCTGAACGGGTCAGCTGAGCTCGTTGATGTCGCCGATCAGGGCGACAAGTCCGGCCACCGCGATCAGCAGCCAGACCGCACGAATGAGGACGGTGGTCGCGGCAACCGCGCGGACGCTCTGGACGATTTGGACATCGCGCACCAGCACACAAAAGACGATGGCAGCAGCGGCAAATGGCACACCCACAATCGTGATCGGGAACAAAACGATGGACAGGATGGGCAACACCCATCGTCGTCGACCGCGAGCTGTCCACGATCCGGTCCGACCCACCGCGTCGACAGAGACCGCGAGAGCGACGCCGAACAACGCCGGCAGGGCGACGAAGAGACTGATCGCCAACCACATGGGCTTCAAGACGGTGAAGTCGATGCCGTCGGCATGAACGAGCATCGAGCCGGCCACGGCGCCTGCTGCCAGGCCGATCGTGAGGCGACGGAACCATCTCGGGCCCATCAACCACGGCACGACCAACATGTACACACCCGCACCGATGACACCGACGAAAGCACCGAGTTGCAAGAGGTTGTAGGTGCCACCGAGGGTGAACTCGCCAATGGTGAAGCCGTCGTCGCTCTCGACGCCGTTGACGCTGTCGGGTGAGGTGATGCGCAGCACGAACATAGCCACGCGGCTTCCTACCCCGACCACCAACACGCCCACAGGTATGCCGCCGACGATCAGCACACGCAACAGCTCCACGATGCGTCGAAATCGCTGGTCGTGAACGTCTTGGGCTGCCTGTTCGAGGTTCATTGCTCAGTACAGACGAACTCGGCACGAGAATGGGTGACATCGACGTGAGATTCGTGTCACCCGAATCGCCGACCAGTTCGTCAGTCTTTCTGTGACGTCCGACCACTTCGTGGCAAGCTTCAGTCGGTGGCTGGCGAGCGATGTGATGGCGAGCATGCGTTGTCCTGGTGAGACGCGATGAATCTCGTTCTTGTTCGGCCACGTTCGCCGCGCATGGTTCCGCTGCTCTGGTCGGTCGTCGTCGCCAAACTGCAGGGCGAGGCGATCAGCAGCGAGACCGAGCAACTGGTGGTGCGGCTGTTTCAAACGGAGGGTCGCTCGCTGGTTCGTCTGGCGCGATTGTTCGTCGATGACAGAGATGCTGCTGAGGATCTCGTCCAGGAAGCATTCCTTCGACTGGCTCGGCACGCCGGCAAGATCGACGAGATCGAGCGGGCGCCGGCCTACCTGCGGTCGATCGTGCTGAACCTCGCTCGCGATCACAATCGTCGCGGGTTGGTGTCGTTGCGTCACCACGCGACCAGCGGCCGCGAAATCGATGTGGTCGACGGGGTCGGCGACGAACTCGTGCGCTCCGAGGAGCATCGTCGCGTGATCGACGCAGTGCGCGGGCTCCCCGCCCGTCAGCGTGACTGCATCACCTTGCGGTACTTCGAGGAGTACGCGATCGACCGGATCGCGTCGACGCTCGGGTTGTCGGTCAACTCGGTGAAGACCCATCTTCGACGAGCAATGGCTGCACTCGATCGATCGCTGGGTGAGTCGTGATCGACCTCACGATGGAACGACGGTTGATCGAAGCCTTCGCCGACGCGCGGACCTCGGTCGACGCGAACCCGGACCTTTTCGCACGCGTTGCTCGTTCGCTCGAGGAATCGGCTGCCCGCCGCCGATGGCGATGGGCAGCGTCGGGTTGGCTCGTTGTGTTCATTCTTGCCAATGGTGCTCTGGCGCTCGCTCTTTCGGATTTCGACAATGGGAGGTTCAACATGGAGTGGTGGGTCATCGAAGTGATCACAAACATCGTGCTCGTCGCGCTTGCGGTCGGTCTCGGACCGTTCATCAAGCGGTTCGGCCGCTCGTACGCCGCCGACGTCTTTCGCGCCAATCCGCGCACGGGCAAGAGCTATCTCGTCCTGACGGATGTTGCGTACTACCTGATCTTCACGTCGTTCGTGCTCTTCACCGTCACGTTCGTCGAGCCCCATGACTGGGGCAGGTCGACCGGTGCCCAACTGAAGGACGAGGTTGCCCGGGTCGGTGGAATTCTGCTGATCATGGGCATCCTCCATGCGGCCAATGTGGTGGCGTTACCGATCATCGGCCGCCTGCTGTCGAGCAACAAGCGCCTCGACGACGGCAAGGTCGAGCGGTCATCGGCCGGTGGACCGCCTGTCGGCGCTGGCACCTGGATCCTGCGCATCGAACCGTCGCCCGGTCCAGAAACTGACAGAGACACTGGCACTCCCGACACCGAAGAGCCAACGACGCCGTGAGTAGGGTCGGCCGCCGTGAGGAACTTTGCTGGCAAGACGGCGTTCGTGACGGGTGGAGCGAGTGGCATCGGTCTCGGGATCAGTGAGGCGTTGCTGTCCGAAGGGATGAATGTGGTGATCGGCGACGTCAACGAGTCGCATCTCGACGACGCTCGCGCCCAGTTGGACGGAACCAACGTCGCGTTTGTGCTCGTCGATGTGACGGACCGTGCATCGGTCACAAAGGCTGCCGAGGCCGCGGTCGCTGCCTTTGGGCGCGTGCACGTGCTGTGCAACAACGCCGGGATCGCCGGTGGCGGTGCGGTCGCCGATGCGAGCTTCGCCGATTGGGATCGGGCGATGGCGGTCAATCTCGGTGGCGCGGTCAACGTGGTCAAGATCCTCGTGCCGCTCATCCGCGAGCATGGAACCGGTGGACACATCGTCAACACCTCGTCGATCGCCGGCATCACGGCGCTTCCGTATGAAGGCGGCGCGTACACGACCGCCAAGTTCGCCGTACGCGGCCTCAGTGAGTCGCTGCGGTTGAGCCTCGCTCCCGAAGGCATAGGGGTATCGGTGCTCTGCCCGGGGCTCACCCGTACTCGCATTCTCGACGCCCCGGTTCGCGAGGATCCCGATGCCAAGCCGATGGCCAGCGAGGGCGATCCCGACGCACTCTTCAACTCGATGGACGGTGCCATGGATCCGATCGAGGTCGGTCGTGCCGTCGTGCGTGGAATTCGAGAGAACCTTCCGTACATCTTGACGCACGGTGAGTTTCGCGACGAGATCAAGTCCTTGTTCGACGAGATCGTCGAGGCCTTCCCCTCGGATCAGGCCGTGCCGGCAGCGCGTGCCGCGTTCGAGCGTGGACGGCGCGAATTGTGCGACGGCCTACGTGACCTGCCCATGATCGATTGATCGAGGGCGGAGCTGTAGCGCGGATGCGAGGTCGGCCGTCGCGCCGGGTCGCAGCGTGGCGTGCACCAGTTCCGCGCCAGCGAATCGCTGTGCCTCGCGGTTGAGGGAGACGAGATCGACCTCGCTGGCTAGGGCAACCACTGTCGACGTGTGTGGTCGTACGGCGTCCTTGAACCATTCGACCCAGTCGTCGGGAATGCCCGTGTCGACGACCTTCGCCGTCATGGCACCGGCGCCGGCTCCAATTCCGAGTCCGGCGATCCAGCCCAGGGGACCGGCAATGAGCAGCCCGAGCAACCCGGTCCACAGCGCACCCTTCACTGCAGTTGCGGTCGTCTGCAGGTCCGTCGTCTCGCGAACCCGCACACTGCCGTCGTCGCTCTTGTAGACGATGACAGCGTCCGACAACGTGAGTTCTCCGCGCGCTGCCATGCCGCGTAGAGCGAGCAGGAACTCCTCAGCCCTGAAGGGGTCGTCGAACGCAACGCCGAAGAGCGCCTCTGGGTCACCCGAATACGGCTCGGACGAAGATTCCACGCCGACGGATTCTAGCGGCGCGATATCGGCGAGGTCAGGAGGGGGAAAGTTCGTCACGAAGTAATTTGTTCCCCTCCCTGCCAACCCTCAAACCTCGGTCGAGGTCGTGGGCGGTCCTGGTCCGGACGCGCGGCATGAACATTTCTCCAATCCGATCGTCGTAGGGCTCCGAACCTGGGGGTAATGCGACACCGGTACGCGCTCCTCGCTGTTCTGCTTCCCGTCATCGGAGCGTGCTCGGACGATTCCGCCAGTGAGACGTCGTCGATCGCCGTAGCAGAAGCAACGACCACGGTGGCTCCGGCGGAAGCTCCCTCGACGACAGCAGTGCCAGCGGATCCGACCACGACTGTCGCTGTAACCGTGAGCGAGGCCGGGGTTGGAATCGCCGACTTCACGTTCGCCCCCACCGAGGTCAGCGTGCCTGTCGGCGGATCCGTGGTGTGGACCAACAACGACGCCCAGCAGCACACAGCGACATCGGCCGGCGTGTTCGATTCCGGATCGATCCAGCCGCAGACATCGGTCACCATCGCCTTTCCGACCGCCGGCACGTTCGCGTACATCTGCTCATTTCATCCGTTCATGACCGGCACGGTCATCGTCGCCTGATCTTGCACACGCGCTCGAATCCACCTTCCTGAACACAAAGGAGCAACCCCCAATGCACATCACCACCCGTCACTTACGATCACTCGCCGCCGACGTCGACGAACTTCACCGACAGGGGATGAAGACGTTTGCCGATGAGACTGCCGAGGTGCATCGCAGCCTGTATCGGTCGCGCCGATCCGCCGCAGGTCTCAACGATCAGACCATCGCTGGTTACGCGCAGAGCGTGGAGTTGGCAGCCGTCGCCGCATATGCGGCAGCCGCCCCGGTGCTCAGCGCAGCGACCCTGCCGGTCGCCGAGCTGTTCATGATGCACCATCAGCAACACGCCGATGCGTTCGGTGCGGTTGCCGGGTCGAAGGCGGTCACCGAGGCCAACAAGACGCTGATAGCGGCCGTCACCCCCGCGCTGCAAGCCATCAAGGACGAGATGGGCGCTCTCGAGTTTGCGTTCGTCCTCGAGGGCCAGGCGGCGTACACGTACGCGGCCGCGTTGACGTTGCTCCAGGACCCGGCGTACGCCGCGGCCACCGCGACGATCCTGCCCATCGAGGCCCAGCACGCCGTCGTGCTCGGGCTTGCGCTCGGCAAGGAAGTGACCGACGTGTTCCCTACCGGAGCATTCGAATCCGCCTCGCTCGGCGATGGCACGGATCCACTCAAGGGTCTCGACCCAGCCGTATTCGCAGCCTGACACATCGCCTCACACGAAAGGACGACCCATGAACAACCATGATTTGAACAACGACGAGATTCGACGCCAGCTTCGCGTCGTCGACCGCATGAACACAGCCGTCGTGCCCCGCTGGCGCGAGGCGTTGACTCGACTGATTGGTGATGACCAGATCAGCACCAACGACAAGGCGACGATCCTCGGCGTTCCGTCGCCGAATCGCCGCGATCTGTTCAAGCTCGGTGGCGCCTCGATACTCGGTGTTGCACTGTTGGCCGCGTGCGGCAGCGATGACACTGATGCGCCATCTGCTACGACCCCGGCGGGAACAACCCCAGGATCCACGACCGTTCCGGCGATGCAACCCGTCGACACGACCAGCCCACCGGCTACAACCGATGCGGCAGAGATGGATCTCATCCTTGCCCGTACTGCTGCATCCCTGGAGAAGCTCGCGGTCGACGCGTATGGCGCGGCCGGTGGGTTGATCACCACTCCGGCGGTTCTCGCCGCGGCGACGATGTTCGCTGGCCACCATCAGATGCACCTCGACGCGCTCAATGCCGTGCTCACCGGAGCCGGGGCGACAGCAATCACGCAGATGAATCAGGCCGTGTACGACGCGCTGGTCAAGCCGGCAATTGATGCCGCCAAGACCGAGGCGGTTGCAGTCATGCTGGCATTGGCATTGGAGGAGGCTGCCGCGCAGACATATGTGTTTGCTGGGGGAGCCCTATCGACCACTGGACTGCGATCCACGATCATGACCATCGGCGGCGTCGAAGCCCGTCACGCCGCTGTACTGCGAATGGCGGCACTGGCCCAGTCGCCGCTCGACGTCTTTCCGAGCCAGCGCGGCTTTTTCCCGGGCGACAACCCGCTGGCCGGCATCGACGGCGCCCTGATCACCGCCTGATCGCATTCCCGGTACAGCAGCGAAGCGTTTGACGACTTGCGCCCCTTGCGCGGGGCGCAGTCGTCAAACGCAGCAGCTCGGGCGACGCCGCCGTTGGTGGAGTGTGGTAGAGGTGCTGATCGTCGTCGTCTGCTATGCCACCGCCCCGTTCCTGGCCGATCGCCGGCTCGCTGATTTGCCGTCGCATCACGTTTGCCAATCCGGTGGTTGCGGTCGCGCTGGGCGCGGTGTTCCTCGACGAGTTGATCACCACGACGACAGTGATTGGCTTTGTGTTGGTCGTTGCCGGTTGCTGGTTCGCCACGCGCCCGCCGCCGGCGTTGACCGAGCGGGCTCGCAACGCCCTCGATGAAGCCAGTGGAAATGGACTATTGGCCCCAGCCATCCACGTTGATCTCCCACACACTGGGTGATGCCGGCCCACTGGCCGTGCGAAGGAGCGTGACGTGATGTTCCCCGGACTGGCCAGCGAACGGCACAGCAGCGGCGCAGCGGTCCTGGTCGGTTTCATGGCTGTGGTGTTCTCGGTCCTGTACTTTCTGTCCGACGCAATTGAGGTCGTGCAAGGCAGCTTTTCCGACTCGCAGCTGTGGTTGACGCTGGTCTCCGAGGCAGCCATCCCGATCTTCGTGGTCGGGCTCGCAATGGCGCAACGACCGCGATCGTTCGGGTTTCTCGGTGACATCAGCGCGCTCGCATATGCCTATTGCTATCTCTACTTCACCGGAACGGTGGTGTACGCAATGACCAACGGCATCGAGAACTACCGCGCCCTGACCGCCGAACTGGGGCCGGCGATGACCGTTCATGGCGTTGTCACGGTGCTTGCGGGAGTTGGCTTCGGCTACGCGGTGCTCCGTGCCCGACAACTTCCGGCGTGGACTGCGATGGCCTTGATCCTCGGGGTCATCCTCGTCGCGTCCACACAGACGATGCCCCAGGGCCTGCAGCTGATCGCTGTGGGCGTTCGCGACCTCGGCTTTGCCGGGATGGGTGTTGCGCTCCTTCGATCTGCCCGCCCGGCCACGAACCCGACAGCGATGACAAGGTTCTGATCGCTCAGCAGGCGCGGCGTTGGCGACTCAGCTTTCCCAGTACCTCTGATCGAGTCCGACACGACGCCTTTCTCAGCCACGACGAATCCACGGGCCACACGACGATCGTCGAGCCACATCCTGATGAAGTCCGGCTTCAGTTGCGCCGCAGATCGGGCTCAGCGTTGTGACGAGGCGTACGCCGTCCAGAACTGGGTGAGGTCGAAGCCGACGCGCGGAGCGAAGCGCTGGTTGGTGATGCGGGTTGCCCGAAGCTCGTCGATACAGACGATGTCGACCCTGTCGAGGCCAGCAGAGATGAGGTGCCACGAGCCTGCTTTCAACACCAGGCCGAGAGGGCACACCGTGACCGTGGGTTCGTGAGCGATCGTGAGTTCGACCTTTCGGCGCTGGTGGACACTGCGAGCCAGGCGCCGGAGCTCGCCGTGGGGGATGCGGTTACCGGTCCACGGGTCTGGGTCATGCAGAAACCAGTCGGCGAGGGCGCCGGCCTCCTCGGCGAGCCGGGGAGCGATTGCGTTGAGGAGCTTGTTTCGAGCCGTACGCGTTGGCGCACCGAGTCCGAGTCGATGGGCGATGTGCGGCTGACCGGCCAGGAACAGGCACTGTGCCTCCTCGACCGTGAGACCGGTGAGGTGAGTCTGGAAGCCGTCCATCAACGCGATCCCGCCACCCGCGCCGCGCACGGTGAAGATCGGAACGCCCGCCTCGCTGAGTACCTCGACGTCGCGCAGGATCGTTCGCTCCGACACCTCGAGCTCTTGGGCGAGCTCGTGGGCGGTTCGGCGGCCGCGGTGCTGCAGCACCAACAGCATGTCCAGCACCCGCGCTGCACGCATCAGCAAAGTATTGCATCGAATATGACAGTAGATGTCAGGTAATCGATGGCACGGTGCGTTCATGGCAACTGACGACGTGCAAGGCACGGGTATCCCAACCGACCCATGGCAGCTGACAACACCGCCGAGAAGCAGTGCTTTCGAGGCGTATCGAGATCCCGATGCCGATCCTCCGGCTTTGGTGGTTCAGGTCGGCAAGACCCAGCTGCGCTACCACCTCTCGTGCATCGAGGACCTGCACGCCATGCTGACCGAGCACGGCGACTGGATGCCGCTCGGCAGCTCCGACGAGCAGAAGCCCGCCACCGATGGAACGGTCGAGGCGTGGGGGCGGTCGGCAGTCAATCCTGCCGGCGGCTGGTACGGCTTCAAGAAGGGCTTGCGTGGTCGGTTCGGCAACTATGTGCCACCGGTGCTCGAGGCGCTCGGCCTCGCGGAGGTCGAGCACAATGCCCGCAACAACCGGATGCGCGCCATCTGACTCCGTCGCCGAGACGCACGGCTACGGACGCCAAGTCAGAACCTGTCGATGGGGATGCCGAATCGGGCTTGCGTGACAGCCCTGGACCGGAAATCGAATTGATGGACCGAGTTCGAGCGGAAGGCGCAGAGGTCGCGCCAGTATCGCTGCATTCGCCGACCGTCGAGAGACGCTCCGGAGCCCGCCGTAGATCTCTCCTGCGCGCATCATGATTCCGTGCGCACCATCGACCCAACCGAGCGCCATGCCGAACGAGCGCTGGAAGTCGTGGTCGGTGTAGCGCCGCGTCTGGACGTTGCCGCTCATCGACACGATGGGCGTTGAATCAAGCAATGCTTCGTACTCGTCGAGCATTGCCCGCGCGGCCCCAACCTGTACGGTCGTCAGCTCTGCAATGGCGAAGCCCATGAAGCCGCCGCTGTACATCGGGTTGCCGTGGATCTCGGCACCCGGGAGCAACTCGGTGGTCATCGGCCATTCACCCATGAGCTGGGCGAGGGGAGCGGTGTGGTGTGCAGGAACGAACGCTTCGTCGATGACCACGCTGTTCGAGCCCGAACCCTTCAAGCCGATGAGCTCACCCCAGTCCTCGAGCACAGGTTCTCGATGCCACTGAATTGCTCAGCCGGCCAGTCGTGTTCGTCCACTGTTACCTTCCTCGTTCGCGTTCCGTCATAGCACTGACGATCCAGCCCGGGTCGATGTAACACGTATGGAGTGCAAGGAGAGAACGACATGCTCGCTGCCAACAAGTACACCAAGGACTATGTCGACGCCTGTCGTCGCCGAGTCGACCTGCAGATTTCCACGTATCAAGGCGTCAAGGGTGCCTCCGGCATCGCCTCGTTCGAGCACCAGTTCTTCAACAACATGGTGCTGGTGTTGGACTACCTGTTCGTTCATCGCGCCAGGACGTTGGAGCTCAAGGATGGCAATCCGCTGAACGAGGTTCGAGTGATCTGCAATTCTCTCCTGCAGAACGGTGGGCTCATGGTCAAGGGCAACTCGATCAAGCTCGACCCCGCCAAGGCGGTTCTGGGGCTGCGCGTCGGCGACGAGATCCTCCTCGACGAAGCAGGTTTCCGGCGCCTGTCGCAGGCCTTTTTCACCGAGCTCGAACGAAAGTTCATGTGGCAGTAAAGTGCCGCGCATGAATCTCTCGGTTGTCCACGACGTGCACATGGTCATCAACTTGGTTCACCGGTTCGTGTACTTCGTGCCCGAAGCTGCGGAGGAGTATGCCGCTGTCGGGGTGACCGGCGCAGGGGGTTACTTCGGTTCGCGATCCGCGCCCATGGGCGCGGTGCCCGACGAAGTGATCATTGCGACGTTCTACAACTTCAGTCCGCGTGCCGTCACCGCATCCATGCCCGGAGTCTGGGACGAGGCGTCGCCGGAGTCACTGCAGGCGGCGCGCTTTCGGGTGGTTGGTCGAGCCATGCAGCGGGTCGGCGTCGAGCTGTCGACCGAGCAGATCGCCGAGGCACGAGCGCTGATCGATCCGGTCGTCGCCGCACTCGACTTCGGAGGTAAACCCCTTGCTGGCGCCAACGCGGGTGTCGCGCTGCCCGACGATCCGATGGTGGCATTGTGGCAACAGGTGACGGTGGTACGTGAATGGCGAGGCGATGTTCACATCGCCGTACTCGTGACCAACGAACTCGGACCCTGCGAGTGCCTTGCGCTTCAGGTAGGTACCGGACGTTTCCCAGCGCGGATTGCGCAAGCCACCCGACGATGGACTGAAGCGGAATGGGCGGCGGCCCACGTCCAGCTCGCCGAGCGGGGCTGGATGGCCACCGATGGCACCGTGACCCCCGCCGGTGCCGAGGAGCGTGAGCGCATCGAGGCAGAGACCGATCGGCTCTGCGCGCCGATTTGGCAACCCATAGGCGACAGCGGCGCCGCCAGGCTCAGTGAGCTGATCCTTCCGATTCACACCGCGATGGACGCCGCAGGCATCTACGCCGTACTCGCCTGAATGTCGAGGGCGAGCTGACCGGCGTGGACCAGCGTGCTATGACAGCGCGGCTGCGACGGCCGCGTCGGCATGCAGGCGGGTCGTCGGGAAGTAGGGCACCGCGACGTCGTCGGGTCCGACAAGAAGTTCGATCTCCGTACAACCTGCGATCACACCTTTGGCACCGCGAGTCACGACCCGATCGATGGTGCACAACACGATGATCTCGGCTCCGGCTGATTGCAGGACGCGCGCGTCGGCCGCAAGGAGTGCGCCAGCGGTCTCCCAATCGCCGCCCTCCTGCAGTGCCTCGATCGCGGCGAAGTCGTAGCTGCGGATGATCAGATCAGCCGAGTGCGTCCCGCCCTGTCATTGCCCGCTTGACGCTGCGATGGCGTTCAGCCATTGCACGAGCGCCAGATGCAGTTTCGCGCAGCTGAAGCACAACACCTACTCGGTACCACGCCCGTGTAGCGGCCGCAGTCCGCCGTGTCATCGCAGGGGTGTGGTCGAGATGAGTTCGAGGGTCGCGTCAGGGCACGGCTTCTTCGAGGTAACCGTCCTCGACCCGGTAGACGAACCCGCGAATGTGTTCCTTGTGGGGGATGAAGGGATTGACCTGCAGCCGCCGGATCGATTGGCGCACGTTCTGGTAGGGATCCTTGAAGTTCTCGATCGACCATGCCGGACGAATTCCCGTCTCGGCCTCGATTTCGTCCTGCAGCGTGTCGCCGACTACTCGTTGCATGCCGCAGTCGGTGTGGTGCAACAAGATGATCTCGCGTGTCCCGAGCAGGCGCTGCGACAGCACGAGCGATCGGATCACATCGTCGGTCACCACGCCTCCCGCGTTGCGGATGATGTGCGCATCGCCATGGGCGAGTCCCAGCATCTCGAAGACGTCCATGCGACTGTCCATGCACGCGACCACGGCCAGCTTCCGACGGGGCTGGAGGGCCAGGTCGTGGTCGACGAACGCCTCGACGTACCGTGCGTTGTTCGCCAGCAACTCGTCGGTGCTGGGCTCGAAGAACGCCTCACTGCTACCCGACACAACTGGAAACCGTAGCCCGGCGGATGGTACAAGCCGGTACACGCCGGCAATAGGGGCGTCATCGGGTTGTCGATGGTGCACATACAGGCATACTTCGCCGACCGGGATTGACATGCCGCTTGGTTCGTGAATACTGCCGAAATGGCAATCGATGATCCGACAGCGATCCCGGAGACGGCCGAACAGGTCACTGAGTACGTCCAAGAGGCCGATCGCCTGTGGAACGACAGCCGGACCGAGGACGCACACACGCTGTACCGGGCGGTCTTCAACAGTCCCGCCACACCGCCGACGGAGTCCAGCCACTCCGCGTATCGGTTGGCTCTCTACCTGCAGACCACTGGTGATATCGATGGAGCACTGGGCTTCGCCGCATATACGGTCGAGCCGGGGACGAACGACCTGCTGATCGCATTGCGCGCAGCGATGCCCGACCAGGCGGTCGACCCATCAGAGGTGCCGCAGACCTACGAAGCCTGTGAGCGCTACACGGAGAGCATCGTCAATGCCTTCGAACGGAGCGACTGGACCACCGTCGACGCGCTGGTTCTGGCGTACCAAGACACCCCGGTCGACGTCGGCGTCGGCCGTCACGCCATCTGCCAGACATACCGTGGTGTCGCCTTGGTGCACCTCGGCCGCAACGACGAGGCCAGACCAGTACTTGAATACGTGCTCGCCAACAGTGCCAACGAGGAAAGCCTGACGCGGGCACGGGCGGCACTTGCGCAGATCGGGTACCAGATCGATGACGGAGGCAACCCGTACGAGACGGCCGATTCACAAATGCTGCTCACCGGGATCGCTGCCTTCGAACGTGGAGATGCGACCACGGCGGCCACCGAACTGCAGTCGGTCGTCGATTCGAGTGATGCCGGCGCGACCGACAAGGCCCGAGCACATTTCTATCTCGGCTCGATGGCCTACCATGCCCGCCGTTTCGAGGAAGCCAGGACACATCTGCACACCGCCCAGTCCGACGCACCCGATCCCGAGCAGGGCTGGGCCAACGACATGCTGTCGTGGCGCTGGCAGGAGGACTGACCTCAAGGTTGACCCAGTTTCGGCCGATATCTGGCTGTGAGGTCGACCCGCGTGCTAGAACCTTGGTGGGCGCAGAACAATCGGGGACCGATTCTTATGCACGGCTTCACAGCTCTGCGTCCAGCACGCACCTCTCACTCGGATTGGATCCGTCGCACCCTGGCAGTCGTCGCGGTGTGCACGGCCACAGTGGTCGTACCGCCCGAAGTGGCACTATCAACGGTCGGCGCTGCGTCTGCCTCATCGGCGGCGTACGTCTCGGTTCAACCGTGCCGCCTTGCAGACACACGCTTGGGCAGTGGCTATGTGCGCCTCGACGCACTCACCATCCAGATTCCCGCGCGTGGGAACTGTGGCATTCCCGCCAACGCAACATCGTTGGCGCTCACTCTGACTGTCGTCGGCCCGCAGGCCTTGGGATTCCTCACTGCGTGGCCAGCAGATCAAGGACGGCCGCTCGTTTCGAACGTGAACTTCGACGCCGGCCAGATACGAGCGAACGGCTCGATCACCCGGGTCGATTCGTCCGGCGCATTCAGTGTGTTCACATCGGTCCCGACCCAGGTCGTCGTCGACGTCGTCGGCGCCTTCGTTCCTGCCACAACGTCCGCTGCCGGCAGGTTCGTGCCGCGCACGTCGACCCGACTGTTCGACTCGCGCTCGGGGCCTGACCTAGCGCCGGGCAGCACGGTGAGGGTGCCACTGCCTGCCGGTGTGCCGGGCGACGCAGTTGCCCTTGCGCTCAACGTCACCGTCACCGAATCAGGCGGACCCGGCTATGTCACGGCGTTCCCCGCTGGGCGGCAGATGCCGGTCTCGTCGATTCTCAATCTCGATCAGGCCGATCAGACCCGCGCTGCTGCGGGAATCTTTCCGGTGTCGGCGTCCGGCCTGGCCTTGTACCTCTCCGGCGGCGGGCACATCGTGGTCGATCTGTTCGGATACTTCACTGGTCCGTCAGCGGGTTCGGGGACAGATGGCCTGTTCACGGCTTATGACCCGACCCGGCTGCTCGACACACGCGGCGTGAGCCCGCTCGGCAATGGTGTACCCCTCTACCCGGGTGGCGGCTTGGAGCTTCCCGTGTCACAGGGTGGGTCAATCGCCTACAACCTCACGTCGGTCAATGGGAGTCCCGGCTATGTCACGGCGTTCCCAGCGGGCACCAGTCGACCGCCGACCTCGACCGTCAACTCGGTTGGCGCCGGTGACGTCGTAGCAAACTTTGCGATCACCCAGGTGTCGAACCGTGGCCTCGGTTTCTACGGCCAGCCGCAAACCGACCTCGTCGCCGATCTGCAGGGGTGGTTCTCCGGTTCGTCGGCCAGTGCCACGCAACCGCCCCCCGCCAACAATCCGCCCCCGATAGCTCAGGTCAGTTACTCACCGTGCACGACGGCCGGACTGTCGTCGCTGAACGCGACGCGCGCCGCCAGCGGCCTGGCCGCTCTTGCATCCAATGCCGCCGCCCAGGCCTTTGCCTGTTCGTGGGCGTTGCAGTTGGCGACACAGCACGGCACCATCGCCCACTCGAACACCGCTGCTCGCGACGCAGCGGTTGGCTGTCCCACCGGCGAGAACATCGCCTCCGCAACGGGAACGTCGTCGTCGAACTTGATCTCGATGTGGTACGCCTCGCCACCGCACATGGCCAACATCAAGAACTCGATCTACCGCAGTGCAGGCCTTGGATTTGTCATCCGCACCGATGCTTCCGGCGGCCAGACCATCTATGGATCCATCGTCTTCGCCGTGTGCTGAGTGGCGGTAGCCTCGGCTTGATGCGGGCAGCTGCTAGCAGCCGTTGGCTCCCGGGTGTCGAGGTCTTTCGTCGGTACGAACGGGCGTGGCTGCGCGACGATGTGATAGCGGGCGCAGTGCTGACCGCGTTGTTGATTCCCGCCGGTATCGGCTACGCACAGGTCGCCGGCCTGCCTCCTCAGGCCGGCCTCTACGCCACAGTCGTACCGCTACTGGCCTATGCCATCGTGGGACCTTCCCGCATCCTTGTTCTCGGCCCCGACTCCTCCCTTGCGCCGATCATTGCGGCGTCGGTGCTGCCATTGGCCGCGGGCAGCCCTGAGCGGACGGTCGCGTTGGCCGGACTGCTGGCCCTGCTGATGGGCGCGATCCTGGTGCTGGGCGGACTGCTGCGAATCGGCTTCGTCACTGACCTGCTCTCCAAGCCGATCCGGATCGGGTATCTCAACGGCATCGCATTGCTCGTCGTGGTGGGACAACTGCCCAAGTTGCTCGGCTTTTCGGTCGATTCCACGTCGTTGTTCGGCAACCTCCGCTCGCTCGTCGATGGGATCGCTGATGGAGCAGTCGATGCGACGGCGCTCGCCGTCGGCCTTGGCTCGATGGCGGTGATCGTGGCGACGCGACGAAGCAGGGTGCCGGGAGTGGCACTGGCCGTTGTTGTTTCGGTGCTGATGACGGCGGTGTTCGGTTGGCGGGATCATCTTGCAGTTGTCGGCGCGCTGCCCGAAGGGCTGCCCAGGCCGACGCTTCAGGGACTTCGCTGGGATGATGTTGCCTCGCTGATAGGTCCTGCGTTCGGCATCGCCCTCATCGCCTTTGCCGACACCGGGGTGCTGTCGCGCACCTTCGCGGCCCGACGCGGTGCGACTGTTGACGGGAGCCGGGAGATGACTGCGATCGGAGCAGCGAACATCGCCGGCGGGCTCCTCGGCGGGTTTCCTGTGTCGGCGTCGTCGTCGCGCACGCCGGTCGCCGAGCAGGCGGGGGCGCACACACAGCTCGCCGGGGTCGTCGGGGCCGTGCTGATCGTCGGCTTCGTCGTGCTCGCCCCCGGAGTGACCGGCTACCTGCCCTCGTCCGCTCTCGCCGCTGTCGTGATCGTCGCCGCCGTCTCACTGGTCGACCTACGGGGCCTCAGATGGCTGCTCCGAACGAACCGGATCGAGGCAGCCCTGTCGGTATCGGCGCTCGTCGGCGTCACGCTCGTCGGGGTGCTGCAGGGGATCGCCATCGCTATCGGTCTGTCGGTGGTTGCGTTCGTGAACCAGGCGTGGCGGCCATACCGCGCCGAACTGGGGCGCATCGCGGGTGTGCGCGGGTATCACGATCTTTCGCGCAACCCCGCGGCAGCGCGGCTCCCCGGCATCGTGATCGTGCGCTTCGACGCGCCGTTGTTCTTCGCCAACGGCGGCATCTTCGACGACTTCGTACGCTCGATTGTCGACGGAGTCGAGAACGTGCACACCGTGATCCTGGCGGCGGCGCCCATCACTGACATCGATTCGACTGCGGTCGACGAGTTGGTGGAGCTCGACGACTTCCTGCGATCGAGGGACATCACCCTCGTGATCGCCGAGATGAAAGACCCGGTGAAAGATCGGATCCGGCGTTATCACCTCGCCGACCGATTTGGGCCCGAGCGGTTCATGCCAACCGTCGGCGCAGCGGTCGACGCGATCACAGGCGAATTTCGCGGCGACATCGAGTCGTCGCCCTGACTACTCGCAGCCTGACTACGCAACACCACGTCGAGTCGCTTGCACGCGACGAAGTCGCGCAGATCTTGCGGCGCCGCGGCCGGTGTGGGCGCGATTTCGGAAACCTCAGGCGAATTTTCGCACCCAACGGGGTCCTGTGGGCGCGATATCGGCAAGCCCAGTTGGGCGTTTCGCGCCCGACGAGGCTGCTAGCCGAAAGGTGCGCGGTGGGTCTCGGCACCCCGTCGCAAGGCTTGGCTGAACGCCTCGGCCTCGGCCGTCACGACCGGCAGGTCAGGTGATGCTGGTGTCGAGCGTGGTGCGCTGCGAAATGCCGTGGTTCGTGGATGTGTCGTAGTCGTTGCTGGCCGTTTGCAGGTCGGTCTTGCGTTGCTCGAAGGCCGCCCAGGCATCGTCCGGGGCATGCCCACGAGCGAGTCCTCGAAGTTGTCGAGGTACTGATATGCCAGGTTGGCGTGGCCCATCTCATCACGAAGTCGAAGTGACGCTCGACAACGGCAGCCAAGTCGATGTGCAACTCGACAAGAACTTCAAGGTGGTCGACGCGACCACCGACCACGAGGACGACGACCCCGGGGAGACGGAGGGTTCGTGATCGTTCAGCCTCGACCAGTGGAATCCGGCAGATATCGCGGCACGGGAGGCGGCTGGCCCACACAACTTTTTGAGTCGGTGTCACCCAATCGGCGCCGAACGACGTCTGTCCTTGATAACCAAGTCAAGGGAGACATCACATGAACAAGAGACTGCTGTTCGCAGCTGGCGGGGCTGTGCTGGTCGCCGGCATCTTCACGGCCACCACCGCCGGCGCCCATTCTCGGTCGGCGAAGGCAACGCTCGCTGCCGCAGATGGCACCACGGTCGGTACTGTCGAGTTCAAGACCGACGACGGGTACACCGAGGTTCGGGTCCGACTCTCCGCGGTAGTCGGCGTCGACGCCTTCCACGGATTCCACATCCACGCCAACGACGTTGTCACCGAAACGAACGGTGAAGGTTGCATCGCTGACCCAGCGGCCGCTCCATCGACATGGTTCGTGTCCGCCGACGGTCACTACAACCCGACCGGGCAAACCCACTCACATCATGTCGGTGACATGCCGGTCGTATACGTCAATGCTGACGGCAGCGTCGAAACCCGTTTCCGGATCGACAAGATCAACCCGAGTGATCTCAGGGGCAAGGCCGTCGTCTTGCATGCCGGTGCCGACAACTTCGCCAACGTGCCCCTCGGCGCGGGCGCCAGCCAGTACACAGCGAACACGCCGGAAGCCACTGCGGCGACCGCGAGGACCGGTAACGCCGGCGACCGGATCGCGTGCGGCGTAATCGCATCGAGCTGACCGCCGCGCCACACCCCCACCGTCACCTCGACGGTGGGGGTTGCGTCGGTGCACTTCGTTGACGATTGCATCGAGCACCCATGCGACGATTGGGCCTGACTCGTCTCCTGTGACGCCGAAAGTCGACGCCACTACCCGAGTCGTTCGTTCGATCTAACGCCCGCCCGACAGCGGCTAGACGGCGCGTCCGAGGAACGCTGCGAGCCGATCTGCCGCGCAGGCGGTCGGGTCAACGGCGACCTCCGGGCCGAACGGTGCGACGCCGTCGGGTCCGCGAAACTGGTCAGGGATCATGGCCTGTGCCGCGGACAGCAACTGTTCGGCCATCTCTGGTGCGAGGTCGGTCGACTGCCCGGTGGCCCGGGCGAGGTCCCATGCGTGGGCGAAGTGGTCGACGGTCGCCAAGGCCATGAACCCTGCGCCAGGGAATGTGCCGAACGGCAACGTGATCATTCTTTCGAGCGCGCCGTCTGCACCGAAAGCGGCGAGTGCACCGGCACTGGCGGTGTCGTACGCGGCGACGATGTCGCCGGTGGTGTAGTCGGTGTCCTCCGTGTCGTCGGCCTCGGGTGAGGCTCCTGCGTTGGTGGTGATCTCGAACCAGTGGGCGCCACCGACGAGGTGGTTGACGACACGGCGTACGTCCCATGACGCGCACGGCGTTGGATCGTCGAGCTGATCCGCCGTGACGTTGCTGAGCACGCCCCGAGCAGTAGCGAACGCGGCGGCAAGTGTTTCAGTGCTCATCGAACCCCTCCTTGATGATGAAGATCTTGATGATGAAGATCTCCCGAGAGGTTATTCGCTGTCGACTGCCTACCGGATCACCACCGCAATCACTCCGCCCACGAGCGACGTCGGCGATCGGTGCCGCGCGATGATGGGCGACATGATCGGCACGATGCGCAACATGTGATCTCGGCCGGCGGCCGAAGACGTCGCCGGTTCGGTGCGCCGTCTCGTTGGCGGTCACGCGCAGTTCATTGGGCGCGATTTTGGCAATCTCAGGCACGCGTACTTTCGCGCCCACACAGCCACGCCCGCGTGAGCTACTCGACGCACCCCGATGAGCGCATCATCGAAGGCATTCCAGATTGGGTGCTGCTCTCAAGACAGCGCTGGTAGCGACGGGGGCGTAGGCGCGGCGCTGGCCGCCATCATGCGGCGCGAGGTGACCAACAGCAGCACGAACGCGCCCCCGGCCACTACGGCGAAGGCCACACGAAGGTCCTGCCATTCAGCGATGGCACCAACGGTGACCGCGGTGAGCATGGCGCCGAGGCGCTGGCCGAGCAGCATCGAGCCCAGCCCGGAGCCGGCTGAGACACCCGGAAGTCGTGCCGCGGTGGCGTAGAGCTGTGGAAACACCACCGAGAGGCCGAGACCCCACACCACGAGGCCTGCCAGTGCCACGACACCCACCGGCGCAATGACGGTGACGGCTGCCCCGATGCCCACCAGGGTGATCGCCCACGTGAACAGCCGTCGCTCACCGATGCGGTCGAGCACATGGTCGCCGCCGAGACGGCCGACCAGCATCGCGCCGGCACAGGCCACGGTGCCGAAGCCGCTCGCTCGGCCGAAGTCGAACTCGTCGCGCATGAGGACTGCCGCCCAGTCGTTGGGCATCACCTCCAACGCGACGGCACCGAATGCTGCCAGGCCCATGAGGATGATGACAGCGGAAAACCGCTTTGGCCGTGCAGTCTTCTCATTCTCCGTGTGCGCAGGGGCATTCGGCGGCGGATCCACCGCGATCAGCCATCGCCGCACCACACCGACTGTGGTGAACATGAACGCACTGACCACCAGCAACTGTGCACCCACGCCGACGCCAACCGCCGACGCGGCCGATCCCACCACGGCGCCGCCCGTGAATCCAAGACTCCACATGGCGTGCAGCCGGTTCATGATCGAGCGCCCTAACCGGTTCTGCACGATCACGCCTTGAGCGTTCATCGCCACGTCGTTGCAGACGTCGAGCACACCCAAGGTGGTGAGCAGCAGGAGCAACACGACGGCGGTGGGAGCGAAGGCGATGAGCGGCATGCCGATCGATAGCGCGGTGGCCACGAGGGTGAGCAGGCGGCGGCTGCCGAGGCGGTCGATCAGCTTCCCGACCAGGATTGCGCCGAGGATGCCCCCCAGACCGCCGCCGAGCAGCGTGGCCCCGAGGCCGGCGTTACTGAGGCCGAGCTCGTCGCGGATCTCGGGGATGCGCGGCAACCAGTTCGAGAACGTCGCACCGTTCACGAAGAACAACGCGGCGACAGCGGCTGCGGAGTGCCCGGTGCGCGGAGAGTCCGCGGAGGGCACCGATGTCACGGCCGTTCAATCTACGGCACTGGCATTCACTGTACGACACCACGTCGTCAGGTCGAGATCGTCCAGACGGATGCGAAATGCGTTGCCGCGGCGTCGCAACGACCCGTGACAGTGTGAGGACGTAGTGCCCTTGTTCTTACGCCACGGTGGCGGCATCGTTGCAGGCAGGGCTATGAATGAGTGGGTCGCGCATGCGCTCCGGTGACACGGCAGATGGGAATTCGGCAGCCGCTGAGCACCGCTGTCGTCATCATGGCGCGAGACGGCGCGAGACGAGATGAGGAACACAGGTCTGGCGTCAGACCGCACACCGTGGATCTCGGCCGGCGCGTTCTCGGCGGTCATCGCTGCGCACACAATCGGCGTGCTACAAGGCATCACCTTCCCTATGGTGATTGTCGGCGCCCTCCTGTGTGCCTACATCGGCCTCCGACATAACCGTCCGAAGGTGTGGTGGCCATGGTGGGCGTTGGTGCTGACGGGGGTGCTCTGGGCGATCGCCGGGGTTGTCCGCGAGTCCACCGGAGCGACCGGCGATCTCACCGAGAATCGGTCGTTGTTGCCCGATCTGTTTGCGCTTCCCGGCTACGCGCTGTTCGCGACCGCCCTCTACGGCTTGCTGCGGGCGCGCCGTGCGCCCGGCGATAGCGGGGCGAGGCTCGATGGGATCATGCTCGGAGCCGGTGCCCTGCTGCTCGTCAACGAGCTGTTGATCGTGCCCACATTGCGAATCCATGGCGCGTGGGTGATGGCCCGGATCGCCATTGCGATCTACCCGGCAATCTCGATGTGCCTGCTCGTGTTGGCGGCCAGACTGGCGTTCTCGTCGTGGCAGCCCTCGCCTGCACTCTCCTTGATTCTCGTCGGGACAGCGTTTCTGCTGCTCGGCGATGTCTTCTTCGCGCTCGGCGATGCTGGTTGGATCGTCGTCAACGAGCGACTGCTCGAGCTGCCATATCTGTTGATGCCGGCCACCATCGGAACGGCCGCTCTCCTTCCCTCGATGAACCTCATCGACCGGCCTGCACACCGGCCGCTTCGCTCCATCGGTCGAGGTCGGCTCATCGCGGTCGGGGCCGCGCTGTTTGCCCCCATTGTGGTCATCGCCATCCGTGATGCCTCGTTCGCCCGGTCGGTGACGGCGTTGATCTACCTCGTCCTTGCGTTGTCGGCGATGCTCCGAGTCGCTGGCGCGATGAAGGAGCAAGCCGAGTTTGCCGGCAAGCTCGCTTATCAGGCGACGCACGACGATCTCACCGGCCTGCCCAGCCGCGCCCCTATCGTCAGCCACCTCGACGTGTTGCGCACAGAGTCGCAGCGCACCGGGCGGCCCTTTGCGCTGATGTTCCTCGACCTCGATCAGTTCAAGCTCGTCAACGACTCGATGGGACATGCGCTCGGTGACGAACTGTTGGTTCAGGCCGGGAGCCGGATCAGCAAGGCCGTGCGCACCGATGACCTGGTTGGGCGAATCTCCGGCGACGAGTTCCTGATCGTCGCCGCCGGCCTCGATGCCTCAGGTGCTGCGGCATTGGCCGATCGGATCAGGCGGGTTCTCAGCGCGCCGTTCCAGTTCGGCGCCGGAGAGGTGTTCCTCACGGCATCGATCGGCATCGCCGTCTCGTACGGCTCGGAGTTCGACGACTCGGCAACCCTGATCCGCGATGCCGACACCGCCATGTATCGCGCCAAGGACGCCGGCCGCAACGCGGTCAGCGTGTTCGACGTGTCGATGCTGGAGCGTGTCGCCAAACGGGTCGAGATGGAGCGATGCATCCGTCAGGCATTGTCGGCGGGCGAGATCATCGCCCACTACCAACCGCTCGTTCAGTTGCCGAGCGGAAACGTGACCGGGTTCGAAGCGCTCGCTCGGTGGAACGACGGCGAGAAGATGATCGAGCCGTCGGAGTTCATCGCCGTCGCCGAGGAATGCGGTCTGATCGTCCCACTGGGCGCGTTGATGCTCGACGAAGCCTGCCACAGCCTGGCCCACTGGCGTCGCACGATCCCCGGCGGCGAGCAGTTGTACATGTCGGTCAACCTCTCACCCCGGCAGGTCCGCGAAAGCGACATCGTCGACACGGTGGCCGAAACGCTCCGGCGCCACGATCTCCCTGGAGACGCGTTGTGGCTGGAGATCACCGAGAATCTGATGATGGAGGATTCGGTCTCGACCGCCGGTGTGTTGGTCGGCCTGCGATCGCTCGGTGTCCGGCTCTCGGTCGATGACTTCGGCACCGGCTTCTCCTCGCTGTCGACTCTCAAGCGGTTCCCGGTGTCGGGCGTCAAGATCGACCGTTCCTTCGTGTCGGGGCTCGGTCATCACCAGAGCGAATCGTCCCTGGTGGCCGCGATCCTCGCCATGGCGTCAGCGCTCCGCTTGGTCACGATCGCCGAGGGCGTCGAGACCACGGATCAGGCGAACCAGTTGTTCGAGCTCGGCTGCGGCGTCGGACAGGGGTATCTGTTCTCGATGGCGGTGCCGTTCGAGGAGATCCCCCGAACGGTCGCCCGACTGGGAGTTCCCGGGCACGCGGACCTGGGGATCCGAGTGCCCTGATCTCCCTCGAGGGCGCTACAGCCTCGGATAGCCGGGAAGAGGTTCCGGCAACTCGGCCGCGTACCACGTCTGACGGTCGAGAACCTGGAGATTCGACCGGGGAAAACTGTCGGCGATCCGCTGCGCCACTTCCTCGGAGCTGAAGGTGGTGCGATTGAAGTCGCACACGTCGTACACCAGGACCCCGTTGGCAACGGCGACCATCTGCCACATCTCGATCGAGAGGCGCCCGAACAGCGTGAGACCACGCACTCCGGGCACCACCATCACGAGGATCCCGAAGTAGACGGCGTTGCGCGCCGCGTGCTCCGGGTACTTCGAACGGAGGAATGCCGGAGAGATCTGGGGCACGTCCTCCAGGCTGTTGGTGATCATCGCTAGGCCGACCGGACGGTCGTCTTGCCAACCGACGATCTTGGTGATGTGCGGGTTGCGGAACTCGGCGAGCACCTCATCTCGCGAATACAGATGCTGCAGGACGGCGAGCTCGGCGAGCGGCGCGAAGTTGGTGCGGTATGCCTCCCACAACGTCTCCGCTTGCCTGCCGGTGATCGACAACTCGTGCGTGATGACGATGGGTGGCGCCGCTGGTGGCGATTCGAGTACTGACATTTCGGTTCTCCTTGTCTCGCGAGAGCCAAGGAACCGTTCGTCACGAAGTGCCGCGGAACGGAGTGTCGCGCACCGGAAACACCGCAGAGCAGAAGGCTGCAACGGAACCTTCGCTCTCGGTTCGTTGTTAGCTCTATTGTCCACGCGCTGTCCGCGCGAGAACAGGGCACTTTGTCGCTCTCCGTGCTCATTTTCGGTGCTGAGGATGTACCTGGCCGATTCGGGAACGAGTCGGAGTGGACGGGCGACCGAGTTTGCATCTCAGAGAAGTTTGCACATAGTGTGGGGCCATGTCGGTCGACCCTGCTGAGCTCCTTCGGCAACGGGGATTCAAGGTCACGGCTCAGCGCTTGGCCGTCCTGCGGGCGGTGTCGGGCCGACCTCACCTCACGGCGGAAGAAGTCGTCGAGGTCGTCAGGGCCGACATTGGTGTTATCTCGCGCCGCGCCGTGTACGACGCCGTCGGCGTCTTGGCCGACATGGGCCTGCTCCGGCGCATCCAGCCTTCGGGGTCAGCAGCGCGCTATGAGGATCGGGTGGGCGACAACCATCACCACCTGATCTGTCGCGCCTGTGGCCGCATGGTCGACGTGGACTGCGCTGTGGGCGCCACGCCGTGCTTGACTGCGACCGACGACGCGGGTTATGAAATCGACGAGGCCGAGGTCATCTACTGGGGCCGCTGTCCCACATGTCGAGAGGCAACCGAAGGCACGCAAGTTCCGAGCTTTGACAGTTCGAAGACAGCAACATCATCAATCGAGGAGAGAAAATGAGCAACGAAGAGCACGGCACTGTGACCACCAGCGACGAGCCATCGACAGCGACGTGCCCGGTGATGAGCCGCGAGCAGCTCGCTGTTGGGATCACGGCGAACCAGCACTGGTGGCCCGAGAGTTTGAACCTCAGGATCCTGCGCCAGAACCACCCTCAGGCCGATCCCATGGGTGAGGACTTCGACTACGCCGCGGAGTTCAACAGCCTCGACTTCGACGCCCTGGCGAACGACGTCGATGCGCTGATGACCCAGTCTCAGGACTGGTGGCCCGCCGACTACGGACACTACGGACCGTTCTTCATCCGGATGACGTGGCACGCTGCCGGCACCTACCGTGTCGCCGACGGCCGTGGTGGCGGCTGCAGCGGCGCACAGCGCTTCGCCCCACTCAACAGCTGGCCCGACAACGTCAACCTCGACAAGGCCCGCCGGCTGCTGTGGCCGATCAAGCAGACGTACGGCCGCAAGATCTCGTGGGCAGACCTGCTGGTCTTCGCGGGCAACCGCGCCCTGGAGACGATGGGCCTCAAGACGTTCGGGTTCGGCGGCGGCCGTCCGGACGTCTGGGCGGCCGAGGAGGACGTCTATTGGGGTCCGGAGCGGGTGTGGCTCGACGATCAGCGGTACAGCGGCGACCGGGAGCTTGCGAATCCGCTCGGCGCCGTGCAGATGGGTCTCATTTACGTCAATCCCGAGGGACCGAATGGCAACCCGGACCCCATGGCTTCAGCCCGCGACATCCGTGAGACGTTCCTCAGGATGGCGATGAACGACGAGGAGACGGTTGCTCTCATCGCCGGCGGTCACACCTTCGGCAAGACCCATGGTGCAGCCGATCCCGACAAGTACGTGGGTCCCGAGCCTGAGGGTGCGGGCATCGACGAGCAGGGATTCGGCTGGAAAGGCAGCTTCGGCACCGGCAAGGGTGGTGACACGATCTCCAGTGGGCTGGAGGGTGCGTGGACCAACAACCCGATTCGTTGGGACAACGGCTTCTTCGAGAATCTGTTTGCGTACGAGTGGGAGCTGACGAAGAGCCCGGCCGGTGCGCAACAGTGGACCCCCAAGAACCCCGAGGCGAAGGGCACCGTGCCGGATGCGCACGACCCCTCCAAGAGCCACGCGCCGATAATGGCGACCACCGACATCGCGTTGATCACCGATCCCGTCTACAAGGAGATCTCGAAGCGGTTCTTCGAGAACCCCGATCAACTCGCCGACGCGTTCGCCCGCGCCTGGTACAAGTTGCTGCACCGTGACATGGGACCCGTGGCCCGCTACCTCGGCCCGTGGGTTCCCGACGAGGAA
Organism: Ilumatobacteraceae bacterium; assembly: GCA_031430695.1. Lineage (GTDB taxonomy): Bacteria > Actinomycetota > Acidimicrobiia > Acidimicrobiales > Ilumatobacteraceae > JAENVT01. Next base: position 75,393 of record JANPBZ010000206.1, read on the forward strand.
CTGCTGTGGCAGGATCCCGTCCCCGCTGTCACACACGAGCTGATGGGCGATGCAGACATCGCCGCGCTCAAGGGCAAGATCCTCGACTCTGGGCTGACCATCTCCCAGCTGGTCTCGACCGCGTGGGCGTCGGCGTCGACCTACCGTGACACCGACAAGCGCGGTGGGGCCAACGGATCGCGGATCCGCCTCTCGCCGCAGGCCGAGTGGGACGTCAATGTCACCTCCGGCGTGTCGCGGGTGGTGGCGGCCCTCGAAGGCATCCAGCAGGAGTTCAACGGTTCCCAGACGGGCGGCAAGGCCGTCTCGCTGGCTGATCTGATCGTATTGGGCGGCTGCGCGGCCGTTGAGCGGGCGGCGAAGCAGGCCGGCCACGACGTGCAGGTCCCCTTCACGCCGGGGCGCACCGATGCCACGCAGGCACAGACCGACGTCGAGGCATTCGCCCCACTCGAGCCGACGGCCGACGGGTTCCGCAACTACCTCCAGAAGGGCCACGCGCTCGCCGCCGAGCACCTGTTGGTCGACAAGGCGTTCATGCTGACGCTGTCCGGTCCCGAGATGACCGCTCTTCTCGGCGGCCTGCGCGTCCTGAGCGCCAACGCCGGGCAGTCCGAGCACGGGGTCTTCACCGACCGACAGGGGACGCTGACCAACGACTTCTTCGTCAACCTGCTCGACATCGGGACAGCGTGGAAGGCAACCTCGGAATCCGAGGACGTGTTCGAGGGTCGCGATCGCGTCACCGGGAAGCTCCGCTGGACCGGCACCCGCGTCGATCTCATCTTCGGGTCGAGCTCCGAGCTCCGGGCCCTCGCCGAGGTCTACGCCGCTGATGACGCGAAGGAAAAGTTCGTTCGTGATTTCGTGGCTGCGTGGGCCAAGGTCATGAATCTCGATCGTTTCGACCTCGCCTGATCAGCCGTTGCACGCTGCCGACAGCCACGATCTGATCCGCGTGCACGGCGCGCGCGTGAACAACCTCAAGGACATCAGCATCGAGATCCCGAAGCGCCGGCTGACGGTGTTCACCGGCGTTTCCGGCTCGGGCAAAAGTTCGTTGGTGTTCGGCACGATCGCCGCGGAGTCGCAGCGGCTGATCAACGACACCTACAGCGCCTTCGTGCAGGGTTTCATGCCGACGATGGCTCGGCCCGAGGTCGACGTTCTGGACGGTCTGACGACGGCGATCATCGTCGACCAGGAGCGGATGGGTGCCAACTCCCGCTCCACCGTCGGCACCGCCACCGACGCCAACGCGATGCTGCGCATCCTGTTCAGCCGCCTCGGCAAGCCGCGCATCGGCTCGGCCAATGCGTTCTCCTTCAACGTCGCCTCCGTCAAGGCGAGCGGTGCGATCACAGTCGACCGCGGTGGCAAGACCAAGACCGAGAAGGCGACCTTCACCCGCACCGGCGGCATGTGCACGCGCTGCGAGGGTATGGGATCCGTGACCGACTTCGACCTGTCGGCGCTGTACGACGACAGCAAGTCGCTCAACGAGGGTGCGATCACGATCCCCGGCTACAGCATGGACGGTTGGTACGGCCGAATCTTCCGAGGTTGCGGCTTCTTCGACCCGGACAAACCGATCCGCAAGTTCACGAAGAAGGAGCTGCACGACCTTCTCTACAGGGAGCCGACCAAGATCAAGGTCGAAGGCATCAACCTGACATACGCCGGCCTGATCCCGCAGATCCAGAAGTCGTACCTCTCCAAGGACCTCGACGCGATGCAGCCGCATATCCGCGCCTTCGTGGAGCGGGCGGTGACATTCACAACCTGTCCCGAGTGCGAAGGCACTCGACTCAGCGAGGCGGCCCGGTCGTCGAAGGTCAAGGGGATCAACATCGCCGAGGCCTGTGCGATGCAGATCAGCGATCTGGCCGAGTGGGTGAGCGTTTTTGACGAGCCGTCGGTGGCGCCGCTGCTCGCCGCGCTGCGGCACACCCTCGACTCGTTCGTGGAGATCGGGTTGGGCTATCTCTCGCTCGACCGGCAGTCGGGCACGTTGTCGGGCGGCGAGTCGCAGCGCACCAAGATGATCCGCCACCTCGGGTCGTCGCTCACCGACGTCACCTACGTGTTCGACGAGCCGACGATCGGGCTGCACCCCCACGACATCCAGCGGATGGACGACCTGCTGTTGCAGCTGCGCGACAAGGGCAACACCGTCCTGGTCGTCGAGCACAAGCCGGAGACGATCGCGATCGCCGACCACGTCGTCGACCTCGGCCCGCGCGCCGGCACCGATGGCGGCGAAGTGGTGTTCGAGGGCACCGTCGAGGGGCTGCGGGCCAGCGACACCCTCACGGGCCGTCATCTCGACGACCGGGCTTCGCTCAAGAAGACGGTGCGGACACCCCAGGGAGTGCTGGTGGTACGCGGCGCCGGCGCCCACAACCTGCGCGACGTCGACGTCGACATCCCGCTCGGAGTGCTGGTGGTGATCACCGGTGTTGCCGGTTCGGGCAAGAGCTCTCTGATCCACGGCTCGGTGTCGGGCCGGGACGGGGTGGTGTCGGTCGACCAGGCAGCGATCAAGGGTTCGCGGCGCAGCAACCCGGCCACCTACACCGGTCTGCTCGACCCGATCTGCACGGCGTTCGCGAAGGCCAACGGCGTGAAGCCGGCGCTGTTCAGCGCCAACTCCGAGGGCGCCTGCCCCAATTGCAACGGCGCGGGCGTGATCTACACCGACCTTGCGATGATGGCCGGCGTCGCCACCATCTGCGACGAGTGCGATGGGAAGCGGTTCCAGGCAGAGGTCCTGAAGTACAAGTTCGGCGGGAAGAACATCAGCGAGGTGCTCGCGATGTCGGTGGCCGAGGCCGAGGAGTTCTTCGCCGACGGCAAGGCGAAGACGCCGGCAGCGCACAAGATCCTCGGCCGGCTCACCGACGTCGGGCTCGGCTACCTCCGCCTCGGCCAGCCGCTCACGACGCTGTCCGGTGGCGAGCGGCAGCGGCTCAAGCTGGCCATCCACATGGCCGAGAAGGGCGACGTCTACGTCCTCGACGAGCCGACCAGCGGCCTCCACCTGGCCGACGTCGAGCAGCTGCTCGGCCTGCTCGATCGGCTCGTCGACTCAGGCAAGTCGGTCATCGTCATAGCGCACCACCAGGCGGTGATGGCAAACGCCGACTGGATCATCGACCTCGGCCCCGGCCCCGGCCACGACGGCGGACGGATCGTGTTCGAGGGCACGCCGGCCGACCTCGTCGCCGGCCGCTCGACCCTCACCGGCGAGCACCTCGCGGCCTACGTCGGCACCTGACCCGGCTCGAGGTGGGGCCTGGAGTCAGGTTTCGAGGGGGTTGCGCACCACACAGATCGGTGCTACACGAGAGCGAACCGCTTCGGGGATGCACACGAGAGCGTGGCCTCGCCGAACGGGCTCGAGAAGCGGACGCACCAGATCAGCACGGTGTCGTACACGTCGAGGTTGGTGAGGACTGGGATCTCGTAGTTGCCGCTGGCAACGCTGCCGGTGTCGTCACAGTTACCCGGCAGCGGTCCGTCGACGGGCGTCGATCTTGGTCGACCGGAGCGGCCCGTCAGGTGTGCCAGTCGATCGGGGCCAGAGGATCGGGGGAGTACACGCAGTAGGTCCCGGTGCGGACGCAGTGGTCCATGTGGGCGGCGAGTCGCCGGTGGTGCTCACCAAGCCGGGCGAGGCCGTATCGGATCGACCGCGTCACGCTGGTCCGTGCACGCTCGGCACCGCCGCCGGTGGTTCGGTGACGCCCCCCGAGACCGACGGCCCGTTCGAGCTCCCTGATGAGGTACTCGCGGTCGCGCTCGGCGAGCTCGACCCGCCCGGTGTCGTTCATGAGAGTTGCTTCCTCGATGTCCTCGTCCACCTCGGTCAGCCGGCGCCGGTAGGCATCGCGCGCCTGGTCGTCGAGGAGCGGTAGGCCGGCGCCTTCTCCGTCGGTGGCCCAGGTGCCGTCGTCCAGCGTGGTGCCATTGCGGGGGTTCGGGAGCGTGCCGTGCTCCACGGCGAGGAGATCGAGGACGTGGAACTCGCGCCCGGGCTTCACGAGCAGCCGTTCGAGGTAGCGGAACCCCTTGAGGTCGCGTAGGTGCACCGTCGAGCCACCGAAGTCGACGACCCGCATGTCACCGTCGCGCCGGAAGGTCGCCGCGGTCGTGACCTGCCCCGGACGATGGGTCCCGGTGGACGCCGACGCCGGCGCTGGCGAGCCGGCGACCAGCCGCGTCGCCGTCTCCGCCCAGCGGGCCGCGCCGAACCGCTCGAACGCGTCGCGGGCCGTCTCCCACTCCATCTGAGCACCGTCGGGGTTGTCGGCGCGGCGGCACGCCTCGCCGAGCACCATCCGGGCGACGGCGGTCTCGAAGGGCGCCCCGACCTCGGTCCAGGTTGCGACCGCTTCGCTGCAGCACTCGATGGCGCGATCGAGGTCCCCACTCGTCAGCGCGGCTCGACCCGCAGCGAGCACGGCAGATGCCTGCAGGGCGCGACTCGGATACGAGTCGGCGATCGCCTGCAGCGCGTCGGCGGCCGTCCGAGCCGTTGCGACATCGCCCACGGCGGCCGCGATCGCGACCTGGGCGTCGAGCAGCGGCGCGAGGCGCAGGTCGCCGAACGGGGGGCGCTCCTTCGAGGGGATGTCGAACGGATGGGCGATGGCATGGGCGATCATGACCGCCGCCGCGTCCGCATCGCCTCGTTCCAGCCGCACCAGCGCCAAGCCGGGTTGCGGTGACCAGGCGTGGTCGTGCGCAGCACGGAACGCCTCCTCGGCGCCGTCCAGATCACCCTTGCGGAGGCGGATGTTCCCCAGCTCGGCGAGCGGCCAGCCGAACTCGCGCCGCATCCACGGTCGAAGCTCCTCGCACGCCTTGAGCGCCTCTTCCTCGGCCCGGTCACACGGCCCCGAGAGCCGGTACATCTCGGCGCGGTGCACCCGGCAGCGCCCGTTGATTCCGCCGAACGCGGCGCCGTGGCGCCAGTGCTCCATGATCTCCGTCCACTCGCTGGAGCGGTCGTGCAGGGCGAGGCCCTGGGCAGCACAGATGAGCTCGCAGTACATCATCCCGGTCGTGAGCGGATCGACTGCGCCCGACATCAACAGCACACCGACCTCATCGAGCAACTCGAGGCCCTCGGCGAGGTCGCCGGCGAAGATCCGCGCTCGGGCCGCGGCCACTCTGCCGACGACAACAGCCGGCTGAACCCCGAGCCGCTCACCGAGCTCGATCGCTGCTGCCGACTGCTCGCGCACGGCCTCCATGTCGCCACACATGAACCGCTCGTACGTGCGGACCATTGCGATGAGCGCATGCGCAGCCACCTCGTCGTGACCTTCGAGTAGCCGCTCGGCGCGCCGTAGCCACCCCCGAACCGGGGCCATCAGGCCCGTATCCATCATGAGGTACATGGCGATCATCGCCGCGGCCCGCGCGGCCCCGGCGGTGTCATGGTCGGCCACAAGGCACGAATGCAGCTGCTCCCAGGCCGACACGCAGCCCTCGAAGTCGCCGACTCCGTAGGACGCGTGGGCCTGCAGCTCGAACCCGTCGGCCGACGTCGCAGCCGCACCGCAGTCGGCGAGCAGAGCCACAGCAGTGGGCCAGTCGCCCCGCTCGACCGCCATTCTGGCGTCGGCGAGCGGATCGGGAGCGCTCAAAGGGTGCACCGTCGTCGCACTGAGCGCCGGCGGACCAGTCCGTCACCCAGCGAAGGTCCGATCATTGTCGCATTGTGACACGGATTGTCACGCCTCAGCTGGTGACACCGCGCTTTCTCCGTGGCGTCATCCGCTCACCTAAACCGACCATCGCGAGGAACGACATGGACCCGACCGACCAGCTCAAAGTCATCGTCCCCACTCTGAACACCACCGTGGAACGGATCCAGGGCATGCAGATGAACAACCCGACGCCGTGCAGCAGGTTCACGGTGCACGACGTCCTCAACCACATGCTCGTCCTCGGCGGGACTTTCTCGTACATGTTCCGCGGCGAGGACCCACCCGAGCTGTCACCACCGGCGGTGTACGGCCGGGTCCCGGCAAAGGAGTTCCGGGAGGTCATGGGTGTGCTGCTCGAGGCCGTGCAGTCGCCGGGTGCGATGGAGCGCACCATCGCCAGCCCCGCCGGCGACGTTGCCGGGGACACCTTCGCCCGGTTCGTCGCCGTGGACGGTCTGCTCCACGGCTGGGACCTGGCCACCGCCACCGGCCAAGCGTTCGACATCGCCGACGAGGTGGTGAAAGAGGTGGAGGCGTTCGCCCACGCGGCCATCTCGGCGGAGATGCGAGCGGCCGGCATGTTCGCCGAGCCGACGACCCCTCCGCCCGACGCGTCGCCGCTCGAACGCCTCGCCGCGTTCAGCGGACGGACGGTCTGACAACGCCAGTTCGCCGGCACGTCCACGACCACACGTCTCATTCCACCACTCGAAAAGAATCGCATCTTGACGGGTTCTCACTGATGTGTCAGGATTTGGTCGGTCGACCGAATTAGGGAATGAGGAGAGGTGCGTGTGACCGAGAGTCTTTCGACCGATGAGTTGGTGCTGCCAACCTCGAGCCGGATCCTGTTAGCGGTCCGTGACGTAGTTTTGGAGTCTGGGTTCGCAGCGGTGACGACGCGAGCGGTGGCTGACAGGGCCGGGGTGCCGCTGTCGCAGATCCACTACCACTTTGGGTCCAAGGAACAGATGATCCTGGCGATGCTTCGCGAGGAGAACGACTCACTCGTCGAACGCCAGGCGCACATGTTCGCACTCGATCTGCCGCTTGCCGAGCGTTGGAGTCTTGCCTGCGACTACCTCGACGACGACCTTGACTCTGGCTACGTGCGAGTGCTGCAGGAGATGATGGCCGCCGGATGGAGTTCGGTCGAGGTCCGCGACGCCGTGGATGAAGTGCTCGCCGCGTGGTGCGGCGTCCTCACCGAGGTCGTCAGACGGGGTCATGCGGCCGGCGCCAACTTCGGAGCGTTCGAGACGGCGGACATTGTTGCGCTCGTCATGAGTGCGTTCCTTGGCGCCGAATCGTTGATCCTGCTTGGGCTCGACCGTGATCAACTCCCGATCCGTGGTGCACTTCGACGGGTGGGCGATGCGCTGGCGGCGCTGGAGAGCTGGCGATGAGAGCGGCGTACCCCGAGCGTGAAGGCACCGTCAAGCGAGACGGCGCCACGATTGCCTTCGAGGTATACGAGCGAGCGGGGGCTCCGACGTTGTTGCTGACGCAGAGCTGGCAGATCATCCACGCCCGCCACTGGAAGTTCATGATCCCCTACCTCTCGCGCCATTATCGAGTGGTCACTTACGACCCTGTTGGTAATGGCAAGTCCGACCGAATCTTCGACCGTGAGCGATACGGCGATCGCTCGTACCTCGATGACGCACTCGCGGTGCTCGACGCAACCGGGACTTCAGCGGCGATTGCTGTGGGTTTGTCGCGTGGGGGCGGCATCGCGACGATGCTCGGAGCGTTTCATCCCGATCGCTTTGACGGCGTCGTGGCGATCGCCCCAACTCATCCGTGGGTGGTGCCGCACCCGGGCCGTGGCGCAATCTACTCCGGGATGTTCGATCGAGTGGAGAACCCGCAGGGGTGGGAGAAGTACAACGTCCACTATTGGCGCGAGAACTGGGCCGACTTCGTCGGGTTCTTCTTCGCCGAGTGTTGTTCGGATCCACACTCGACGAAGTTGTGGGACGACACCACGGGATGGGCGTTGGAGACCGAAGGTGAACTCATCGCTCTGGGTCGCGAGGGGGCTCCGCAGATCGCCGCTGCCGACATCGAGTCGGCGGTGACGGCCATGCAGATGCCGGTGCTGATCATCCACGGCACCGACGACCACATCATCAGCTACGAGAGTTCGCTGGAGCTTCAAGAGCGAATTCCCCACGCGCGGCTGATCACGATGGACGGCGCCGGCCATCTTCCGACAGGTCGGTATCCGGTGCGGATCAACAACGCGATCAAAGCGTTCGCCGACGAGATCTATGACCGCACCCCGGCGACGCCGGTGCCCGTCAGGCAACGAACCGGGCACGCACGCCGCAAGAAGGCGCTGATGATCTCGTCGCCCATCGGCCTCGGACACGCTCGGCGAGATGTCGCGATCTGCCAGGAGCTTCGGGTGCTCCACCCCGATCTCAAGATCGACTGGCTGGCGCAGGATCCCGTGACGAGAGTGCTCGCGAACGCTGGCGAGACGATTCACCCGGCGTCGACCCTGATGTCCAACGAGACGACGCACATCGAATCGGAATCAGGAGAGCACGACCTGGCAGTCTTCCAGACGTTGCGCGACATGGACGAGATCCAAGTCGCCAACTTCATGATCTGCGACGAGGTGATAGCCGACGGGCAGTACGACCTCGTGATCGGCGACGAATCGTGGGAACTCGACTATCACCTGCACGAGAATCCGAATCTCAAGAAAGCCGCCTACGCATGGCTCACCGACTTCGTCGGCTATCTCCCGATGCCTCAGCGCGGGGAACGAGAAGCCTTCGTCGCTGCCGACTACAACGCTGAGATGATCGGCCAGATCGAGCGATACGGACAGATCCGTGACAAGGCGATCTTCGTCGGTAACCCCGATGACATTGTCCCCGATCGGTTCGGCCCCGATCTTCCCCGTATTCGCGACTGGACCGAGCAGCACTATGACTTCGCCGGCTACGTGACCGGCTTCGACCCCGCCGCGCTCGGCGATCGCAGCGAACTGCGCGCCGAACTCGGATATCACGCCGACGAGCGGATCTGCATCGTCTCTGTCGGAGGCTCGGGCGTCGGTGCCGACCTCCTGCGGCGCATCGCTGACGTGGCGCCGGCCGCTCGCCGGGCAGTCGGTGATCTGCGTTTCGTGGTGGTCACCGGCCCCAGAATCGATCCGAACACGATGCCAGCGGTCGACGGGGTCGAATATCGGCCGTACGTCGACCGTCTCTACCGCCATCTCGCATGTGCCGACGTCGCAGTGGTGCAGGGAGGCCTCACCACGACCATGGAACTAGCCGCCTGCAAGGTGCCGTTCATCTTCGTACCCCTGCGAAATCACTTCGAACAAAACTTCCACGTTCGCGCTCGGCTCGACCGATACCACGCCGGCCGACATCTCGACTACGGCGACTTCGACCCCGACCATGTCGCCGCGATCATCGCCGAGGAAATCGGGCGGCCCCGGTCCGCTCGAGACGTCGAGACCAACGGCGCAGCCAACGCAGCAGCGATGATCGCCGCGCTGCTGTAGCCGCCTGTCCAGAACCTGTCTACGAAACGACTAGCACCCGTGAACGAAAACCCGGAGGATGAAATGACCCAAGATCTTCTCGTCGGTGTCGACACCCTGCGCACTCAGCTGCGAGACAAGTACCGCGAAGTCGCCCTCGACCCTCTGGGAGCCTCACCACTTCCACACCGTCCCCTCGCTGCCCGTCTCGGCTACGAGCAGGCCACGGTTGACTCACTGCCGGATCGAGCGGTCGAGTCATTCGCCGGCGTCGGCAACCCGTTCTCGCTGCGACGTATCGAAAAGGGCGAGCGTGTCGTCGACGTCGGCTCGGGCGCCGGTTTCGACTCGTTCATCGCCGCCACCCAAACTGGTCCGACCGGCACCGTCGTCGGGATCGACATGACGGCCGAGATGCTCACCAAATCCCGAGCCACCGCCGAACACCTCGACTTCGCCCATGTCGAGTACCTCGAGGGACTCGCCGAAGGCATGCCCGTCGAGACCGGGTGGGCCGATGTCGTCATCTCCAACGGCCGCCCGGTACCGATCGAGGCGATACGCGACGTCGATCTCTGGACCGGTTGAGTTGCCGGAGGGCTGCCCCGTGCGGGCTGGCAACAAATACTCGAACACTCAGGTTTCCAACATGCCACCATCGGACCACCCGTCGACACCTTCGGCGGTGCGACCGGCGAAGCCAAAGCACGCTCGTTCGAGGTCTACGGCTACGCCTTCCTGGCCCGGCCTCGCCTGACACAAGCCCACACCCACGTACGTCAGCACCGACCGAACCAACACAAAAGATCCCAAACCCGAAAGGAATGAACATGGCTACTGATGACAAAGTGGTAATCGGCCAAACACACGGAACCAACGACCCCGAGGCCGTGCTCATCGGCTACCTCCTCGGCGTCGAATCGCTACGCGCCGGCAAACAAGCACTGATGTGGCTGACCAAAGACGGCGTACACATCGCCACCAACGGTTACGCCGAAGGCATCTCCGTGCCCGGCGCACCCTCGATCAGCGACCTCCACGCCGAGTACATCGAACGAGGCGGACGGTTCTACGCCTGCCCCGTCTGCGTCAAGAGTCGTGGCCTGGAGAACGCCGAATGGGTACAAGGCGCCGAAGTCAAAGGCGTCCCATCCCTCCTCGAGTTCACCGAAGGCGGTGCGCTCACGTTCAACTACTGACCGGATGAGTGCGGCGCGCCCAGGACATCACGTTCTGGCAACGATGAAAGGGGCACTCGGCGCCTTCGTCGGTTTGGGCTGCCCGCAGGCGGGTCTCGCCGTGATCGCTGGCGACCGAGCCGAGATAGGTCTGTGCCTTGGCGACCATCGACGGTGAGCCATCGACTTGTTGTCGCCCTCGGCAAGGGCGATCTCGTCGGCCTCGTGCAGGTTTGCGAGGCCGTCCTCGTCGAGACCGCCGACCGAGTGCACCAAGGCCTCGGCGAGCACCAATCTTCGAACGCACGCGCAGACCGGGCGCACCGGGAGCATCGGCCAGTCGGACGGCGTTGCGCAGTGAGAGGACGCCGGCCTCGACCGCACCCGCCGAGACAGCAGCGGCGCCGGCCTCGACGATCGCATCGATCGACGCGATATCGGACATCGGTGGCACCGTGCCATGCCTTGTCTCACGCATCGCTTCGTGCACGACCGGCCCAGGGGTGGCGTCGAGGTCGCGGCGCAGCATTTCTGTGCAGGTCGCAAACTGCGCCTCTGCCGCCGGGTCGTCGACGAGCGGCTGACCCTTCACAGAATCGGGAAAAGACGAGTTCTTGGCCGAGGTAGTCGTCGTTGGCGATCTCGATGATCAGTCGAGACAGCAGCGGGTCCTGCTCGATTTGCTCGATGGTTGGCCAGGGGGTGTGTTCGCCCATTCGGTGATGAATGCGGCTGGGATCACAGGTCAGGCTCCACTTGGATGTTGACGAGTACGTTCCAGCGTTCGTCGAGAGGTCCGGCGCGCCGCCCGGCCGCAGCCAACGGCGTCGGTTCTGCACGTCCGTTCGCCGACTGCTCAAGTGCAGTGAGATCAAACTCCGCATCGATCCCGGGAAGGAGGCTTTCGATCAACCATCCCGTTCGTTGTCGGATGGCGACCGGGTAGAAAGCGCCGACCTCGGCCAGCGATGCGCTCGACAACCGGGAGCCTTCGAGCAGTTCAGCGATCACCGTGCAACGTTCGAGAGCCCGCCACCGTTCTACGGGTCGGCCACGAGATCGAACACCGTGACTTCAGGGTTTGACACTCTCATCACGCCGGTCGGCGTGTTGACAGTGACGGCGGGCCGCTCGGCAAGATGTGCCGTCTTGGCGACCTGCACGTCGCCCTCCCGATCGAGCCGGACGGCGAGGGCGTTCGAGCGATGCTCGGGTCACTCCACGTACTTGCCCGAGAGGACCGAATCGGTGCCCACGGGACCATCGGCCCAACCGACTGGCCAGCAAGCGCTGTCACTTATGACATCCAGGAGGCGTGGCGGCTTGGGCAGCTGCGCCCTGGCAAGTTTCCTGCAAGGCACAACGATCTAGTCTAGTCGGGTCCCTCGTCTGCGATCGTTCGAACTGCGTTGATCAGCCGCCGGACCGCACCCAGAACTCTGACACCGATCTCATTCCACGCCTCGCCCCAATCGACTATCGGATAGTCGAGCCCGACCGCAGGGCGCCGAGTCGAACGTAAGAGCCCGGGAGATATCGATACCGGTTCGGCCCCGGTGACCCCGAGTCGATTCCGCGGCGTGAACCGGATGCACGTACGCGACAGCAAAATCACCGGAGCGCTCGCGACGTCACACTTGAAGCTCATCCGGTGCTCATCCGGTGCATCAGGCTGGAGTCACCGTGCCGTCGTCCGCCCTTTTGCCGCCCTTGCCGAGAGGGTCTTCACAAGACGAACTTGTGGGTCAACCGGGGGGAATTCGCCGCCCTGTGTTGTTTCTCAAATGTCCTGCTCAGAGGCTATTTTTGGACAAAGTGGAGCTGGGGGAATCGAACCCCCATGAAATCTTGTGCGGAAGCGCTGGTGAGAGACGTCCTGCCAGCTCAGCCGAAGTTTTTGAGTGACCGTTGTTGACCGCAGATGACCGTTGTTGACCTGTGTGACACGCCCTTTTCACGCCCCGTCCGCCCTTTTGCCGCCCTTGATCGGGGTTGGAGAAGGACAAATGAGGAAGGGTATTGACCGTGAAGACGGCACTTACCTCGTCGCTCAGGACGAAGCAACACGGCACGCCATGAGGATGGCCGTCGAGCCGCACTGTGGCTAGGCGCGCTTGCGCGACGCGCGCTTGCGCGACGCGCGCTTGCGCGACGCGCGCTTGCGCGACGCGCGCTTGCGCGACGCGCGCTTGCGCGACGCGC